>JAHBWH010000011.1 GCA_019637115.1 Myxococcales bacterium | reverse complement strand
GCCCCGTTGAAGCGCGTCGTCGAAGTGCGCGAGGATCGACCGGTACGTGCGAGCCGCTCTCCGTCGCCGCGAGGCGACGGCCCCGTTGAAGCGCGCTCATCGCCGCCGCCGCCACGCCAGCGACGATAGCGCTCTCCGTCGCCGCGAGGAGACGGCCCCGTTGAAGCCTGAACAAGGACGAGATGGCGCCGGGGCCGGGCGCCGATCTCTCCGTCGCCGCGAGGCGACGGCCCCGTTGAAGCGAGCGCGTCTTGGTGGCTCGTCAGCCACTTACCCAGCCTGCTCTCCGTCGCCGCGAGGCGACGGCCCCGTTGAAGCGGCGATGCTCTGGCGCTGCGTGATCGTCACGGTCCTGGCCCTCACCGTCGCCGCGAGGCGACGGCCCCGTTGAAGCGCGTCGCAGGGTCACTCGCACGCCACGATGCTACGGACTCTCCGTCGCCGCGAGGCGACGGCCCCGTTTCAGGTCACGCACGTAGGCCGTCGCAGCCGAGGGCCTCGGTCGCGGTGGTAGATGGGTCATCCGTCAGTCGGCCAAAGGACCCCGAAGCCCACATGTCGGCCCCTGCCAATGGCGATCGGGCCTGCGACCGGACGGTCGAAGGTGACGCGCACATGCAGCCTCGGCGTCTCCCCGAGGTAGCCCCTGGCACGATACTGAGTGGCGACGTGAACTCCCGCGAGGGTGCCGCCCGACGCGAGTTCGAGTGACTCGACGCGTACTTCTTGGCTCTGGGTGGCCTGGCGGACGCTTCGTTCAACAAGCTCGCGTCGCCGCTTCTGGAGGTGAAGCTCGCGAGCGGCGGCCTTCGCAGGCTCCTGCTCGGCGTTCCGACGCGCCTCGACAAGGCGCCTCCACTCGTTGCCCGTAAGCTCCTTCGCCTGCTGCACGAGCGGGGTCACCGTGGCCCAGGTGCGCGAGCGTTTGGTGATGGCGCGCAGCCACTGACCGTCGGGCTCCGTGTCGAGAACGATGCCGGTGCCTCGTCCGTTGTCGACCAGTTCGCGGCCGTGGAGAAGCACCTGCGCCGTCTCGATGATCGCGCGCCGAGTCGGGTCGTCATCCGCACCGAAGTCTGCGAGGGCGATGCGGCGCACGCGGCCATCCGGGTACGGGCCAAGCACGCTCGGCAGCGGCAGGACCGCGAGGTGTGGCTCGCTGGTCGGCTTGTCGCTCTCGTCGTGCCCCAAGAGCACGCGGCGAACGAGCGCCTCCAGTGCGGGGCGATCGCTCGGACCTCTCGCGAGCACGTCCACAACCTCGGTGCGGACTTCGTCGAGGAGGTGCCGCACTGGCCCGACGACCTGCCGGAGCAAGCGCGCGTCCCACGAGCAGCGCTTGCCCTCCTGGCGCCAGAGGCCTAGCACGAAGGTCGTAACCTCACGACCATCAGCTCGAGTATCCGATGCGTACGTCACGGCTCGCACGCCCGCCGCTGGCAGCGGCAGCTCGTTGATATCACGCGCGAACACGGCGTCGCAGACATCGAGGCAACCAGCCTCGGGGACTTCCAGGGACGGGCCGCTCGAAGCACGCTGCCAGCGCACTGCGTCGGCAGGTGGCTCCGCATCGGTGGCATCGAGCACAGCGAGGTCTTCGCCCTTGCCGACGCTGACGACCCGCCGCGACACGTCGCGGATGACGGAGACGTGCGATGCCTCGACGCTGGGCCACCAGTACCAGACGGTGTGCGGAGCTTCGATATCCCAGCCGACCATCGGCTCGGGCTCGAGGTCGATGCCCTTCTCTGGGTTGAGCTTGCGCTCGGAGGGCCAGTTCTTGGAGTTGTTAGGTACGAAACGTCGTTGGCGAGGTGGGCGCAGCGTGGCGCGAGGCGCAAAGATCTCGGGCAGCGTCGTGTTCTCGGTCCAGCCCTGCCGCTCGAGCACGCGCAGCGAGTCGTCGATCGCCTCGCGGTTGCTGTGCGACCAGCCCGCGCGTGCCGAAGACACGAGCGCCTTGAAGAGGCGCGCAGGGCTCGGCGGCCACTCACGCCCCGAGTACCCGGCGAGGAACTGAACGCGGATCGCGAGAGGCATCAGATCTCCGCGTTGTCGTCGCCCGTCACGCTCTCTTCGGCATCGGTCGATGCTTCGCTAGCGGTAGGAGCGTCAGCCGTCTTCGACTCGGCTACTTGCCAGAGCTTCTTCAAGTCGCCGACCGTTTTCTTCTTGAGCTCCGAGTCCTTGCCTGCGTACTCCGGGAGTGCGCTGAGTGCCGCCACGAGGTCACCCTTCTTCTTCGGTCCGCCCGTGGCGTTCCCGCCCTTCGCGGTGACCGCCGCCTTCGCGCCACTCGGATCGAACGTCAGGGTGACGACCGCGGGGAACGCTCCCTCGCCAAAAAACGCCTTGGCTGCCTCGTCGAGATAGCTCTTGGCGGCACCGTTCGACGGAGCGGCGAACGTGTCCTCCGCGCCCGAGTGTTTCACCGTCACGGCGGTGAAGGCAGTCGGATCGGCGACGGTCTTCCCGTTCTCAGTCTTGCTCTCGCGCACGAGGATGCATCCCTCGCGAAGGTCCCACACGCCGTGGTCCGCCGCCGCCGCCAGCGCCAGCGCGAACAGGTACCGGCGCAGAGCCAGGGTCTTGTCGGTGTCGATCTCGATCACACCAGCATCGGTCGCGGGCTTGAAGGTCGCGAGAGCGCGCACGCCCGACAGCGCGATGATGGTGGTGCGCTCGATGGGACCGAAGGCGATCACGCCGCCAGGGGACTCGGGGGCCGGTACGTCCGTCATGCCGAGCTGCGACGCCGCGTTCTTGCTGTTCGGGTCATCCTGCGCCGCCTCTTTCGCCTCCTTCAGGATCTGCTCCAGCTCCTGGCTCACCTCGGGATCGATGCTTGACCAGTACTGGCTACGCTTCGTCACCTTCTGTACGTTGAAGGCGACGATCTCGCTGCGGATGAGGCGACGCGCCTTCGACTTGGTCGACTTCTTCGTGGCCGAGTCGCGGCTATCCCAGTGCCCGAACACGAGCGACGTCGGCGCGAGCTTCGCGAGCGGAGCCGCGTCGCCCTTCACGTAGGCTTGCAGTGCCGCCTCGAACGGTTCGAAGCCGTCCTTGTCGCCGTTCTTGCTGTAGCGAACGACAGCGTCGCCAACGCGGTGGCCGACCTCGAGCAGGTCGATCGAACCCTGGCCTACGCGGCTGCCCGAGATGGTGACCTTCGGGAGCGACGTACCCGAGTACTTGAGCAGCCGGGCCTCGAGGCGGTTGGCCTGCGACGGCACGGAGTCGACGGTGCAGCGGTTCGCGATGGCACCGTCCTTCTGAGCGCCCTCAGGATCGTCGGCGCGTGGGCCGAAGTGGTCGATCTGGTAGTCGCTCTTGCCACGTCCGGTGGCCGCGAAGGTCGGAGGGAAGAAGACACCCCGCGCGCCCTGCACCGGGCGAAGGCGCTCACGGATCACGATGGCGGCGACGTCGGCATCGTCGTTGAGAAGGTCGTCGAACTGCGTCACGGTTGTGTCGTTACTCATCGCTGTCCTCGTCATCGATCTCGTCGTCGCTGCCCGATGTCACCGACTCGGTGATTCCGGCCGGACGAGCAAGCTTGAAGTAGCCGTACTGCCCCATCATGTCGATGATGGTCTCACGCCTGACCAGTTCGGTAGGCGCGACCTCCACGCCTCGCGCAGCCATGCGCGCGAGCGCCAGCGGCAGGTGCGGGCTCCAGGTGCTGTAGGTGAAGACCCGCTTCCGGACCCCGACGACTCCGTGCGGGGCGTTGTCGCCTCCGCGGCGCGGAGGGAAGAACGTCGAGATCCCGATGGCAGCGAGCAACTCCATCGCGGGGCGACCTTGGGAGGTGCCCCCGCTCTTGGTCGCGTCGTTGGCGCTGATGCCACGATCGATCGACGACCGGGTTGCCACCGCGTCGAGGTTCAATCGGCTCGCCCCCGGTGACGTGAACGCGATGATGTCCTGGAGCTTCTGCGGTGACGACAGTTGGGCCGCTTGGACGAGGTCCAGGCTGAGCCCAGCAATGCCGCGCAGGCTCGCCGAGTACGTGCCCTTCTTGATGCTCGCCTCGTCCTGCTTACCTGCCCAGAACTTCCAGCGGCTCTTGCCATCGCGTTTCTCGAGGCGCTGAACGATGCGACCGTTCGAAGCGTGCGCCCACTCGTACCAATGGTCGACCACGACCGGCGACTTGTCGGGCAGCGAGAACTCGAGGGCACCGCACCATCCACCAACCGAGTCAGCGAGCGGCACGCGGCCGTTCTCCGTGATCGCCTTCCATGCCTCCTTCGAGCCGAGCTGTTGCCCGACCTGCGCAGCGACGGTGGCCTCGTCGATGGTCGTGTTGACCTCGCACACGTCGGCGGCGGCAGAGGGCAGCGAAGGCAGCACGCCCGTCGCCCGCCGCCACGCCGAGGTCGCGTTCGCGTCGTAGCGGTTGAGCACCTCGAGCAGGCCGCAGACGGCGAGGTATTCGCCAGGGTTGCGAGCATCGATGGCGAGTTGGAGCATCGTCACGACGCGCCCTCCTCGTCGCGCGAGGCGAGCAGATCGGCGGCCTTCACCAGCGCCTCGAGCCAAGCGAGCGTCCACCAGCCATGTTGGGCCTGGAGCTTCGCGAAGCGCGCGGGCGTCTCGGACAAGCCGCGCTTCGCTCCATCGGTGACGACCGGTCCGAGCGCCTCGACGCGAAAGCCCGGGCGAGCGTGACCGTGGTGGGCGGCCACGAGGTGCAGGCACAGCTCGCGGTCGACCGTGGCCGGCAAGCTCGCCTTGCCGTCTCCGAGGTCTGCAATGGAGCCCAGCTCGTGGCGGTAGCCTCGGTTGATCTTGTGATCGAAGCGCGAGTGGTCCGACTTCGCGACCGCAGGCTTGTCGATGCGGCCCACGGCGCGCTGCCACCACGGGCGGTCCTTGCCGAGGTCGTGCTGGCCAGCGGCCTCGATGACGGTATCTCGCAGCTCCGTGGGAAGCGACAGCCGGTGACACAGCTCTGTCGCCTTGGTGCGCGCGTCGCCCAGGTGCCGGGTGAGCAGAACTTCCTTCTGGAAGCCGAGCGAGCCGTCGTCGTCCTCGGCGTCTTCGAGCGCACGGCGGTCTTCACGGGCCACGACCACGCCGCGCGTTCCGGTGCCCGCCGCCTCGACGAGCCGCCAGCCACCGCCGAGCAGCTCATCGGCAACATCTTCGGCCTCGCTCAAGAGATCCTCGGCGTCGGTGTCGGAATCGATCTGTTGCGGTTCACCGTCGTTCGCTGAGGCCGCCGTGACCTTCCCCGAGTCGACCCATAGCCGACGACGCTGCGCGCGGCTCGTAGGCTGCGCCTGCTCTGCGATGTCGCCCACGGGCTGCCGGGAGGCAGGGTTCACGAACTGGCCGTCGTAGCCACCGACGCTCGTCGGCAGCACGACCGTGGCGTCGTGAAGGGCCGCGCGAAGGTCGCCGTCGTCGTCGGACGGAAGGTCGCGGAGGCGGAACGTCGTGGTCTCACCGTAGCGTGTGACGAGCAGAAAACGCGCCCCGAGCGCGTCGTCTTCGACGGCTCGACCACGAACCGCCTTGAGCAGGTCGACGGCCTCGTAGAGCGGACACCGCGCCGTCTCACGCGCACCGACCGGGAACGCTGCAACGAGTCGTTCGGCATCGTCGGGCTCGGTCACCCGATCGAGCTCCGCGCGCCAGGCAAGCTCGATGTAGAGCGAGGAGTCTTCGACGCTGCCGTGGAGCCAACGGCCGACATCCGGGCGAGCCCCGGCGTTCGGGTGCTTCGAGGTCATCGCGAAGTCGTCAAGCACCGCGCTGGTCAGCGCCGGAGGAGGAACGCGCACATCGAAAAGCCCGCGCTCCTCCACGTCCTCGAGCTCATCTCGCAGACGTGCAGGGAACGTTGCCGGCGAGCCGTGAACTTCTTGGCCGTCGGTCACGAGCGCCTGAACGCACACGAAGACCTTCCCGGCAGGGTCGGTCCCTTCCTTGTCGCCCACCAACTTCACCGTGACAGCTCGATCGCTTGCACCAAGCCGGTTCACGCGACCGAGCCGCTGGATGAGGCTGTCGACGGCGCATGCTTCGACGCCGAGGTGATCGCAGTCGATGTCCGCGCCGACCTCGACGCAGGAGGTCGCGACGAGGAAGATCGGCGAGTCGAAGACCGCCGTGCGGTCACGCTGGCTCTTGAAGCGCGCGTACTTCTCGGACTCCACGACGGCATCGCGATCCCAGCCGCGCATGCTGCCCGTGAGCGTTACGATCTGCTCGTCTGGCACGCCTCCCTCGCGAAGCGCAGCGGCGCATTTTCGAACCTCGGCGACGGTGTTCACTACGATGCCGATGACCGCGCCGCTGTCGGCCTTCGACTTCTCGATGGCCCACCCAGCGAGCTGAGCGCCGACGCCCTTGTTGGCGTCCAGCGCCTCGACCTCGATCTTCTTCTTGGCGTTGAGGCGATCGCTGACCTTCTGGTCGTCGGTCTCCTTCGGCCAAGCGTGTCCGTCGATGACGGTGTCGACGTGGAGAAGTTGGAAGACACGTCGCGTGGTCGGCTCCTCGGGCAGTCCGGGCGTTCGCCGGAGCAGGTCTCGAACGGGCTCCATCGTGGCGCCCATCCTGACGACCGCGAACGGAGCCAGCGTGCCGACGCGGCGTTCAATCGCGGTGAGCGTCGTGGCGAAGGGCGAGCAGAGGTGAGCCTCGTCGAGGACGAGCAGACAGTCCTGCCCAACCAGCCCGGCCTCGAGCGCGCGGCCCCAAGGGCCCACGCGTCCGTAGGCACTGAAGAGTAGGCGAGAGCCGATCATGTCGACCGTGCCGACGATGATCGCAGGGCGCGTCGGGTCGTCCCGCCAGCGCGTGTCGAGCGCGCGCTGCCCGCGTAGCGTGGAGACCTCAACAACCGAGGGGGTGCACCCCGCGCTCTTCAACGTCGTCGCGAGCGCGTGGAGAACGTGCTTCTCGTCCCGAACGGCCTGCTCGAGGCGCCCGCGCACTTGCTCAGCGAAATCAGATGCCTGGTCCACGACGACGCGGCGATCTACGACGTACGCAAGGCGACGGGGAACGACGCTCGGCTCGCGCGCGAGCGCGCGACCCAAGGCCAAGATCCACAACGCGATGATCGAGGTCTTGCCGAGACCAGTGGCCAGCTCGACGTCGGTCGGGAAGCGGCCTGCATCGAGGTCCGAAAAGAGCCGATACTGCCAGCGGCACGCGCCGTCGTGACCCGTGAGCGCGCAATAGAGTTCGTTGAATGCATCAAAGGGAAGCACATCCCCTGCGGAGACCTCTGCGCTCATTCGTCCTCCGGGCCTTGGTCCTTCCGCGGGACCTTCTCAGCGATCCACGCGTCGATGTCCGCCCGCCGGAACCGACACTGGTCGCGGACCTTGAAGCAGGGCAGATCGCCGCTCTGCGCCATCGTGTACGCCGTCTTTTTCCCGATCTTCATGAGCGCTGCGGGCTCACTGCGGGCTCGCCAATGGTTGGTATCTCGTCGGCCACGCCAGGTACCTCGCGCAAGAAGGACGACGAGTAGATACCAAGGAACACCATCGTTCACAACCACCGGAGAACCCGTAGAGTAGACTCGTGGCGCCTCTGCGCGGCGATGCCGTTCGTGCCTCCACGAGAAGCGATCGCTGCTTGTCGCCAGGCCGAAGGAGGCGAGCGCTTGACGAGGGCAGGCACTGCCCGCCGACGATGCAGGGCAGGAGGCGGGCGATGTTGTTCGCGTCGAGCGCGCGGTGGTGGGCGCCCTCGAGACCCCCGCACGGCCGAACACACATTCGTCACAGGTTCATGCGTCGGGTACTCGACGCCGTCCCGGCGCAGCTGCGTCTGGTCGCAGAGGCCCCACGAGCCCCAGACGACCAGCGCCGGACGAGCCTCGCAAAGCGTGACAGGGCGAGTGCGCGGTCCACGATCTGGTCCGCTGCGGGCAGTGATATCGGAGCCTTACGCGGCGAGGGTGGTGCGTGACAACTGGCGGCACGGCGTCGCTCGCGGTGGGCGCGCTGTCGCTCCCGCCCGTCGGCTCGGTACCCCTCGAATCCTTCTGTCGACCCGCGCCAACTTCCGCGCCCGCGCCCGCGCCTCGCGGCATTCGGCCCCGCAGACACGCTGGCTACCCCGCGCCGACGGCGCTGGGACGAAGTTCTTGATACGTTAGATGGCGCCCTGCAGGAGCGTTCACGCACATGACCGTCGTCCCCCTCACCCGCGTTTGGGCCCGTCGTGCCGACGACTTTACCGTAGAAGAGCTCGCGGACGACGAGCTGTTGCGCGAATTTTTCGCCGACTGCGCGGCCGCTCACGGTGGCGAGGTGCCATGGAGTGTGTTCGTCGTCGTGATGGCCCGTCGCCAGCGACAGCTCGACATCACCTCGCGCTTGACCGGCGATCTCGTGCGCGCGGTGGGCGCGACCATCGAGCGGCCCAAGGTCGGCTGGCGCTGAGTCGCCCCTCTCGAACCTCGCGCCCGTTGCCGCCGGCTCGCAAGGACCCAGACTTCGACGCGGGAGATGCCGGGGATCGTGGCGCGCAGAGATGTCCGCGCCCGACGCGTCCGTCGAAGCACACGCGCCCGCCCCATGAACCCGGGTTCGACTTTCGCCGCCGTCCCGCGGTACGGTCCGTGGAACCCTGACGGAGGAGAGGATGATGAAGGCTTTACTTTCGACGCTCGGGCTGGCGCTCGCGCTCGGTCTGACCGCTTGCGGTCCGGATCCCGTGAGCGAGTCGCACAGCGGTCGCCTCGAGGCGGGCGACACGACGCACCCCGCGGATGGGTCGTTCTACGACGAGTACAAGTTCAAGGCGAAGGAGGGCTGGACGATCAGCCTGGCGATGCAGTCGGGCAACCTCCAGCCCTACCTGCAGCTCCGCATGGAGAACCAAGGGGATGAGGGGCTCGTCGAGTCCGCGGCCCAGCAGGCGGTCGCGACGATCACGCACACCGCCCCGCGTACGACGACCTACGTGGTCTGGGCCAACTCGATGAGCCCTGGCGAGACCGGCGATTATCAGCTGACGATCTCCGCGCAGCCGGCGCAGTGAACGCGCGATGAGCGACGTCAGGACCCACCTCGGGATCTCGCATCGGCTCTGCGGCGCGCCGGGCCAGCTCTCGGCGGGGGAGGCGACGGCCTCCTTCGTCGCGAGCGCCGAGATGGCGGCGGATGACCGCGGGCTCGTGCACGGCGGCTTCGTCTTCGGGCTGGCGGACCACGCGGCGATGTTGGCCGTGAACGACCCCCTCGTCGTGCTCGGCTCGTCCGAGGTGCGCTTCGTCGCGCCCGTGCGTGTCGGTGACGAGGTGGTGGCGCACGCCGCGGTCGTCGAAGCGAAGGGTAAGAAGCGCGTGCTCTCGGTCTCGGCGCGCGTCGGCGATCGCGAGGTGCTCGCCGGGTCGATGACGGCGTTCGTGCTCGATCGGCACGTGCTCGACGAGGGCTGAAGCGTTCGCTGAGGGGTCGGCTGAGTGCGCCGGCGTGTTGCCTGAGAGGGCGATCGTAGGAGAGTCGATCGTGGGGCGCTCCAAGCGAGCGCCGCCACGACTCGGCTTCTACGGGTCGGTGCTCGCGAGCGCCTCCCCACGGGGGCGCTTCTCGCGAGCGCTTCACAGGTCGCCTTCTCGCGGGCACCTCCGCGGCCCGGTTCTCGACGGCCCCCGCTTCAGCGCAGTCGCACCGCGAGGTTCGCGTAGGCGCCGCCCATCGCGGGGGCGATCGAGAGCTGCACCGGCGGCGCGACGTCTCGGTCGTCGTCGTCGAGCTTGCGGGTGAGCAACCACGTGCCGATGAAGCCGCCCACGACGCCGATCGCGCCGCCGCCGAAGAGCGCGCCGCGGCGGACGTCGTCGCCGCGGGCCAACGCAGGGATGCCCATGCCGAGCCCCGCGCCGAGTCCCATCCCGACGTCGAGCAGGAGCGCGCGCGCGCGGCTCATGCGCACCTTCGTCGTGAGCCACGCGCCGAGGCCGAGCGCCGCCACGTTCCCGAGGAGCACTGGCAGCAGCACGCGGGTCGCGTCGGATTGCGTGTTGAAGTTCAGGAGGTTGGCTGCGGCGAAGGTGAGGAAGAGGGTCGCCGACGAGAGGTTGTGCAGGCTGTCGACGAGGCCGACGTCGCCCGCGGTGGGGCCGACGAGGCGGTCGATCAGGAACGCGCCGCCGAGCCCGACGAACTGCCCGATGAGGAGCGCCGCGATGTGGCCGTTGGTGTACTCCAGCCGTCGGCCGTCGAAGGGGTCGTCGACGGTTCGCCACGTGAGGCCGAGCACGCTCGAGAGCAGCCACGTGTCGAGGTAGCCCCAGCGGAGCGCCGACGCGTAGAGCGACGCTTGACCCGGGGTGACGCCGTCGCGCGAGAGGCCGAGCGAGAGGCCCGCGCCGATCGCGGCGCCGCCGAGGATCGCGAGCGTCCAGATGCGCACGTCGTCGCACTCGGCGAGCGCGCACGTGAGCACCCCGAGCGCCGCGCCGCCCGCGGTCTGCCACGCGGCGAGCTCGGCGCGCGCGAGCGGGCGTCGGAGCTCGCCGGAGCGCGTCGGGAGCTGCTCGCGGTGTCCGAGCCGGCGAAGCAGGCGCTCCGCCAGCGCCGCCGCCGGGTGGTCGCTCCGCGCGCTCACCGCGAGGAGGAGCGCGATGGCTTCGTCGCGGTCGTCGGCCGCGAGCGCGAGCGCGGCTTCGTGGTAGCGCGCCCAGACCTCGTCGTCGTCGTCGTGCGTTGGCTGGAGGGTCGTCACGTCGGTGAGGCTGGGGGCCGTGGACGGGGCGGGGAGTCCCAGCGCGCTTGGGTCGTCGCCGGTCGGCGCGGCAGGGAGGGGCGCGTCGTCCGGCGTGGGCGGGGCGGGGATGTCTCCAGGCGCGAGGGGCGCTTCGATGTCGTCGTCTCGGGGCGCCTCCTGCGCGAGCGCGCGCCCACCGAGCATCGCGAGGCTGACGCAGAGGATCGAGACCGCCGTTCGCACCACGCTTCGCGCCACCATGTCGTTCATCGTCGTCACCTCGACCGTGCGGCCGTCGCGACCCTACTGGCCGCGACCCCGGCAGCAAGGGGGAATCCGGTTCTTCGTATGAGGGGCTGTGGCTGGCGTCTCTGGCCCCTCCCGACGGGGGCGAGGCCCCGCGGGCCTCTCATGGCCCTCTGTTCGCGATGCTGCGCGCCGTCCACTGGGCGGCGCGCGAGCTCGGCCATGCATCTGTCTCGCGAGGAATCAGCAAGGAGCGTACCCGCCTCGCCGCGGCGACCCACCCGGGAGAAACGCCGGGTCTCCGCGAGACGACCCACGCTCGGGTGTGAGTCGCGGGCACACCCTGGGCCATTCCGACGCATCGCGTGGCGTCCGCTCGACACGCCGCGCGCCCAGCACTAAGCCGCGCGACGCGCCGGCGCTCGAGCAGCGCCGTCGCCATCGACACCCCTGACCGTGCGCGACGCGCACCGGCCCGAGACCTCATGACCGTGCGCCTCCGCTTCGCGCCCTCGCCGACCGGCTATCTCCACATCGGTGGTGTCCGCACCGCCCTCTACGCCTGGCTCTACGCGCGCCAACGGGGGGGCGAGTTCGTCCTGCGCATCGAGGACACGGACGTCGCTCGCAACAGCGATGAGGCGATCCAGATCATCTACGACTCGATGCGCTGGCTCGGGCTGGACTGGGACGAGGGCCCGGAGGTCGGCGGGCCGCACGGGCCCTACCAGCAGAGCGAGCGGCTCGCGCTCTATCGGGAGCACGCCGAGCGCCTCATCGAGAGCGGCCACGCCTACCGCTGCTATGCGACGACCGAGGAGATCCAGGCCGCGCGCAAGGCGTGGGAAGAGGCGCACGGCCACGGGGGCTTCCGCTTCCGCTCGCCCTGGCGCGACCGAACGGACGGCGATCCGGAGGTCCCGCACGTGGTGCGCTTCAAGGCGCCGAGCGAGGGCGAGACGGGTTGGGACGACCTCGTCTACGGCCCCATCGCCTACCCGAACGCCGAGCAGCAGGACTTCGTGCTGCTGCGGCAGAACGGCCTGCCGCTCTACAACTTCGGGGCGTTCGTCGACGATCTGACGATGGGCATCACCCACGTGACGCGCGGCGACGACCACCTCGTCAACACGCCCCCACAGATCCTCCTCTACCGCGCCTTCGGGGCCGAGCCGCCGTGCTTCGCGCACCTCCCGATGGTGCTCGGGCCCGACGGCAAGAAGCTCAGCAAGCGGCACGCGGCCGTGGCCGTGCTCGAGTACCGCGATCTCGGCTACGTGCCCGATGGCGTACTCAACTACCTCGCGCGTCTCGGCTGGAGCCACGGCGACGACGAGATCTTCACGCGCGCGGAGCTGATCGAGAAGTTCGACTGGTCCGCCTGTGGACGGACGGGCAGCCGCTACGACGTGAAGAAGCTCGCGCACGTGCAGGGCGCGCACCTGCGCGTGCTCACGAACGAGGCGCTCGCTGGGCTCGTCGTTCCTTTCCTCGCGCAGCGCGGGCTCGAGGTCGCGCCGGGTGACCCGCGCCTCGTCGCCGCGATCGAGCCGGTGAAGCTGCGCGCGACGACCTTGGTCGACCTCGCTGAGGGGCTCGACTACTTCTTCCGCGCCGACGACGCGCTGGTCTTCGACGAGAAGGGCGCGAAGAAGTTCCTCGTCCCCGAGGCGGCGCCGCTGCTCGAGGCCTTCGCGTCGCTCGTCGAGTCGACCGCCTTCGAGGCGGAGGCGCTCGAGGCGGCGACCACCGCGTGGCTCGAGCGGGACGGGATCGCGATCAAGAACCTCGCGCAGCCGGCCCGCGTCGCGATGACCGGGCGCACGGCGAGCCCGGGCCTCTACGAGACGCTGATCCTGCTCGGGCGCGATCGAGCGCTCTCGCGCCTCCGCCGCGGCGCGGAGCGCGCCCGCGGCGCCTGAGGCCCATAGGGGCCGCGGCGGCAGGTCAGAGGCGGCCGAGCAGCCCGTAGATCGCGATGGCGAGCACCTCGCGGAGGGCCCCCTGCGCGCGCGGCCAGGGCTGGCCTCTCGAGCCCACCCCGCGGGCGGCGGCGAAGTGACGCGCGAAGACGCGCTCGCAGCGGAAGACGTGGTAGGCGTCGCTCACCACGAGCACGCGGGCCGCGGGTGAGAGGACGCTCGCCGCGTGGCGCGCGTTCTCCTCCGTGCTGGTCGAGCGCTCCTCGAGCAGGATGGCGTCGTCCGGCACGCCGAGCGCGCGAACCACGCGCGCGGCGACCGAGGCCTCGCTCGGGCCTTCCGCCCCGACGCCCCCCGTCAGCACGACCGTCGGGGCGTGGCCTTCGCGCCAGAGCTCCGCGGCCAGCTCGCAGCGGCGGCGCAAGGCGGGGGTCGGCTCGCCCTCGGCCGTGACGCGACAACCTGCGACGACGATCGCGTCGAAGCGGCCGGCGGGGCGGCGGAGGCCATGGCGGTCGAGGGCGAGGGCGGCGAGCAGCCACGCGAGGCCGAGGGTTCCGAGGGCGATCATGCGGCGTCGGCGATGTCGGGCGCGAAGGGCGGCCGGGGGGACCGCTCGGGGGCGAAGGGGCGAGGGCATCCCTCGGTCCTGCACGGACCGCAGGGCGTGGGGGTGGCCACGATGCGGAGATTCCGTGGCGGTGTCGAGGACGGGCGGGGGGTGAATCCCGACTGGCGTCCGTTCGCGCATCGTGTTCCATTCCGTCCGTGGTGTGTCCGATGCTGTGTTCCGTGGTGGGCTCGAGCGCGCGGGGAGACGTGCGCGCTCGGCGTGCCTCCCGCGGCGCGCGCGCGTCGTCGGGGGACGGGTTCCAGTGCTGACTTACGTCATTTTCGCGGTGATCATCGCGATGGGTGCGATCGGGTTCGTGTGGCTGCTCCTCCGCGCGCGGAGCGAGGCGTCCCGTCCCGAGGGGGCGACCTCCGCGAGCCGGAGCGCGCCCCCCGACCGCCCCGGCTTTGGAGACGCGGCGCAGGCGGCGCCACCATCGGGGCCACCTCCCTCCGGGTCCATCTCCTCCGAGCCGCCGAGCGCCGAGGACGACGAGGTGGAGATGACCTTCGTCGCGCGGCGCCCCGCGGACCTCGAGGCCGCGCTCCGGGCCGAAGCTGCGATGGACTCGATCGAGATCGACCTCGCGACGGCAGAGGAGCCGGAGGAGGACGTGACCGGTCCGATCGCCCGGATCCTCGTGAGCGCGTGCGGTCACTCGGATCAGGGGCTCCGGCGGGAGCACAACGAGGACGCCTTCCTGATCTTGCGAGGTGAGCTCTTCGTCGTCGCCGACGGGATGGGCGGGTACGCGGCCGGCGAGGTCGCCAGCCAGCTCGCGGTCGACACGCTCACCGCCGCCTACGAGACCAAGCACTTCGGCTTCGAGCCCGATCCGAAGCTGCCGCGCCGCGGGGACGAGCTCGTCCGCGCGATCCGCACCGCCAACCGCGTGATCTTCGAAGAGGCCCAGCGGGACGAGTCCAAGCGCGGCATGGGCACGACCATCGTCGCCGCGGCGTTCAGCCCGCGCCGTCAGCGCGCCTATCTCGGGCACGTCGGCGACAGCCGCATCTATCGCCTTCGGCGCGGCGAGCTCACGCAGCTCACGCAGGACCACACGCTCTCGGCGGCGCTCGGCATCAAGGGGCGCCGGGGCGCGCAGCTCACGCGAGCGCTCGGCATCGCGGACGACGTGGACGTCGATCTGCTCGTCGACACGCCCGAGGGCGGAGACCTCTACCTGCTCTGCTCGGACGGCCTCTCGAAGATGGTCGACCACGAGTCGCTGACGCAGATGCTCATCGACGCGACCGACCTCGACGCGACCGTCGCTCGCCTCGTCGACGAGGCGAACGCGCGCGGCGGGAAGGACAACGTCAGCGTCATCCTCGTCCGCGTCGAAGACCTCCCGGCCAGCGAGCTCTGAGCGCGCCGACCTCCGTTCACCGTTTCCTTCGGGTCGCGCGCCGCGCGTACTACCATGAGGGTGATGACGTCGTTCCTGTCACGCATCCGGCACGGCAGCGCCGCGACCGCGCCGCTCCGGCTCGAAGAGCCCTGGTGGGAGACGCTCCCCATCGACTTCGCGGACTCGAAGGAGTCCTTCGAGCTCATCGGCGGCGACCGGCTGCGCGTGCAGAGCACGGCCGCGATCGACGTCGCCATCCGGACCGCGGGCGCCACGCTCGTCGCGGGCCTCGCCCTGCCGCTCGGCTACCACCCGTGGGAGCTCCGGCGCGCGCTCGACGACGTCGCGTTCTACCTACCGATGGCCGAGAGCCGCGACCCCACGCGGTTCTTCCGGACGCCGCCTCGCGGGGTCCGCATCCGCACCTCGGCCGCTGACTGGTACCCGCGCTTCACGCCGGACGACGGGCGCTGCGAGACGGTCCGCTTCGACAGCCCCTTCATGCCCGTGAACCCCCGGCTGCACGACCGCTACCTGCGCCACGCCACCAACCGCGTTGCGCACGCGCGCTATTGGTCGCACGACGACGGCCCGCGCCCCACGATCATCGCGATCCACGGGTTCACGGCGGACCTCTACCTCGTCAACGAGTGGTTCTTCGCGCTCCCCTGGTTCTACCGGATGGGCTGCGACGTGATGCTCTTCACGCTGCCCTTCCACGGCGAGCGCCAGCCGACCGGGTCGCCCTTCAGCGGCCACGGCTATTTCGCCGGCGGGCCCGCCCACACGAACGAGGCGGTCGCGCAGTCGGTGATGGATCTGCGCATCCTCATCGACTGGCTCATGAACGAGCGCGGCGCGCCGAAGGTCGGCGTGACGGGCGTCAGCCTGGGTGGCTTCACCTCGAGCGTGCTCGCCGTCGCGGAGCCGCGGCTCACCTTCGCGGTGCCGAACGTCCCCGTGGTCACGCTGCCGGACCTCGTGCTCGAGTGGCAGCCGGTCGGGGTCGCCGTCCGCGCGATGCTGAAGCTCGTCCGGCGCAGCTTGGTCGACGCCCGCCGCCTCCTCGCGGTGAGCAACCCGCTGACCTACCAGCCCGTCGTGCCCAAGGAGGGCCTGATGATCGTGGGCGGCGTCGGCGACCGGCTCGCGCCCCCGAAGCACTCGCGGCTGCTCTGGGAGCACTGGGAGCGGCCCGCCATCCACTGGTTCCCGGGTAGCCACCTCCTGCACCTCGACCGCGGTCATTATCTGGAAGAGATGGCGAAGTTCCTCCACCGGCTCGACTTCTTGCCGGGCTGACCTTCACCCCTCGCACCACTCGGCCGCGCCTTCGAGCCTCGTTCGTCATGACTCGGCGGCGTCGTCGAGCCTGGTTGCCGTCAGGACTTGGCCGTGTCGTCGAGCCTGGTCGCCGTCATGACTCGACCGCGTCGTCGAGGCTGGTCGCCGTCATGACTCGGTCGCGTCGTCGAGGCTGGTCGCCGTCATGACTCGACCGTGTCGTCGAGAGCGTGGTTCGGTCGTCGACGACGGGCGGATGGTTCGGTCGTCGACGACTGGGAGCCAAGCCGAGCCGTGGTGACCCCGACGCGGTCGGTCAGCCCTGCGGGCGCAGCTTCGCCTTCTGCACCTTGCCCATCGCGTTCCGCGGCAGCGCGTCGATGAAGTGGATCTCGCGCGGCCGCTTGTGCGCAGCCAGCGCCTTCGCCACGAGGTCGATGAGCGCCTCGGGGGCAGGCGGGGCGCCGCGCGGGACGACGAACGCGACGATGCGCTCGCCGAGATCCTCGTCGGGGACGCCGAGCACCGCGACCTCGGCGACGCCAGGGTGCTCCAGCAGGACGCTCTCGATCTCTCCCGCGCCGATCTTGAACCCGCCGCTCTTGATGAGGTCGGTGCTCTTGCGGCCCACGATGCGCACGCGGCCGTCGCGCGAGCGCGTCGCGAGGTCGCCGGTTCGGAACCAGCCGTCCGCCGCGAAGGCCGCCGCCGTCGCCTCGGGGCGCCCGAGATAGCCCGAGAAGACGCTCGGGCCGCGGGCCCAGACCTCGCCGATCTGATCGGGCTCGTCGACGACGGCGCCCGTCTCGTCGACGAGCTGCAGCTCGACGCCCGCGAGCGGCGCGCCGACCTCGCCGGGTCGCGGCCCCTCGTCCGCGCGCACGCCGCAGAGGATCAGCGTCTCGGTCAGGCCGTAGCGCTCGTGCACGCCCCGGCCGGTGAGCGCCTCGATGCGTCGGTGCTCGCGCTCGGGGAGCGCCGCGGAGCCGCTGACGAGCAAGCGGGGACGCCGGAGCGCCTCGCGGACCTCCGAGGACTCCTCCGCGGCGTCCGCCAAGCGGTGGTACATCGTCGGGACCGCGAAGCACATCGTGGCCTGCCGCAGGGCGTCGGCGAAGCGGGGCGGCTCGAAGCGGGGGACGTGCGTGAGGCCCGCGCCGACGCGCAGGGTGCCGAACACGCCGAGCACGAGCCCGTGGACGTGGAAGAGCGGCAGCGCGTGGACGAGCTCGTCGTCCGCCCCCCAGCGCCACGCCTCGGCGAGCGCGTCGAGGTTGGCGGCGACGCTGCGCGCGGAGAGGACGGCGCCCTTCGGCGCGCCCGTCGTGCCGCTCGTGTACAGGACGAGCAGCGGCGCGTCGTCGACCTCGCGCGGGGGCGGCGCGTCCTCGCGGCGGACGATGGGCGCGTCCTCTCGCCGCATGATCGGGAGGGCGCCGGACAGGCGCGGGGGGAGCGCCGCGGGATCGGTGGCGAGCACCAGCGCGGGCGTCGAGTCGTCGAGCACGTGGGCGAGCTCGCGCTCCCCGAGCTTGGGGTTGAGGGGGACGCTCGCGACCCCCGCGAGCGCGTTGCCGACGAGGGCCACCAGGGTCGGAAGGTCCCCTTCCGCCCACACGCCCACGCGCTCGCCCGGCGAGACACCCCGCGCGCGTAGCCAGGCCGCGTGCCCGCCGGCCGCTCGCGCGAGCTCGTCGTACCGCAGCGTCTCGTCTCCGACGCGCAGGGCGACGCGCGCGTCTGGGCGCGCGAGGCGCGGGAAGAGGAGGGGCATCTTGCGCGTCCTGACGCGGCTCGTGGCGGTGGGCAAGCGGGGGCGCGTCGGAGGCCGGGACCGTGTCCGGGACCGCGTCCGTGTCCGGGACCGCGCCCGTCCGTGTCCGGGACCGCGTGCGTGTCCGTGTCCGGGACCGCGTGCGTGTCCGTGTCCGGGACCGCGTCCGTCCGTGTCCGGGACCGCGTGCCGTCCGTGTCCGGGACCGCGTGCGTGTCCGGGACCGCGTGCGTGTCCGGGACCGCGTCCGTGTCCGTGTTCGGGACCGCGTGCGTGTCCGGGACCGCGTGCGTGTCCGGGACCGCGTGTGTGTCCGGGACCGCGTCCGTGTCCGTGTTCGGGACCGCGTGGGTGTCCGGGACCGCGTGCGTGTCCGGGACCGCGACCGCGTCCGCGTGGGTTTGGGGACGAGTCGCGGGAAGGGTCCGGGGATGAGTCGCGGGAAGTGAAGTAAGGGATGCTTCGCTGTGGTGAGCTCAGAACCACGTCGGTCGTTTCTGGTCGCGCACGCGCACGCGCACGCGCCCGTGGACGTGGACGACGTGGACGACGTGGACGTGGACGTGGACGTGGACGTTGTGGACGTGGACGTTGTGGACGTGGACGTTGTGGACGTGGACGTTGTGGACGTGGACGTTGTGGACGTGGACGTTGTGGACGTGGACGTTGGACGTGGACGTCGTGGACGTGGACGTGGACGACGTGGACGCGGACGTACGTGGACGTGGACGTGGACGTTGTGGACGTGGACGTTGTGGACGTGGACGTGGCCGTACGTGGACGTACGTGGACGTGGACGTCGTGGACGTGGACGTGGACGACGTGGACGTGGACGTGGACGTGGTGCGATCACCTGCAGCGTTGCGGAGTCGGAAACGAAGCCGAAGCCGGACATGCAACCGAGGCTGCGTGCCCGTCCGACGGCCTGTCACCCCGCCTGCCGAGCGCAGCGCCTCAGCGCGGAGCGGGCAAGCCGATCCCGCATCCGAAAAACCGCCGCGCTCTCGACACGGGACGTCGCCACCTCGCGCACGTCGGACCCTGCGAGCGCTGTCGTGCGCGCAGCTCACGACGGCGCTCGCCTCCGACCCTACTTTCAATTTTCGGGCGTGATCTCCATCGAACGTCCGAAAGCACCGGGCGTGCTTTGCTCTTCGAGGTCGCTCGGACGAATCCGGGGGCGAAGCGCCGTCGTCCGAGCCACGTGGCACCGGGAGCGACGCGAGTCCCACGACCGCGACCGGCACCGGGAGGCCCGAAGGTCGCTCGAAAGGACAGGTGGGGGAGGACACGCCTCGCCACACCGTCAAGGCCGATGGGGCTGTCACGAAGTTACAGCCCCATCAGCGCCGCGCCGGTGTGGCGGGGCGTGTCCTCCCCCGCCGTGAGCCACGCGGAGACGTGATCGAGCCTTCAACGTCCACGTACGTCCACGTGCACATGCGTCCACCGTGCGCGTGCGCGTGAATCGCCCCGGTCATCACCCCGGTCATCACCCCGGTCATCACCCCGGTCATCACCCCGGTCATCACCCCGGTCATCACCCCGGTCATCACCCCGGTCATCACCCCGGTCATCACTCCCGTCATCGCCCCGGTCATCTCGGTCGACGAACCCTGCCTCGCCGGTTTCGTTCCACGAAGCGGCGGAGCCGACGCGACGGACACGACGGGGCGCGGATCCGGTATCGTTCCCGCCGATGACGGAGGAGCGGCAGCGCGACGACACGCAGGAGATCGCCCTCGACGAGGTCGAGCTGAGGACGAGCCATGGCATCGAGCGACCGAGCTCCCCGCCGCCCCTGCCGCCGCGGGCGAGCTCCACGCCGCCGTCCTCGAGTGTGGCGCCGCCTCCGCTTCCGGGCCGCACGAGCGTCGCGGAGCTCGAGCCGGAGGGCTCCGATCGACCCACCGACCCGCCGGGGGCGTCCGCGCATCCAGGGGCTCGCTCCGATGCGCCAGGGCCTTCTTCGCAGCCTGGGGCTCGTTCCGACATGACAGGGCCTCGGGCGCCCGAGGCGTCCGCGCCCGGCGCCGCGGTGCCAGCGAGGCTCGGCCGGAGCCTCGCGCCACCTGCGCTCCCTCGCGAGGCGCCCGCCATCGCCGCGCGGGTCGAGACTCCACGAACGAGTCGCGCGACGGTGTCCTTGAAGACCAGCGCCGTCCAGGCCGCGCTCCGCGGTGGTGCCCGACCGAGCATCCCGCCGCCCCTCGCCAAGCCGCTCCGAGCCGACGACAAAGACGCTCGGCCGGGACCGACGCTCGCGAAGCCGCTCCGAGCACACGATGAGGAGGCTCGGCCGGAGCCGCCGCTCGCCAAGTCGCTCCACGGAGACGCCGAGGAGGCGCGGCCAGAGGCGCTCGCCAAGTCGCTCCACGGCGACGCTGGGGAGACGCGGCCGGAGCCGAAGCGAGAGGAGCCGAAGCGCGCGGCGACGCCACCCCAAGCGACGAGCGCGACGGAGCACGAGCGGACGACCTCTGCGTCGCTCGGACCGGCGGCGCTGCTCGCGCGTGTCCGCGCCCTCGAGGAGGACGTCGCCGGGCTCGCGGCGAAGACCGCGGCGCCTGGGGCCCACGAGGCGCTGGCGCGGCTCGTCGCCCTCGAGCCGCTCCTCCGTGGCCTGGACCAAGTGCCCGAGCGCCTCCGCAGCGTCGAGTCCCGCGTGCAGGACGCCGAGCGCCTCGCGCGGCTGGAGGGCGAAGGGCAGGCGGTGGATCCGCGGGTCGACGCGCTCTTCGAGCGGCTCGCGACCCTCGAGGCGACGCAGGTCGCGGCGACGGCGCGCCTCGAGGCGCTCGAAGACGTCGCGCGCGCGAGCGCGGCGCGGCTCGCGGCGCTCGGCGGGACGGAGCTCGGATCGAAGCTCCGCGCGCTCGACACCTTCGACGCGCGCCTCGCGGCGCTGGAGTCGGACACGAGCCGCGGCGCGGCGGACCTCGACGTGCCCGACCTCGAGTCGCGGCTCGCTCGCCTCGAGTCGGCGAGCTCGGAGGCGCTCGAGGAGCGCCTGCGAGCGCTCGAGCGCGCATCCGAAGGGGCCCTCGCGCCGCGCGTCGCGGCGGTCGAGGCGCGCCTCGTCTCGCTCGTCGCGCGCTTCGCGGACATCGCCGCGCGCGCGGGCGTGCCGATGTCGATGCCGCCTCCGCCGCCGCCTCCGACGGCGCACGAGTCGAGCGCGGCCCCGAGCGTCGTGAGCCGCGAGGCGCTCTCGGCACAGCTCGAGGACCTCGAGGCGCGGCTCGCCGAGCGCGTGCGCGGCTGGGTCCACGACGAGCTCGCGCGAGCCCGCCCAGCGTCGAAGGCGGGCGCCGCCGCCGGCGTGGACGACCCGGTCGAGCGCCTGCGGTCGGTCAAGGGGATCGGCCCGGCGTTCGCGCGACGGCTCGTGGAGGAGGGCGTCGCGAGCGCGGCAGACCTCGCCGCGCTCGACGACGCCGCGAGCGCCGCGCTCGCGGAGCGCCTGGGCGTCGGTCCAGGCCGCGTCCGCAAGTGGATCGTCGCGGCCCGCGCAGCGATCGACTGAGCTGCTGGTTCGAGGCGGGCAGGGTCGACGACGATCAGCGCGCGACGGCGCGCGCGAAGTCGAGGCCGCTCACGATGCCGGTCGTGCCGTGGTCGCTCATCACGAGGATCCGGCGCACCCGCATCGCGAGCGCTTGGGCGGCGGCGCGCGACAGCGGGACGTGACCGGGGAGCGTCAGCACTCGGAGGCTCATCGCCTCGTCGACGCGCGTCTCGGGCGGGAGCCCGCGCGCGCTCAGGGCCGCGCGTTGATCGAAGATCCCGACGGGCCAGCCACCCTCGACGACGACGAGCCCCTGCTTGTTGGCGCGGTCGAGCCGGTCGACCGCCAACGCGAGCGGGTCCTCTGCCTTCACCGTCACGAGGGAGCCGTGCGCGATCTCCGAGAGCGCGTCCGTCAGGCCCTTCTCGACGACGGCGCGCATCAGATCGCGGGTCGAGACGACGCCGACGAGCTCGTCACCCTGCACGACGAAGAGGCGGTGCACGCGCTCCTGGAGCATCGTCTTGGCGGCGCGGCGGAGCTCCACCTCGGGCGCGACCGAGAGCGCCGGGGCCGACATGGCGTCGCCGACGCGTCCCTTCGGCAGGGTGAACGTCCGGTCGTGCCCATAGGTGCCTTGCCGGAGCAGGTCCGTGCGAGAGAGCACCCCGACGAGCTTGCCGTCGTCGCCCACGACCGCGAGCGCCGAGAGGTTCTCGTCGTGGAGCAGGAAGTCGGCGTCTTCGATGGCCGCCGAGGCGCGGAGGGTGCGGACGGGCGAGCTCATGTACTCGCGAACCGGGATGGTGAAATGAGCCATGGGGAGGCGGTTAGCACGGAGCGTACCGCCCACCGTCGCCGTCCCTAAGGTGTCCGCCCAGATGCGCTTCGAGACTCGCGAAGGGAGGCTCTCCTGCTCGCGGCGTCTCGGGAGAAGACTCTCCTCCGTTCGGCCCCGTCGAGCGGACCTCCCGCCTAGGCGAGCCGCTCGACACGCTGCTGGACACGCTGCTCGACGCGTCGCTGGACACGCGCGCCGTCGAGGCGCGGAGCTCCTCGCGGAGCGCTCGCCCAGGCGGACGGAGGGCCACGAGCGTCGGACGAACGTCGCTCCCTCGCAAGGGGTGCGTCCCGGCGCGGTCTTTGCGCGGACGCCGCGGAGATGGCTGCTATGCTGCCGCGCGTGAGCGTCCCCCAGCGAAGCGAGTCGCGGGTCCTGCGTGCGCACGCGGGCGTCTTGCTCTTCCTCGCGACGGTCGTCGGGTCGGCGGCGACGGGCGCGGCTCAGTCCCCCGACGTCGACGCGCCAGAGCCCGTTACGGGCGCGCCGAGCGAGGAGGGCGCCGAGACGGAAGAGACGGACGCGACGGAGACCGAGGAGCCGGCCGAGCCCGCCGCCGACGCGCGGCCGCCGATGTTGGTGATCGACGCGGCCACGATCGGCGTCGACCCGGTGGTGGGCCGCCACGTCACGCGGCGCATGCGCGCGACCGCGGACTCGATGGGCTACCGGGTCCTCTCGGCGGAGGAGACGGTCGCGGCGGCCCAGCGCCTCCGCATGCCCTTCCCGCCGAGCCCGGCGGATCTCTGGCGGGTGACGTACGTCGGCGAGGCCCGCCGGGGCGCGTTCGCGCGCGTGTGGGCGCACGAGGGCCGTTATCACTTCGAGCTGTCGGTCGCGAGCCTCGACGGCGGCGAGCCGCGCTTCGCGCGCGGCAGCTCGGAGGCCGACGATCTGCACGAGGTGGTCGAGCGGCTGACGCGCGAGGTCCTCCCACCCCCCGAGCGCTGGGACGCCGAGGGCTACGAGCGCTTCGCCGGCGCAGGCGCGACGCGTGCGCCGACGATCACGCCGCCGCCCGTGGCCGAAGATCCCTTTCTGCGGCGCACGACCCCCGCGCCGCTGCCGCGGCGCCGCGTGGACAACCGCCCCGGCCGCCGGCTCGACGTCGCGGCCGACGTGCAGGCGGCCATCGGGGTCGACGACCGGTACACGAACGTGCTCCTCGGCGCTCGCGTCGGCGTGCGCATCACGAAGACCGTCAACCTCGGCGTGCACCTGCTCTACACCAACCTCCGCACCCGCAGCGGCCGCGGGGGCAACGTCCTGCCCATGGCGATGGTCGAGAACCGCATTCGCCTCTCGAGCCGCACGGACATCACGGTGCCGTTGCGCTTCGCGGTCGGGTACCTCCCGTTCAACGGGCCGGTCGTGCGCTTCTCGGCGGGCCTGAACATCCCCCTCTCGTCGCGCGTCGAGCTGCACCTCGACCTCATCGCGCCGACGTTCTGGATCCTCCCGACGAACAACACCGGCGTGACCCTGAACCTCGGGACCGAGCTCATCTTCCGGATCTGAGCCTGCGCGCCCGCGCCCCCTTCGCGCCCTCGCGCCCTCGCGCCCTTCGCCCCTTCGCGGCCCCCCGAGGGCGAAGGCGGCCCCTGCGTTTTCGCGAGCCCGTGGCCGTACGTCGGCCCACGCAAGATCGAGGCCGCGCCACCGCGAGCGAGCGATCAACCAGAGTGTGGGATCTCTCACCCTCTCGTGCCCTAGCGGAGGGCGGTCGTTCCGTTCCTCGCGTGAATACGGGTAGGGTAAGCGCCCCGCGCCTGGGGGGCGCGGCCGAGATCCTGATGAGCGAGACCACCCAAGACCTACTTCGCGGCGAGCTGGAACGACTCTTCGAGCTCGACGAAATGACTTCCCTATCTTCCGAGCTGCTTGGCTACGAGCCTTCACTCCTCGGGGGCACCAGTGGGAAGGGCTCGTTCGCGCGAGCGCTCGTCGACCGCTGCCTGGCGGATAGCGCCATCGAGGCGCTCGCCGACGCGATGCGCCTCTTCGGGAAAGCGCCGGACGTCTCGAAGGTCTTCGACGTCCGCGCCGGCCGCTCGCTCGAGCCAGGCGAAGAGCTCGCCGGCTTCCGGATCGCCAAACACCTCGCCGAAGGTGGCCTCGGGCGAATCTTCCTCGCGGAGCGCGAGGAAGAGGGCGGCGGGAAGACGCGCGCGGCGATCAAGCTCGTCCGGATGAGCCTCAGCCGCGACCCGAGCGCCGTCGCGCGCTTCCTCACCGGCCAGCGCGCGCTCAAGCGGGTGCCGGTCGAGGGGATCGCGGCCATCCACGCGTGCGGCATGCTCGACGACGGCCGGCCGTGGGTCGCGACCGAGTACCTCGAAGGCCAGACGCTCGCCGCGCGCTTGCAGCGCGTGGGCCCCATGCACATCAACGAGGCCCGGCCCATCCTGCGTGGCGTGCTCGAGGCGCTGCAGCGCCTCCACGACCGCGGGCTCGTCCACGCCGACGTGAAGTCGGGCAACGTCTTCGTCGTGCGCCCCGAGCGCCCCGACGGCACGCGTGGGGAGCCGACGGGCGTCCTCGTGGACGCGGGCGCCCACCGCCTGCTCGCGGCGGGCGCGACGCGTCCCGACACGATCGGCGCGCTGCGCGTCTTCGGCAACGCCCACGCCGTCGCGCCCGAGATGGCGCGCGGTGAACCGATCGGGCCGGCGAGCGACATCTACGCCGCGGGCGTGATGCTCTACGAGCTGCTCACCGGTCAGCTCCCCTTCGTCGGCAAGAGCGCCTTCGAGGTCGTCGCCAAGCACCTCGCCGCGGAGCCCGCGCCGGCCTCGTCCGTCGCGCCGAAGGGGTGGGTGACCAAGGACCTCGACGCGCTCATCGACAAGGCGCTCGCGAAGGATCCCGCCGACCGCTTCGCTTCGGCCCGCGAGCTCCTCGAGGCCATCGAGCAGCTCGCGCGCGCGAAGATGAAGAAGGAGCCGCTCGACGAGTCGGCCTTCGCCGCGGCGGCCGACGCCGTGCGGTCCGCCCCGACCGACGCCGACGCCATCGCGCTCCTCGAGGAGGTCATCGCGCCGGCGGACGCCTGGGAGAAGGCCGCCGAGCTCTACGTCGACGTCGCGGGGGCGACGGATGACGTCGAGGCGAAGAAGGGCCTGCTCTTCCGCGTGGCGCGGATCCGGGCGACCGAGACCCGCGATCGCGAGGGCGCGAGCGCGGCCTATCGCGCGATCCTCGAGGTCGAGGAGGGCAACCTCGTCGCGCGGAGCGGGCTCGAGGAGCTCACGCGCGAGGCGGGGGATCACGAGGCGCTGGTCGAGCTCTTGCTCGAGCGCCTCGACCACATCGAGGCGACCCACGAGCGCGCGGCGGTGCTCCGCGAGATCGGCGCGCTCTACGAGGATCAGCTCGCCGACGCCGAGAACGCGCTCGTCGCGTACTCGCAAGCGCTGGCCGACGAGCCCGGGGACGACAAGACCGCGCGCGCCATCGAGCGCCTCTGCGGCACCTCGACCGAGCATTGGGGCACGGTGCTCGAGCAGCTCAACGAGGTCGTTCAGGAGGTCGGCGACGCGCCCGAGGCGGTGCCGCTCTACCTCCGCCTCGGCCGGTGGTATGGGGAGTCGCTCAAGCGACCCGACTTCGCGCTCCCGTGCTTCGCGAAGGTCGTCGAGATCGACTCGACCTGCGACGAGGCCTACGAAGGCTCGATCGCGCTCTACGAGCGCTCGCGCTCGTGGCCCGAGGTGGTCCAGATCCTCGAGGCGTGGGCGGCGGCGACCAGCAACCCGGCGGCGGCACGTGATCATCGCGCCCGCGCGGCGGACATCGTCCTGCGCAAGCTCTCGGATCAGGACCGCGCCGTGTCGATGTTCGAGGCGATCCTCGCCGAGGACCCGACGCACCCGACGGCGCTGGCGGCGCTCGCCACCCTCCACGCGCAGCGGGAGGAGTGGCCGCAGCTCGCCGCGCTCCTCGAGCAGCGCGTGAAGGTCGCGATCGGCGAAGCCAAGGTGCCCTTCCTGCTCGAGCTCGCCGAGCTCTGCGAGGATCGCCTGGGCGAGACCGACAAGGCCATCGTGCACTACGAGTCGGCGGCCGAGCTCGACCCGCGCAGCCTCGACGCGCTCAAGGGGCTCGAGCGCATCTTCGCGCGCCAGAGCAACTATCCGAAGCTGATGGAGGTGCTCGAGAAGCAGCTCGAGCTCACGGCCACGCCCCGGCAGAAGATCGCGATCCTCGAGCACCTCGGCGCGATCCACGAGGAGGAGCTGCTGGACGTCGACGCCGCGATCACCTGCTACGAGCAGGTCGTCGGCTTCGATCCTGGCCACGAGGGCGCGAACCCGGCGCTCACGCGCCTCTACCGCCAGAAGGGCCGCTTCGACGATCTCGTCGCGACGCTCGAGCGGCACGCGAAGTCCTCGGACGACGTGAAGCGCAAGACCGACCTGCTCTTCCAGGCGGCGCGCGCGCTGATGGCCGACGTCGGCGCGCCCGAGCGCGCGATCGCGCTCGCCGAGCGCGTGGTCACCATCGACCCCGAGCACGCCGAGGCGCTCACGCTCCTCGCGCGCTTGCGGGCGCAGACCGGCGACGCGAGCTCGGCGGTCGAGGCGGTCGATCGCCTCGCCGACGGCGAGTCCGATCCGAAGAAGAAGGCCGAGCGCTTCGTCGAGGCGGCGCGTCTGCTCGAAGAGTCGGGCGACCACGACCGCGCGATCGAGCGCTACAAGCGCGCGCTCGACGCCGACGAATCGAGCTCGGCCGCGGCCGAGTCGCTCCGGCGTCTTTACGCCAAGCGCGGCGACGCCCACGGCGTCGCGGGGTTGCTCCTCCGCGAGATCGAGGCGACGGAGGGGAAGAGCCGCAAGGCCGAGCTCCACGCCGAGCTCGGGCACCTCGCGGCGACGCGGCTCGAGGATCCCGAGCGGGCCCGCATGGCCTTCGAGATGGCGCTGCAGCTCGACGCGACGTGTACGTCCGCGGCGCGGGGGCTCGGCGATCTGGCCTTCGAGGACGAGGCGTGGGCCGAGGCTGCGCGCCACTTCGAGCCGCTGCTGGCACGCACCTCCGAGCTGAGCGCCGAGGACGCCAAGCGCATCAGCCTGCGCTGCGGCGACAGCTTCGCGAAGCTCTCCGAGTGGTCGAAGGCGCAGCGCGCCTACCTCAACGCGAAGTCCTTCGCGCCCGAGGACCGCGATGTCCTCGAGCGCGTGGCCGACGTCACGTACGCCGCCGCCGAGTGGGACGAGGCGGCGGAGCTCTACCGCGGCTTCCTCGACCTCCACGGCGCGAAGCTCGAGCCGAAGGAGCGCGGTCAGGCGCTCTACCGGTTCGGTGACGCGCTGCGGCGTTCGGCCTCGTACGACGAGGCGGCGCCCCTGCTCGACGAGGCGGCGCAGCTGCGCCCCGAGGACCCGGCGCCGCTGCGTGCGCTCCGCGACCTCCACGCCGCGAAGAAGGAGTGGGACCTCGTGGTGCGGGTGCTCCGGCGCCGCATGGAGCAGGCGGGCGACCTCGAGCGCTTCGATCTGCTCGTCGAGGTCGGCGACGTGCTCCTCAAGGAGCTCGGAGACCGCGAGAAGGCGGCGAAGAGCTACGTCGCCGCTCTGGAGGTGGTCCCCGACGACCGCAACCTGCTGACCAAGCTGATGGCGGTCTACTCGGAGACGAAGGACTGGTCGCGCCTCGTCGAGGTCATCCTGCGAATCGCCGAGCTCGTCGACGATCCGCCGCAGCAGGCGAAGTACTACCTGACGGCCGCCTCGATCGCGAAGGGCGAGCTCGGTCGCCACGAAGAGGCCGCCGATTATTACGCGCAAGCGCTCGAGAACGACGGCGCTTCGGAGAAGGCGTTCCTCGGGCTCGTGGAGTGCCTCGAGAAGGGCAAGCGCTGGGACGAGCTGGCCGACGCCTACCGGGCGCGCATCGAGCGCAAGCGCAACGCCCCGGCCGAGGAGCGCGCCAAGCTCTTCGACGCGCTCGGCGCGCTCTACGAAGAGAAGCTCGAGGACGCGGCCCGCGCGGCCGAGGCCTACGAGCAGGCGCAGGAGCTCGACGCCGACGGCCGCCGGCGGCTCGAGAAGCTCGCGGAGATCTACGGCGGCGAGCCCAAGCGCTTCTTCCGCAAGGCGCTCGACACGCACGCGCAGCTCCTCCGCAAGAGCCCCTACCGCGTGGAGAGCTACCAGGCCCTCCGCGAGCTCTACACGGACGCCAAGCGCGCGGACGAGTCGTGGTGCGTCTGCCAGGTCCTCAAGTCGCTCGCGATGGCCGGGCCCGACGAGGAGAGCTTCTTCAAGAAGCATCGAAGCAAGCACCCGGCCGCGGCGCAGGCTTTCTTCGACGAGGACATCTGGTTCAACCACATCACCCACGCCGATCAAGATCCGTTGTTGACGGGTATCTTCGCGGCGATCACGCCAGCGGTGGTCGCGACGCGCTCGCAGGACCTCGACTCCTACGGGCTCGCCAACGCGAAGAAGCGCAACCCGGAGACCGACGAGTCGGTGATGGTCCGGACGCTCCACTACGTCGCAGGCGTCACGCAGGTGCCGCTCCCGGACGTCTACTACCTCCCCGACGATCCGGGCGGGGTCAGCGTGCTCTTCTCTTCGCCGCCCGCGCTGGGCGTCGGCCAGGCGGCGCTCGCGGGAGGGCCGGCGCAGGCGCTCGCGTTCGTCGCGGCGCGCCAGATGGCGTACTTCCGACCGGGCCACTACCTGCGGCACCTCGTGCCCTCTGGGAGCGGCCTGCGCGCCTGGCTGCTCGCGGCGATCAAGCTCGCGACGCCGCAGTTCCCCGTGCCCAAGAGCCTCGTCGGAAAGGTCGACGAGCACCTCGGGGCGCTGCGGCAGCACCTCGATCACGGCGCGCAGGCGGAGGTCCGATCGCTGGTCCAACAGCTGCTCGCGGCGGCGCCCGAGCTCGACATGAAGCGCTGGGTCGCGGCCGTCGATCAGACCGCGGATCGCGTCGGCTTCGTGATGGCCAACGACCTCGAGATCGCGGTCGCGCTCATCAAGGCGAGCCCCGACGACGCGGCCACGCAGAAGGAGCGCCTCAAGGAGCTCTACCTCTTCAGCGTGAGCACGGAGTACCTCGAGCTCCGACAGAAGCTCGGCATCACCATCGATGGTTGAACGCCGCCTCGACGTAGTCCCCGGGCCCGGCTTCGGCCGCGGCCCCGGAGCTCGCTTCTCTTGGATTGGGCGCTGGCCGTCCGCTAAGCCGAGCATCCACGGCAACTCGGGACGAAGTGCGGGGCCTGATGAGCGATCTTCGCGCGAAGCCCCCCGTCGGCGCTTTCCCGGCACCGGCGCCCCATTCGCCGGAAGTTCACGGCTTCGTGAGGAGTCCGAGTTACGGACGGTCCTCGTGAAGTGTATTCTCGGGTGATGGTAGAGCAGCGCGCCGGTCGACCGAGCTCGACGCCGCCCCCGGACACGGGGGCGCGCGCGCGCGCTCTCGACGGAGACGCGGCCGAGTGGGTCCCGGGCAAGGAGCTCCCCGACGCCGTGCTCGACTCGGTGGGGCTCCCGCAGGCGGTCTCGAAGCCGCAAGACCCGCTCGCCTCGCTCGGCCCCGGCGCCTCGAGCCCGCCTGCCAATCCGAGCCAGCGCCCCCGCCGGATCTCGCTGCCCCCGGCCGATCCGGAGAGCGGCGGGGCGACCCCTTCGAGCCCGCCTGCCGACCCGAGCCAGCGCCCCCGCCGGATCTCCTTGCCTCCGGCCGACCCGGCGACCAGCGGTACGACCGAGGTGCGCGCCATCGCCGAGTCGGCGCCCGCCGCCGAGGTCCGCCCCGTCGCTGAGGCCGTGCGTACCTTCGGCGCGCCTGGCACGAGCAAGCGGCGGCTCCCTGGACAGTTCATCGCCGCGGAGGCTGAGTCATCACCGACCACCGAGCGCGCGGTCCTGCCGCTCGCGGACGCCCGTGGGCTCGAGTCCCTGCGGGCCGAGATCTCGCTGCCCGTGCTCGGGCGCTTCGGCCCTTACGAGATCCTCGGGCGCCTCGCGATGGGCGGCATGGCCGAGATCCTGCTCGCGCGGCGAGAAGGCTCCGACCAGCCCGTCGTGGTCAAGAAGATCCTCGCGCAGTACGCGCGCGACGAGGACTTCGTCGGCATGTTCCTCGACGAAGCGCGCATCGGCTCGTCGCTCGACCACCCGAACATCTGCCGTTTCCTCGACTTCGGCGAGGTCGACCGCCAGCTCTTCATCGCCATGGAGTGGGTGCATGGCGTGACCCTCGGCCGGCTCATCCGCCGGGCTCGCGACGCCGGAGGGCTCGCGCCGGCGATGGCTTGCGAGATCGTCGCGAAGGTCGCCGACGCGCTGCACTACGCCCACACCGCTCGCGACGCGGAGGGGCAGGTCATGGGCCTCATCCACCGCGACGTGTCGCCGCACAACATCATGGTCGGCTTCGACGGCGTCGTGAAGTTGCTCGACTTCGGCATCGCGAAGGCCGAGGTGCAATCGCACCAGACCCAAGCGGGCGTCGTGAAGGGGAAGTTCGCGTACATGGCGCCGGAGCAATGCCGCGGCGGCGCGATCGACTTCCGGATCGACATCTTCTCGCTCGGGGTCGTGCTCTTCGAGGCGCTCACGGGCAAGAGCCTCTACCGACGCTCCAACGAGGCGGCGACGATGCACGCGATCGTCGTCGAGGAGGTCCCTTCGCTGATCGAGCGGATGCCGAGCGCGCCGCGAGAGCTGGACGCCATCGTCCGCACGTCGTTGCAGAAGGAGCCTGCCGCGCGCTTCCCGACCGCCGCGGCCATGCGCGACGTGCTCGCGCACTTCGTGACGCGGAGCGCCGAAGGCGAGGGCGGCGTCTCGGAGGCCCACATCGCGGCGGTCGTGCAGAACCTCTTCCGCGACGACCTCGAGATCGGTCCGACGGTCGACTCGACGCCGTTTGGCGCGTCGTACGAGCTCGGCGCCGAGCGAGCGGTGGCCGCACCTGCCCGAGACGTGCCCGCGCCCGCGAGCCCCGCGAAGGTCGAGCGGGCTCCCGCGAGCCCGGCAGCTCCCCCGGGCGGGCCCGAGCGCCCGACGGCTCCTGCGCGCGGGCCCGAGCGCCCCACGATCGAGCCGCCAGCGCGGGTCGAGCGGGCGCTCGAGCCTGGGGGGGGCGCCAGGCAGCGCGCGGCGGCCCCCTCACCCGCGCCGGTGGAGCTCGATCTCTTCGACCAGGTCCCAGCCGAGCCCGAGCCCGAGCGCGTGGGCAAGGCGGCGTCCGCACCCAGCCGCGATCTCGAGGGGCCTTCGGCGTCGGCCGAGCCTCTCGTCAGCGGGCTCGACGCGGACGCGCTCTTTGGGGATCTCGACGACGACGCGTCGGACGCAAGGCGCGGACCGAGCCCCACCAGCAGAGAGGTCGCGCCCGCGGCGGAGCAAGACCTCTTCGCGGGTTTGCCCTCGCTCGATGACGCCGCGATGGGGATCGACGTCTCCGTGGACCTCGCGGAGGCGACGCGCATCCCCGAGCGGCTCCGCACGAACGCCGGCGGGCCGACCTCGGCCGCCGCGCGCGCGGGGCTCGAGACGCAGAAGCCGCCGTCGAGACGCGAACCGACGGGGCCGACGCGGACGCGGGAGCCCACGGGGCCGACGCGGACGCGGGAGCCCACGGGAGCGACGCGAACGCGAGAGCCGCCCACGGGCGCGACGCGGACGACGCGGAAGCGAGAGCCGACGGGGGCGACGCGGACGCGGGAGCCGACGGGGGCGAGGAGACACGAAGCGGCCGCCGGCCCGTCGCGGCGCTGGGTAGCGGTCGTGGTGGTGCTGACCCTCTCGGCGCTCGGGCTCGCCGCGTACGCTCTCCTGGCGCCCGACGCGCCGTCGGTGCCGGCGGGGACCTCGCGGCTCGTCGTGACGACGGATCCTCCCGTCGGCGCCGTGCGGGTCGACGGCAGCGCCCTGGTGGGCGCGCCCGCGACCTTCGACGGACTGACACCCGGAGAGCACCTCGTCGTCGTCGAGGAGGACGGCGTCGTTCGGTGGGAGGGGCGCGTGGAGCTGACGTCGGGCGCGAGCCGCACCTTGCGTGTCGTGCTCGAATGATCGTTCGATGCGCCCCATGCGAACGTCGACGTATCGCGGGGGTGGGGAGCACGCGGGTGGGGAGCGCGGGGTGGTCCGAGCCTGGATGACGCCGCTCGCGTGGTGGGTGGTGGTCGTGCCCGCGCTCGCGTGCGGGTCGCGCGAGCCGAGCCCGCCGCCAGACGAGGAGACCCGCGAGCTCACGCCCGCGGATCTCTTCCCGATGACCGTCGGCGACCGGTGGGCGCGAGAGAGCGAGGGGGAGCACTCGCTCCGGGTGGTGACGGCGCGCGCTGGCGCGGCGGCGGTCTTCTTCGGGACGGACCGCACGACGGCCGAGCGCTTCGCGCTGGACGAGGGGAGGGTGGCGCTCGTCTCGCCGGATGGCGACCTGCTGGCGCCGTACCTCGACGCCCCGATCGCGATCGGACACGAGTGGGCCTACACGCTCGGGGACCAGCGCTGCGTCGCTTCGTACGCCGAAGCGGCCCGCCGCTTCGAGGTCGCCGGCCGCGCGCTCGATGATTGCGTGCTCGTTCGGCGGCGCTGCGAGGGGGGGAAGGCCGAGGAGGGCGCCGCATCGGCGGACGTCGCGGTCGCGCACGAGGAGCTCTTCTGCCCGGGGGTCGGGCGCGTGTCCGAAGAGCTGCGGCTCGTGCCCGCGCCCGACGGGATCCCAGGACGCCGCGCTTGGCGCGTGACGTACTACCGCGTCGCCGGGGCGCCCGCGCTGCCCGCGCCCGAGTCGATCGCGTGCGAGCGGCTCTTGCTCGCGCCTACCGACGTCCAAGCGGCGTGCGGCTCGGCGTTCCGTCCAGCGGGGAGCGCGATGGTCGACGGCGCGTGTCGCATGCGCTTCGCCGCGCCCGGCGGCGTGCTCGAGGTCCGAGCGCGGAGCGCTCACCCGGCGGACGACGCGGCGATGGACGCGCTCGCGCTCGAGCCCGGCGAGCACGCGCGCGCCGAGGGCAACCTGCGCCGCATCGTCCCCAGCGCATCTGGCGGGACGTCCGCGGAGGGAGTCGCCGACGAGGCGCGGGAGGCGTCCGTGGGCGGCTTCGCCTTCACGGAAGGCGCGATCGTGTTCGCGGTCCGCGTGACGACGGATGCTTGCGCCCCGGAGCGCGCGCAGCAGCTCGAGCCGTTGCTCCGTAGCTTGGTCCGTCCGTGACGCGCGTTCGGACCGGAGGCTGGAACCGGACTCTCGGACTCGCGCTCGGACTCTTGGGCTCGGGCTCGGGCTCGGGCTCGGGCTCGGGCTCGGATTCGGACTCGGGCTCGGACTCGGGCTCGGGCTTGGGCTCGGGCTCGGGCTCGGGCTCGGGCTCGGACTCGGACTCTCGGACTCGGACTCTCGGACTCATGCGGTCGTGCACGCGCACGCGCACGCGCACGTGGACGTGGACGTGGACATGGACGTACATGGACGTGGACGTCGTGGACGTGGACGTCGTGGACGACGTCGACGGGACGTGGACGGGACGTGGACGGGACGTGGGCGTGGGCGTGGACGTGGGCGTGGGCATGGACGACGACGACGACGTCCCCGACGTCGTGGGCGTACCCGCACGTGGACGTCCACACGTGGACGTCGTGGACGTGGGCTCGACGTCGCGGGCGCCCGCGTGAACGCTGCGGCGTAACGACGCGCGCGCGTAGGCGTCCACCCTCTCCAAAGGTTCCCCATGTCGATCACCCTGTACACGGCCTCGACCCCCAACGGCTGGAAGGCCAGCGTCGCGCTCGAGGAGCTCGGCCTCCCCTACGAGGTTCGGGCGATCGACCTGATGAGGCTCGAGCAGCGCGAGCCTTGGTTCCTCGCGATCAACCCCAACGGGCGCATCCCGGCGATCGTCGATCATGACGAGGGGGACTTCGCCGTCTTCGAGTCGGGCGCCATCTTGCTCTATCTGGCCGAGAAGACCGGCAAGCTCCTCCCCGCCGACGTCCGCGGCCGGAGCCGCGCGATCCAATGGCTGATGTTCCAGATGGGTGGGGTTGGGCCGATGATGGGCCAGGCCAACGTCTTCTTCCGCTACGCGCCCGAGAAGATCCCCTTCGCGATCGATCGGTACCAGCGGGAGTCGCGGCGGCTCTTCGAGGTGCTCGAGCGTCGCCTGTCCGAGAGCGAGTGGCTCGCAGGTGACGAATACTCGATCGCCGACATCGCGAACTGGTCGTGGGTGCGCACGCACGAGTGGTCGGGGGTCTCGATCGAGGGGTTGCCGGCGCTCGAGCGTTGGCTCGCCGCGATCGCGGCTCGGCCCGCGGTCGAGCGCGGCAAGAAGGTCCCGCAACGCGTGAAGCTCGCGAGCCCAGACGACGAGGCCTCCTTCGTCCAAGGCGCCCGGAAGCTCCTCGGCTGAGCGCAGCGTGTGCCGAGTCGGCTACGGCCACGGTCTCGGACACGGTCTCGGACACGGTCTCGGCCACGGTCTCGGCCACGGTCTCGGCCACGGTCTCGGACACGGTCTCGGACACGGTCTCGGCCACGGTCTCGGCCACGGTCTCGGCCACGGTCTCGGCCACGGTCTCGGCCACGGTCTCGGCCACGGTCTCGGCCACGGTCTCCGCCACGGTCTCGGCCACGGTCTCGGCCACGGTCTCGGCCACGGTCTCGGACACGGGCGGCCAACGATGACGCAATGCGTCGCCGCGTTGCGTCATTGCTGCCCGCCAACGGAAATCGGCAGCCGGAATGAAGTGTTTCCAACGTGTTAACGACGCGCGAAATGCGTCTACACGTTCGCGCTCGAGGTTGACGCATCGCGTCACGGCGCTACCTTCTCCCTGTCGACGCGGCACCCACCGCGGCGACCGAGGCGCGGGAGACCGCGTCTTCGCACCCCAAGACAGCACAACTCCAAAAAACCCCAAAAACCCCAGCTGACACACCCCGGCCCGCGAGGGAGCTTCGGCTCCCTCGCGGGCGTCAGCCTTTTGGGGCCTCGAGCCTTCCTCCGCCGCGCCGCGCAGAGCCTCGTGCCTGGCTCACCCGAGTCGATGGCAAGCATCGTGTCCGTGGCCGAGACTGTGGCCGAGACGCGCGCGCCCGTCGGGCGCCGCGCCTGCGCTCTCCAGCACGAGTCCAGGTCGAGCATGCCGCGCGGAGAGGCGAGGGCCGACGGCAGCCTCGCGACGAGAGCTGCTAACTTGAGGCGTGTCACGCGCTCTCCTCGTCTTGCTGCTCGCGTGTGGTGGCGCGTCCGAGCGCCCGCGCGCGAGCCTTTCCCGGGAGGCGACGCCTTTGGAGGGCGTCGAGTCGGCGGGCGAGGCGGCGGGCGAGGCGGCAGGCGAGGCGGGGCACGGGCTGGAGGCTGCGCAGTCCGCGGACGAGGTCCCTGGAGAGGTGCTCGCACCCCTCGCCCCCGCGCCGAGGCTCCCTTGGGCGGTCGAGCAGGCGATCGACCAGCGGCTCGCGCAGGCGATCGAGCGGGGGGAGGTGCCGGGGGCCGTCGTCGCCGTCGGCCGCGCGGACGGGATCGTCTTCCGCCGCGCCTACGGCCTCCGCCAGGTCGAGCCGACTCCGGCGCCCATGACGGAGGAGACCCGCTTCGATCTCGCGTCGGTCACCAAGCCCCTCACCGCCCTGCTCGCGCTGCGATGGCTCGACCGCCACGAGCGCCCGCTCGACGAGGCCCTCGACGCGCCCGTGGATGACCAGCTCCCCGAGCTCGCGGGTCGTCGCATCACCCTGCGCCACCTGCTCACCCACCGCGCGGGGCTCCGTCGCGCGAACCCGCTCCGCGAGCTGGAGGAGGGGAGCCGCGCCGAGCGGCTGTCCCGCGCGCTCGCCGGCGCCCCCGAGCGCCTGCCCGGCGGAGCGCCTCGCTACGGCGACCTCCACTTCATCGCGCTCGGAGCGTGGCTCGAGCGGGCGTCCGGCGAGCGACTCGACGCCCTGATGCGGCGCGAGCTCTTCGAACCCCTCGGGCTCTCGGCCGACTTCAACCCCGGACCTCGCGACGACGTCGCGCCGACCGAGCGCGCGCCTCGGCGAGCCGCGCCGGGCGCGCCCCCGCCGATCATCCACGGCGAGGTCGACGACCCTCGCGCGTGGCGGCTCGAGGGCGTCGCGGGGCACGCGGGCGTCTTCGCGACCGTCGACGATCTCGCGCGGCTCGCCGAGGCCCTGCTCGGCGGCGCAGCGCTCCGGGCCGAGGCGCACGGAGCGATGCGTGCGCGGTTTGGGTCGCGCTGCCTCGGCTGGGACTGCGCGATCGGAGACGGATTCTCCGAGCAGGCCTACGGGCATACGGGCTACACGGGCACGTCGATCGTCATCGATCCGGCGCAAGACCTCTACGTGGTCCTCCTGACGAGCCGCGTGCACCCCGACGGGCAAGGCCGGGTCGGCGCCCTCCGGCGCGATCTGTCCCGGCTCGTCTCCGGCGCCGTCGGGTCCATCGCGCCGCCGCGCCCTCGCGTCGTTCGCCTGGGCGTCGACGTCCTCCGCGACGAGGGCCTCGACCGCCTCCGCGGCAAGCGCGTCGCGCTGCTCACGCACGACGCTGGCCGCGCGAGCGACGGCCTCCCGACGAGCGAGCTCCTCTGGCGCGCGCACGTGTCGGGGCAGCTCGTGCTCGCCAGGCTCTTCGCGCCCGAGCACGGACTCGCGAGCCAGGCCGAGGGCGCGTTGCAGGACGGCGTGTGGCGCGGCGTGCCCGTGACGAGCCTCTTCGGCCGGGTGCGCTCGCCGCCGCCCGAGACCCTGCGCGGCGTCGACGTCGTCGTGGTCGATCTGCAAGACGTCGGCGCCCGCTTCTTCACCTACGCGAGCACGCTGCACGCGACGCTCCGGGCGGCCGCCGAGGCCGGCGTCGCGGTGCTCGTCCTCGACCGCCCGAACCCGCTCGGGTCGGAGCTCGAGGGGCCGATGCTCGAGCCCGCGCATCGCTCGTTCGTCAACCACCACCCGCTGCCCGTGCGGCACGGGCTCACGTTGGGGGAGCTCGCGGGGCTGCTCGCGTCGAGCGCCCCGCGCGCGTCCGAGCTCGACGTCGTCTGGATGCAGGGCTGGCGCCCCACGATGCGCTGGGGCGACACGGGGCTGCGGTGGACGCCGCCGTCTCCGAACCTCCCGCGGCCCGAGACCGCGCTGCTCTACCCGGGCGTGGCGCTCGTCGAGGGGACGAACCTGAGCGTCGGGCGCGGCACCGAGACGCCCTTCGAGGTCGTGGGTGCGCCGTGGATCGACGCCGCCTCGCTGCGCGCGGCGCTCGGCGACGTCGAGGGCCTCGAGGTCGCGGAGACCACCTTCGTCCCGCGCGCGAGGCCCTACCGCGGCGAGCCCTGCCGAGGCCTCGCCCTCCGCGTCGACGACCCCGCGCGCTTTCGGCCGGTCCGGTTCGGGCTCGCGCTCGCGGCCGCGCTCGCGCGGACCCACGGCTCGCGGTGGGAGACGGCGCGCCTCGGGCGGATGATCGGTCACGACGAGACGACGCGCGCCGTGCTCGCGGGCGAGGTCGCGTCGACGTCGGAGGCGCTCGAGGCGTTCCACGCGCAGTGGGCGTCCGCGCGGCGCTACTGATCCCTCGAGTCTGGCGACCGTGCGGCGATGGCGGGCGGCGTCCGCCGCTGAGCGACGGCGCCGTCGAGAGACCCGCCGGGTCGCGAGCCGGGCAGCCCGTGCCCTGACGTCTGCTACGGCGCGTGCGCGTCGGGCGGGCCGTCCCGAGCGAGCGCGGCGACCGGTGGATGCCGCACGCCAAGACGAGGTGGGATTCGTACTATGCTCTCGCCCATGCTCAACGCGCCGATCCGCACCGCCTACCGCGCGGCTCATTTGATGCTGCGCAGCTATTGGTTCCTCCGGCGTCCGGAGACGAGCGGCGCGCTCGCGGCGGTGTGGCACGACGGGGAGATCCTCCACGTGAAGAACTCCTATCGGAGCTTCCTCACCTTGCCCGGCGGGTACGTGCACCCTGGCGAGGATCCGCGCGTCGCGGCGTCGCGCGAGCTGCGTGAGGAGACGAGGGTCCGCGTCGAGCCGGAGCGATTCGAGCACGCGTACCACGGCTCCCATCCCTTCGAGTTCCGCAAGGACACGCTCGACATCTACGAGACCACGCTCGACGCGCGGCCGACGATCCGCGTCGACGAGCGCGAGGTGATCTGGGCGCGCTTCGAGCGGCCCGAGGTGCTCCTTCGACAGAAGATCGTCCCTCACCTGCGTGACTATCTCGCGCAGAAGCTCGGATGACGGCGGCGCCGCTGGACGCCGCGCGCGCGACGGCGCTCGAGCGCGAGGCCCGTCGCATCTACGCCCGCTACGAGGTCGAGGTCGTCGAGGCGTTCGGCTTCTGCCCGTGGGCGGCCCGCGCGAGGGCGCAGGGCGAGGTCGAGGTCCGCGTCGTGCTGGACGCCGACGAGCCGGAGGCGGAGGAGGCCGCGCTCGTCGCGATCGAAGCGCACGCCGCGCGGGCGCACGTCGCGGTCGGGCTGGTCGTCTTGCCGCGCCTGCCGGTGAGCGCGCGGGCGATGGCGCGCTTCGTCGCGCGACTGCGGGAGCGGCACGCGGCTGCGCACGGGAGCTCGCCGCCGATGGCGCTCGCCGAGTTCCACCCCGACGCGGCGGCGGACCTCGAGAGCCCCGCGCGCCTCGTGCCCTTCCTCCGTCGGTCACCGGATCCGACCATCCAATGTGTTCGCCTCTCGGTGCTCAGCGAGCTCCGCCGCGGCGAGGAGGGGACGGGCTTCGTCGATCTCGCGAGCACGAACCTCGCCGAGCTCCTCGCGCGGCCCGTGCGCAAGCCGCTGCACGAGCGCGTGGCCGAGGTGAACCTCGCGACGGTCGAGGAGCGCGGGGTCGACGCGGTGGAGGCGGTGCTCGCCGACATCCGCGCCGATCGTGACGCGGCCTACGCGCGCGCGCTCGCCTGACGCCAGCACGGTGTCCGACGCATCCGCGCGGTGCCTGGCGCCACGGTGTCCGACGCATCCGCGCGGTGGCCGCCGAGAGCCTCCGGCGATCGCGCTCGTGGCAGCGAGCGTCTCCAGCGGCCGCGCTCAGCTCCGGTGTTGGGCAGCGAGCGCTTCCGGTTCGCTGTACTCAGCTCCGGTATTTGGCGGCGAGCGCCTCTTCAGCCAGCTCTTCGACGCTCATCGCGTCGGCGCGGCGCTTCTCTTCCTCGGTGTAGAGCGTGCGGATGACGCGGGGGTCGAGGCCGATCACGCGGGCGAGCGCGGGGCCCGCGAGCCGGCCCGCGACCGGATGGTTGAAGAGCGACTGCACGCCGCGGATGAAGCGCGGGAAGGGGCGGTCGGCGATCCCCGGGCGCTCGCCGAGGAGCTGGATGCGCTTGAACGCCTCGAGCAGCCGCTCGCCCTGCGGATCGGTCATGTCCATCGGCGCGAAGAAGACGGCCTTGAAGAAGGGGCCCGCGTGGTAGAGGAACGTCAGCAGCGCCGCCGCCGCGCGCGCGCGCTCGCGCAAGGGTTTCTTCGGTTGCGCGGCGAGCCACGCGTCGTACGCGCCGCTGCCGTAGTACTCGACCATGAAGTAGTCGATCGCGATGTGGCGGGACTCGTCGCGGTTGATGAGGTGCATCGCGGCGTGGCTCATCTCGTCGTTCACGAAGTCGTCGAGCGAGCGGAGCAGCGCGACGTCGAGCAGCAGCTCACCGGTCGTGATGTAGGCGTTCGCGATGTCGGGCGGCAGGTGGTGCACGGCCTCGACGAAGGCGTCGCGGAAGCGCGCGAGGTGCGGGTTGAGCGTGTACGTTCGGTACCGGTGGACGTCGTAGTGCGCGGCGAGGCGCCGCGCGACCTCGGCGTGCCGCTCCTCGTCGACGACGAAGCTGTCGAAGATGGCGACGAGGCGCGGGTCGGTGGCGAGATCGCGCTGCACGCGGAAGAGCTCGCCGGCGAGCAGCTCGATGCCGCTCATGTCGGTGAAGTATTGGCAGATCGCCACCTCGTGCTCGGGCGAGAGCGCGCGAGGCTTCACGCTCCAGTCCAGATCGTCGGCCTGCCACTGGTCGCGGTGGCACATCGCGAGCATGCGGTCGAGATCCATGACGGAAGGATAGCAGGGCAGCTAGCTCACGAGGTGATCCGCACCCCCGCCGCCGCCATCTCGTCGAGGGCGCTCGCCACGTCGCCTTCGCGCAGCTCGACGCCGCGGCAGGCCGGGAGGACGAGGTGGGTCTCGAAGCCGAGGCTCGCGGCGTCGAGCGCCGTGAAGCGCACGCAGTAGTCCGTCGCGAGCCCGCAGACGTGGACCTCGGCGACGTTTCGCTCGCGGAGATAGTCCGTGAGCCCCGTGTCGTGCCGGCGACCGTTGTCGAAGAAGCCGCTGTAGCTGTCGACCTCGGGGTGGATGCCCTTCTGGAAGACGCGGGCAACGCGCGTCAGGTCGAGCGCGGGCGCGAAGTCCGCGCCGAAGGTGCCCTGCACGCAGTGGTCGGGCCAGAGCACCTGCGGCAAGCCGTGGAGGTCGATGAGCTCGCCGGGCGCGCGCCCCTCGTGCTGCGAAGCGAAGGATTGGTGGCGGGGCGGGTGCCAGTCTTGCGTCGCGACGACGAGCTCGAAGCGCGTCGCGAGCGCGTTCGCGAGGGGCACGACCGCGTCGCCCTCCGAGACGGCGAGCGCGCCGCCCGGGAGGAAGTCGTTCTGCAAGTCGACCAGGATGAGCGCGCGCATGGGGACCTCCGAGGGGTGAGGGCAGCTCCGGGGGAGCGCGATCGGTGATGGGGGCGCCGTGGAGGAGGGCAGATCAGATCCAGAGGGAGAAGCCCTCGCGCTCGAGCGCGCGGTAGCGCGCCTCGTCGAAGCGGTAGAGCCGCGCGCGACGTCGCCGCACGCCCTCCTCGAGCTCACCCGTCTCCACGACGAAGCCGAGCGCGAGGATCTTCTTGCGGAAGTTGCGCTTGTCGAGGGAGGTCCCGAGGACCGTCTCGTAGAGCCGCTGGAGCTCGGTGAGCGTGAAGCGCGGGGGGAGGAGCTCGAAGCCGATGGGCTGATAACGCAGCTTGCCGCGGAGCCGCGCGAGGGCGACGGCCAAGATGTGGTCGTGGTCGAAGGCGAGCGCGCGTGGCGCGTCGATCGCCACCCAGCGCGCGTCGCGCGCGTCGGTCGCGGCGCGGATGGCGTGGTCGCGGATGTTGACGAGCGCGAAGAAGGCGACGCTCACGGTGTGCTCGCGCGGATCGCGGCGCGGGTCGCCGAAGGTGAAGAGCTGCTCGAGGAAGAACGTGGGTGCGTGCGGGCTCAGGCCCGGCCCGAGGCCCGTCTCCTCCGCGAGCTCGCGGCGCGCGGCCTGCTCGAGCCCCTCGCCGACCCGGACGAAGCCGCCGGGGAGCGCCCACTGGCCGCGGAAGGGCTCGAGCTCGCGCTCGATGAGCAGGACCTTCAGGCCTTCGTCGTCGAGCCCGAAGACGACACAGTCGACCGTGAGGGCTGGCCGCGGGAAGGGGTAGGTCGTCGCCTCGGGGGCGCTCGTCGCCAGCGGGGGGCTCATGGCTCGCTCGCGCGCGCGGCGGCCTCGAGCTCCGCGAGCTCGAGCGCGTAGCCGCCGCTCAAGATGGGGAAGCGGCACCAGGTCTTGGGGTCGAGGTTCTTGTCGTCGACGTGGAAGGAGGGCGCGTAGCGCTCGCGCTTCCATTGGTTGCGCGACCAGAGGCGGTAGAACTTCACGACCCAGGCGCGGAGCTGCTCGGGCTCGACCTCGGGGTGCTCCGCGTGGAGCTGGTCGAAGGCCTCGGCGGGCATCTTCTTGTCGCGGATCGCGACGCGCTCGATGGCGTCGAGGATGGGGTAGGGCATGAGGTCGCCCTCGTCCGTCTGCGCGTCTCCGAGAGGCCGCAGCTCGGCCGTCGGGGGTTGGACGTTGACCGCTGCCAGCGCCGGGACGGGACCGACGCCTGCGATGCCCTCGCGCTCGAGCCACGCGAGCCAAGTGCGGAGGAACGCCTTGTCGATGCCCGCGATCGGCGAGATGCCGCCCGCGGTGTCGCCGTCCATCGTCGCGTAGCCGACCGCGGCCTCGCTGCGGTTGGACGTCGCCACGAGGAGCTGGCCCCGGACGTTGGCGAGCATCCAGACGCTGGGCGCGCGCACGCGCGCTTGGATGTTCTGCAGCGCGAGGTCGTCGCGATCCCAGCTCAGCGGCCGACCGAGCGCGCCCTCGGCCAGCGACACGTAATGCTGGACCAGCGCGTCCACGTCGAGCACGTGGTGGTCGGCGCCGCAGGCCTCGGCGACCGCGCGCGCGGCGTCGAGCGTGACCTCCGAGCTGTTGCGCGTGGCCTGGTACGCGGTCGTGAGCAGCCGCCGCGTGATCCCCGCGGCGTCGTCCGGGAGGTCCTCGACGTACGCGAGCTTCTCGCGCACGCCCTCCGGCCCGAGCTCGGCGAGCGCGAGCTCCACCATGAGGCGGACGAGGCACGCGCAGGCGGCCGAGTCCGCGCCGCCCGAGAGCGAGACGACGTAGCCGCGCGACCGCGACTTTCGGAGGTAGTCGAAGAGCCCGAGCGCCATCACGCGCGCGAAGGCCTCCTCCTTCGTGTAGTCGACGAGCTCGACGACGCGCTCGCGCTGCGCGGGGAGCGTGGGCCACTTGAAGGGCAGCGCGACGACGCCGTCGTCGCGGACGTCGGGCCGGAAGCTCGCCGAGCGCGCGCGCTGCAGCCGCGTGAGCTCGACGTCGGCGATCGCGGAGGCGACCTGCCAGCCAGCGAACGAGAAGCGCGTCGTCTCGGCGATCGGGCTGCCCGCGCAGGCGACGATGCCGCCCCCGTCGTAGATCGCGCGGCCCGCTTCGTTGCCGAGGAGGTTCGCGTAGAGGTACGTCACGCCGAAGGCGCGGGAGCCCTCGACGACGATCTGCCGGCGGACGGCCTGCTTGCCGAACGCGAAGTGAGAGGCGCTCGGGTTGAGGATGACGTCGACCCCGAGCCGCGCGAGCCGCGCGCCGGGGCGGGCGGCGACCCATGCGTCCTCGCAGATCTCGAAGCCGAGCAGGAGCCCGCCGACGTCGAAGGCGAGGTCGCCGATCGGGATCGTTTGCGGCGCGCCGCTCACGTCCGGGCGCGTGATCGTGGTGGCGACGCCCTCGGGCCACGGCTTGAACCAGCGCGGCTCGTAGTGGATCCCATCGCCAGCGAGGAAGCGCTTGGCGACGAGGCCGACGACGGCGCCGTCGACGCAGAGGGCGGCGCAGTTGTAGACCGCGCCGCGGTGCTCGAGCGGGAGCCCGACCGTGACGACCATGCCGCGCGTCTCCTCGGCCGCCAGGCGGACCAGGATCTCCCACGCGCGCGCCTGCAGGCCTGCGGATTGGAACATGTCCTCGCAGCCGTAGCCGGTGATGGCGAGCTCGGGCAGGCAGAGGAGGGTGACGCCCTTCGCGCGCGCGTCGCGGATGGCGCCGCGGAGGTTCGTCTCGTTCTCGACCCACGCGAAGGGGGTCTGGTTCAGGATGCCGACGGCGACGTGGACGCGGTGCATGTTCGACCTTTCGTCGAGGGGCTCGGAGCCCCGTGGGAGCGCCTCGTCGTCGACGAGGCTTCGAGAGCTGGTCTGCGATCACGGGGATCGCGGAGGGGATCACGAGCCTGCAACGGCTCGGCGGGAGCAGGCCCGTGAGGAGCGCGCATCGAAGGTGGGCTAAGGAACGAGCGTGGTCCCCCGCGGGCAGAGGGCCTCGGCGAGGACGTCGACGACGCTCGCGACGCGGAGGAAGTCGGGGAAGCGCTCGGCGAGCGCCCGCGCGTTCGGGTGACTGTCGGTGCACGCGATCGCGTCGAGCAGCCCCGCGCGATGCAGCTTCTCGAGGCTGTCGCCGGGCAGCACCGCGTGCGAGGTCACGGCTGCGATGCGGGTCGCGCCAGCGTCGCGGAACGCCTCCGCCGCGCCGAGGAGCGAGCCGCCGGTCCGGATCATGTCGTCGTAGATGACGACGCTCTTGCCGCGGACGTCGGCCGCGAGCGCCGTGACCTCCGTGCGGGCGCCGCTCAGGCGGCGCTTGAAGACGAAGGCGGCGTCCACGCCGAGATCGTTCGCGAGCGACTCGACCCATTTGGCGCGGCCGGCGTCGGTCGCGCCGAGCACGAGGCGGTCGCGGCTGACCGCGTCGCGGGCCTGGCCTTCGGGGGCGAGCTGCGCGGCAAGCTCCCGGATGAGCCGGAGCGTCACGTCCTTGGCGTAGACGTGCACCGGCCGGATGTTGCCGCTGAAGTATTGGGTGATGCCCTCCGAGTGCAGATCGAGGAGCATCACGCGGTTGCCCGACCCCGCGATGGGGATCGACGAGAGCAGCCGCGCCCGCGTCTTCGCCGTGATGACCTCGCCGGGTTTGATCGCGCGCTCCATCGTCTGGTAGCCGAACCAGGGGATGACGAGGGTGAGGATGTGGCAGCCCTCGTGCACGAGGCCGCACGCGAGGTCGTAGAGCTCGAGGGTGTCGGCGTCGTCGACGGTGCCGCCGAGGAGGATCACGTCGCGCGCGACGACGTCGCTGAGGATGCGGCGGTAGCGCTCGCCGTCGGGGAAGGTCTTTCGCTCGACCTCGCCGAGGCGGAACCCGACCCCGCGGGTGGGGTGGCCCCCCGCGCGCGGGGGCGCGCAGAGCGCCTCCGCCATCGCGGCGTAGCGTTCGGTGCAGAAGACGATCTGGGGTGCGGTCATCGAGGGCCTCGGCGGGGCAGGAGCATACGGGCGATCGTGCGGGCGCGCTGCATCGCGCGGCTCGTGGCACGCCGCGTCGGGCGCCACCTCGCGCGCCGCGTCGGGCGCCACGTCATCGGGCGGCCTCGATGAGGCGCGCGCGGAGGTGGTGGAGGTCGGGCTCGAGCCCGGCGAAGTAGGGGGACGGGTCGCGCGGCGCGAGGACGGCGTCCGGGAGGCGCGAGAGCTGCTCGAGCGCTCGCGCGCGGATCGCGTCCAGCGCCGGGGGCTCGTAGACGAAGGCGCCGCCGCGGACGACGGGGACCAGGAGATCGTCGTGCGCGAGCGCCTCGGGGACGCGCAGCACCCGCGTCGCGTCCGTGGGGTCGACGAGCGTGCGCTCGGTGAAGCCCGCGTCGAGGTCGTAGATCGCGTCGGCTACGAAGCGCCCCTCCGCGTCGCGAAAGCGCCGCACCTGCTGCCGCGCTGGGATCGAGGTCTTGATGGGCTCCTCGCTCAGCTTGATGCGCGGCGAGAGCGTGCCCGTGTCGTCCTCGAGCGCGGCGAGCTTGTAGACCCCGCCGAGCGCGGGCTGATCGAAGGCGGTGACGAGCTTCGTCCCGACGCCCCACGTGTCGATCCGGGCCCCTTCTGCCTTGAGCGCGTCGATCGCGCGCTCGTCGAGGTCGTTGCTCGCGACGACGCGGGCGTCCGGGAAGCCGCCCTCGTCGAGGATCGCGCGCGCCGCGCGGCTGAGCGACGCGAGGTCGCCGGAGTCGAGGCGGACACCGACGAGCTCGTGGCCCTCTTCGCGCAGCAGGCGCCCGACCTCGACGGCGTTCCGCACGCCCGCGAGCGTGTCGAAGGTGTCCACCAAGAAGACGCAGCCGCGGGGGAAGGCCCGCGCGTAGGCCTCGAACGCGCCGCGCTCGGTCGGGAAGGTCATCACCCAGCTGTGCGCGTGCGTGCCGCGCACGGGGATGCCGAAGCGCATGCCCGCCAGCACGTTGCTCGTCCCCGCGCAGCCGCCAACGTACGCCGCGCGGCTCGCGGCGAGGCCGCCGTCGATGCCCTGCGCGCGCCGCAGCCCGAGCTCCAGGACGGGCTCGGGTCGCCCGTCCGGACCCCGCGCCGCGCGGCAGACGCGAGACGCCTTGGTCGCAACGAGGGTCTGAAAGTTGATGATCGTCAGCAGCGCGGTCTCGACGAGCTGCGCTTGCCAGAGCGGGCCCTCCACGCGGACGAGCGGCTCGTGCGGGAAGGCGACCGTCCCCTCGGGCATCGCGGCGACGTCGAGCTGCAGCTCCGCGTCTCGCAGCACGTCGAGGAAGCTCGGGGCGAAGAGCGGCGTCCCGTCCGGGTGCGCGAGCGAGCCGAGGTACGAGAGCTCCTCGGGGCCGAAGCGCAGACGCTTCAGGTAGTCGATCGCGTCCGCCAACCCTGCGACGATCGCGTACGCGCCGCCGAACGGGGCGCGGCGGAAGCTCAGGTGGAAGCACGCCCGGCGCTCCGCCAGCCCGGAATGCCAATAGCCGGCGGCCATCGTGAGCTGGTAGAGGTCGGTCAAGAGCGCGAGCGAGCGTCGGTCGTCCATGGCGGGCCTCATCGATGGCGTTTGTCGATGCGTGTCGAAGCGCGTGTCCGTGTTCCGTGTCTTTGATTGTATGTTGTACACTTAGGCTCTGGTGACAAGGGGGAGCGCGGTGATTTCGGGAAAAACCCCTCAGTGAGCTCAACAGTGGCCTCGCCATGTGTGGGGCAGGAGAAACTGAATGCATGAAACTGGACGAGTGATCAGTGCTGCGCGCATCATCAGGTCATGGATCACGAAATGCTCGTCCTCTCGCTCCTCGACCTCCTCCTCTCGCTCGGTGATCGGCCCGCCACGGCGGGGCGCCTCGGCGCCCGCCTCGGGGTGTCCCCGCTCCGCGTCGCCGAGGGGCTCCTGCACCTCGAGCGCCGAGGCCTCGTCGACGCTGGCCGCGCGCGCCTGACGCTCCGTGGCCTCGCCATCGCGGCCGCGCTCCGCGCTTCGCGTGACGCGCAGGGCCACGCCGCCCGAGCGGCTTGACCCCGATCCGCCCGCACCGAAGAGTGTCGCGGCGTGACGAGCCACCTCCTCGCGATGTCCTTCGACGCAGCCGCGTCTCCCTCGATCACGCTGATGGCGGGCAAGGGGAAGGACGCGTCCGCGGGCTGGGGGTTCGCCTGGTACCCGATGGACGACGCCGCGGCGACCGTCGTGAAGGACCCGAACGCCACGCACGAGACGCCGCTCACGCGTGTCCTCCGCGACTGGGACCGCTTCCGCTCGAGCGTCTTCATCTGCCACACGCACGGCGCCGCCAAGCGCGTGACGCAGCAGGACACGCACCCCTTCCAGCGCGCGTGGGCGGGCCGGGATTGGATCTTCGCGCACAGCGGTGAGCTCGGCCGCGACCTTCAGGAGAAGCTCCCCCTCGGGGAGTCGCCCGCGTTCGAGCCCGTCGGACGCACGGACTCCGAGCACGCCTTCTGCTGGTTGCTCGGTCGGATCCGCGAGGTCGGCGCGCGCAGCCTCGGCGCGGTCGGTTGGGAGCGCCTCCACGGCTGGCTGATGGAGCTCGACGCCGTCTCACCGACGAGCCACGGGAATTTCGTCCTCTCCGACGGCCACGACGTCGTCGCGCACCGCGACGCGCGTGGGCAGCACCCGTTCTTCCGCATCCGACGCGTACCGCCGCACGAGCGCTTCGTGCTCGTGGGTGAGAAGGTCGTGCTCGACCTCTCGAGCCCCTACGACGTCAACCGGACGGTCACGATCGTCTCGCGGACGCCCCTCGACGACGATCCGGGCTGGCAAGAGCTCACGCCCGGCGAGATGGTCGTGATGCGCCGCGGCGTCTTCACCTACTCGAGCGTCGGCGGCGCCGCGCCTGAGGCGTCGCGTCCGAGCGCGCCGGCGCCCGCGGAGCCGCCCGCGAGCCCGCCGGACGCCTCGACGCGGCGCGGGCAGGTCCCCGCCGCGAGCGAGCAGCCCCGCCTGCTCGGCGTGCCACGGGCCGCCGCGGTCAAGAAGGCCCGGGATGGTCGGATCCTGACGGTGGAGCACGAGACGATCTACCGCTACGAGGAGGCGGTCGAGCTGAGCACGCACGTCTTTCGGCTCCACCCGGTGCACGACCTGGGGCAGGACGTGCTCGACTATCGGCTCGAGATCAGCCCGCCAGGCGCGGCGCGGCGCGCCGAGGACGTCTTCGGCAACCAGATGCTGCAGTACAAGATCGAGCGGCCCTACGAGGAGCTCTGGATCCGCGCTCGCTCGCGGGTGCACGTGCGCGAGCACGATCCGATCGCGCCGCTCAAGCGCGCGACCCTGCCGCTGGTCTGGATGCCTTGGCAGCGGCAGATGATGACGCCCTACCTGCTGCCGCCCGAGCTCCCCGAGACGCAGCTGCACGAGCTGAGCGAGTACGCGATGAGCTTCGCGCTCCGCAACGACTACGACCTCGTCGAGACCTTGCGGGACATGAACCAGAGCATCTTCCGCGACTTCGCCTACGTGCAGGGCGCGACCCAGATCGAGACCTCCCCCTTCGTCGTCTTCATCGAGCGACGAGGCGTCTGCCAGGACTTCGCGAACCTCTTCATCTGTCTCTGCCGCTTGCTCAACGTCCCCGCGCGTTACCGCGTCGGCTACATCTTCACGGGCGCGAGCTACGACAACCAGATCCAGTCCGAGGCGAGCCACGCGTGGGCCGAGGTCTACCTGCCGAACGTGGGCTGGCGCGGCTACGATCCGACCAACGGGATCATGGGCGGGCGCGACCACGTCCGGGTCGCGCATGGTCGCAACTACCGCGACGCGACGCCGACCAGCGGGACGCTCTTCCGCGGCGGCAAGGGCGAGCGCCTCGAGGCGAAGGTGCGGGTCGAGGTCGAGGACGAGTGAGCGCGGCCCCGCGGCGTGCCGTTCGGCGTGGCGTTTGCCGCAGCGTGCCCAGTCCCCGTGACGCGCCCGGCGAGTTGCTCGAGCCGTGCGCGGCTCGTGGCGCTCTCGAGGGCGCCTCGTGTCGCGGTCGGCTCGCTTGCGCTCGGTCCGGGCGCCGGGGATGGCCCCGCTCTCCCCGCGTGGTCAGAGGTAGAGGTGGGCGCGCGGGGTCGCGCGCAGGCGGCCCGCGATGGTCAGGAGGGCGCCCGCGCCGAGCGCGAGCCAGAGCGTCGCGCGCGGATCGAGCAGGCTCTCGACCGGGCGGCTCGTGTCGAGCTCGAAGAGGAAATACCCGCTGAGCCCGGCCGCCAGGAGCGAGAAGGGGACGAGCCGCGTGGTGGGCACGAAGGGCGCGGAGAGCGCGCCCCACGCGAGCAGAGGGGCGGCGAAGGTCGGAAGGCCGAAGACCACACCCACCCACGTCGCACCGATGGCGCGAGCGAGCATCGGGAGCGCGCGCGCGAGGACGCCCTCCGCGAGGCCCTCGGGGCTCGGCGCGAGCACGAGCAACGACGCGACGAAGGGCAACGCCGTCAGCGGCTGTCGCGCGAGGAGCGCCTCACCCAGCGAGAGCTCGAGGCTCGAGGTGAGCGCGATCTCGCCACGCGCGAGCGTGGCGACGACGAGGGCGAGGCCGAGCGGGGTCAGGCGCGCGAGGCCGCTCCCGAGGGCGAGGCCGCGCGCGAGCTGGGCCGCCGAGGCGACCACGACGACGCAGGCGAGGCCGAGGGTCGCGTCCAAGCGGGCGCCCGCGAAGGCGGCGGCCACCAGCCCCGCGAGCGCGAGGTCGCGGAGAGTCGCGCCCGCGCTCACCCGGCGGAGCGAGCCGAGCACCCGAGCCCCCGGCCCGACCGTCACGAAGACGAGGACGAGGAGCGCGAGCAACGCGGGGATCAGCGGGTCGGGCGGCGGAGCCTGCGTCGCGGCACCCACGAGGATCACCGCCCGAGCCCCCTCTCCGCGCTCGACGCCCAGCTCGAGCGCGCTGCCCGGCGCAGGGCGCAGCTCGTCCACGCTCCTCGGGCGGAGGCCCCCGAGCGAGACGATTCGGTCTCCGACGCGGAGCCCCGCGCCCGCGCCCGCCCCCACGGGCTCGAGGGATTCGATGACCAGCGCGTCGGGGTCGTCGCCGAGCGTGACGCCGAGCCGCGAGAGCAGCGCGTTCGCCTCGGCCGCGTCCTGCACGCGGCGCGGACGGGGGCTGGGCTCGCCGAGGTCGAGGGTGGCGTCGAGCGCGCCCCGCACCGTGCCGCCGTGCGCTGCCTCGAACGCGAGCTCGGCGCGCCCCTCGAAGGTCCCTCGGCCTCCGAGCGTCTGGAGGAGCTCGGCGTCCACCGCGAGCTCGGCCCGGCTGGCCGAGCTCGCCCGGATGGGCACCGCGCGGCGGTACGCGGCCGGCGCGGCGCCCGGCCGGTGGAGGACGCCGACGAGGCGGAGCGTGCCTTCGCGGCCCGTGGGGAAGCCGTCGCCCTCGACGACGAGAGGGGTGCCTTCATCGACTTGGGTCGGCCCGATACTCGAGAGATCGAGCAGGTCGCTGCGGGGCGCGGGGCTGCACGCGACCGAGACGACCGAGAGGAGCCCTACGAGCCGCGCGAAGGATCGGGTCACGCCACCGAAGCTCGCCGAACCCCGCCGCAGGGTCAAAAACCCGGACCTCCGGGACGGAGAGCGTTCGACAGAGATTGCGGACGGAAAACACGAGAGGCGAGAGTCGCCTCTCGCCTCGATTCGTGCCCGGGTGGAGCTGAGGGGGATCGAACCCCTGACCTTCGCACTGCCAGTGCGACGCTCTCCCAGCTGAGCTACAGCCCCGGAGCTACCCGCCGTGGCGGGACCGGATGTGTGACCCGTGCCCTCGCGAGGGTCAAGGGATTTTCATCGAGTAGCTCGCCGCAGGAGTCTCGACCGGTGGATCGCGGTCCTCGGCGTCGATCTCGGCCTCGTGCCGCCTCGAATCGCCTTCGGCCCGTCCTTCGTCGCCGCTCCTGTGGCGAGGTAGGAGCGCGAGGTCGAGCCGCTCGAGTCGGGCTCGATCGCGCGCATCCCCGGCACGATGCCCTTGCGACAGGCCCGCCGGAGAGGGTACGTCTCGGATCGGTGAGCGTTGGTATCAGCGTCCTCGTCGTCGACGACGATCCGGATCTGCGGAAGATGATCGGTCGGCTCCTCGAGCACGACGGGTTCCTGGTCCGCTTCGCCTCCGACGGCCTCGACGCCCTCGACCAGCTCGACCCGATGCCGCAGGTCATCGTCGCGGACCTGATGATGCCGGGCATGGACGGCGAGGCCTTCCTCCTGACGCTCCGCGAGCGACACCCCGACGCCCGCCCGGCGATCGTCCTGCTGAGCGCCAGCGCGATCCGGGACGAGGTCGCCGCGCGTGTGGGCGTCGACGCGACGCTGGCGAAGCCCTTCGACACCTCCGAGCTGCGCGAGCTGATCCGCGAGCTCGCGGGGAACGGCTGACGCGCGAGGCGGCATCCATCCCCTGCGTGAGGTGCCTGGCAACGGCGACGCGAAGGTCGTCTCCGCCTGCGGACCCATGCGCACGAGACGGAGGTGCGACGCCTGCTCGCGCGCTCTCGGCGCTCGCCCTCCTCGGCGCTTGGCGCCGGCGTCGTTCCGTAACTCTAGAGTGTGTTACGCGATGACACGCACAACGTCTTACATTTGTTCCCGGGCGTCGTTCGGTCGTTCGGGCTAGGCTCGCGACATCGCCGCGACGCGGCGCCGCGCGAGGACTTTGCATGCCCCAGAACGAACCTCTCTCGCTCTCCAGCTACGGCATTACGGTCAAGAACGTCATTCGCAACGCCTCCCCAGGCCAGCTCTACGAGGTCGGCCTGCACTACGAGGAGGGCACCGCGATCTCCGCGACCGGGGCGCTCATCGCGTACTCGGGCGAGAAGACGGGACGCAGCCCCAAGGACAAGCGGATCGTCGACGAGCCGGGGTGTCACGACCACGTGTGGTGGGGTGACGTGAACATGCCGGTCGACGAGCGCACGTTCATGATCAACCGCGAGCGCGCTCTCGACTACCTGAACACGCGCAAGCGGCTCTTCGTCGTCGACGGCTTCGCCGGGTGGGACCCGCGCTACCGCATCAAGGTGCGCATCGTCTGCTCGCGCGCGTATCACGCGCTCTTCATGTGGAATATGTTGATCCGTCCGACGCCCGAGGAGCTCGCGAGCTTTGGCGAGCCGGACTACGTCGTGTTCAACGCCGGCGCCTTCAGCGCCAACCGCTACACGACCAGCATGACGTCGAAGACGAGCGTCGCGCTGAACTTCGCCCGCAAGGAGTTCGTCATCCTCGGCACCGAGTACGCCGGCGAGATGAAGAAGGGCGTGTTCACCATCATGAACTACCTCATGCCGCTGCAGGGCCAGCTCTCGATGCACTGCTCGGCGAACGAGGGCTCCGACGGATCGACCTCGATCTTCTTCGGCTTGAGCGGCACCGGGAAGACGACGCTGAGCGCCGACCCCTCCCGCAAGCTCATCGGTGACGACGAGCACGTCTGGAGCGAGGACGGCATCTTCAACATCGAGGGCGGTTGCTACGCCAAGGCAATTCACCTCTCGGCCGAGAACGAGCCGGAGATCCATGGCGCGATCCGCTACGGCGCCGTGCTCGAGAACGTCGTCTACGATCGGACAACGCGCGAGGTCGACTACTCCGACACCTCGATCACCGAGAACACGCGCTGCAGCTACCCCATCGAGTTCATCGCAAACGCGAAGATCCCCTGCGTCGGCAAGCACCCGAACAACGTCATCATGCTCACCGCGGATGCGTACGGGGTGCTGCCGCCCGTCTCGCGGCTCACGCCCGAGCAGGCGATGTACCACTTCATCAGCGGCTACACCGCCAAGGTCGCCGGCACCGAAGTAGGCGTGACGGAGCCGAGCCCGACCTTCAGCGCGTGCTTCGGTGGCCCCTTCATGGTCTGGCACCCGTCGAAGTACGCGGAGCTTCTCGCGGAGCGCCTCGCCAAGCACGGCGCGACGACGTGGCTCGTCAACACCGGCTGGACGGGCGGGTCCTACGGCGTCGGGCGTCGCATGAGCCTCCCGCACACGCGCGCCATCCTCGACGCGATCCACGACGGCAGCCTCGCGAAGGTCGAGACGCGCGAGGATCCGACCTTCGGCTTCGCGGTCCCGACGACCTGTCCGAACGTCCCCGACGAGATCCTCTGGCCGAAGAACACGTGGGCCGACAAGAGCGCCTACGACGCGACCGCCAAGAAGCTCGCGAAGTTCTTCATCGACAACTTCAAGACCTACGAGGCCGGCGCGAGCGAGGCGATCCGCGCCGCCGGCCCGCGCCTCTGATCGGAGGTGCCGCCTCCGTTGCGCTTGGCCCGGTGGTCGGCGCGCACGTGCCACGCGGAGAGCCCCGAGCGTCCCTCGGGGCTTTTCGTATCTCCCCCACTTCGTCTAACCTCCCGCGCACCATGAGCACCGAGCCGATCACCTTCCTCAAGGAAACCTTCCCCCAGCTCTTCGCCAAGGGCGTCGAGCGACTCCGCGCCAAGGCCGCGGGCGGCGACGCGCGCGCGCAGTCGCGCTTGGCGGACGTCGAGGGCGCGACCGGCGCCGTCTATCTCGAGGTCGAGGGAGAGGGTGAGGTCTTTTTGGCCCTCGAAGGTGGGGCGATGACGGTGCTCTCGAGCAAACCGGAGAGCAGCAAGATCCGGCTCGCGGTCGCGGCGCCGGGCGAGGCGCTGCGCATGCTGCTCGGCGAGGCGGCCGCCCAGGGCGAGCTCGAGGAAGAGAAGGCCGCCAAGCGCGCGGTCGGTACGGCGTCGAAGAACCTCCAGGAGGCGCTCGGCACCGACAGCCTGCTCTTCCACGTCGTCGTCCAAGACGTGCCCGAGCTCGACGAGGTCACCATCCGGGTCGGCCTGAACGCGCCCGAGCCGCCGGCGGAGCCGAAGTTCTCGGCGACGATCAAATACGACGATCTCGAGGCGGCGCGCGCTGGAGAGGTCAACCCGCAGGCGCTCTTCATGGGCGGCAAGCTCCGCATGGCGGGCGACTACTCTCGCGCCCTGCAGCTCGCGATGCAGCTCATGCAGAAGGCCCAGGCCGGCCAGCTCTGAGCTCGGGGCGACGACGGCGGCACTGGACTGGACCGCGCGCGCGACCGACCTCATGCACCGCGGGTGGTCCCGACCTCGCGCGTTCGTGTGCTCACCGACGGCCCCGTGCGACCGGGCGGCGAGTACGTCCTCTATTGGATGACCGCCGCGCGGCGCGTCCGGTTCAACTTCGCGGTCGATCGCGCGCTCGAGCTGGGCCGCGCGCACGGGCGGCCGCTGCTCGTCCTCGAGGCGCTGCGGGTCGGCTACCGCTGGGCGAGCGACCGCCTGCACGCGTTCGTGCTCGACGGCATGTCGGACAATCGCGACTCGCTCGCCGCCGCGGGGGTCGCGTACCTGCCGTACGTCGAGCCGACGCCGGGCGCGGGCGCCGGGTTGCTCGAGGCGCTCGCCGCGCGCGCCGTCGCCGTCGTCACGGACGACTTCCCGTGTTTCTTCTTGCCTCGGATGCTCGAGGCCGCGGCCGCTCGGCTCGATGACGCGGGCGTCTGCCTCGAGGCCGTCGACTCGAACGGCCTCTACCCGATGTACGCCACCGACCGCGTCTTCTCGCGCGCGGCGGACTTCCGGCGGCACCTCCACCGGGAGCTGCTCCCTCACCTGCGGCAGGCGCCGACGGCGACCCCGCTCGAACGCTACGACCTCGGCCGAGCGACCGTCCCCGCCGACGTCGCCTCGCGCTGGCCTGCCGCCGAGCCCGCGATGCTCGCGAGGGCGCCCGAGGCGCTCGCGCGGCTGCCGATCGATCATGCGGTGCCCGCCGTGCCCGAGCGCGGTGGCGCGCGGGCGGGGGAGGCGCGCCTCGCGCGTTTCCTCGACGAGCGGCTCGCCCGTTATGGTGAGGGCAGAAACCACCCCGACGACGACGCGGCGAGCGGCCTCTCGCCCTATCTCCACTTCGGACACGTCTCCATCCACGACGTCTTCTCGCGCCTCGTCGCGCGCGAAGGGTGGACGGAGGCGAAGGTCCAGCCCGCCCATCGCGGCAAACGCGAAGGCTTCTGGGGCGCGAGCGCCGCGTTCGAGTCGTTCGTCGACGAGGCCGTCACCTGGCGCGAGCTCGGCTACAACCTCTGCTCCCACCGCGACGACTACGACCGGTACGACTCGCTCCCTGCGTGGGCGAAGGAGACGCTCGCGGAGCATGCGCGCGATCCACGCCCGCGGCGCTACGGGTTGCGCGAGCTCGAGGCGGCCGAGACCTACGACGAGATCTGGAACGCCGCGCAGCGCGAGCTCGTCGCCACGGGCCGCATGCACAACTACCTGCGCATGCTCTGGGGCAAGAAGATCCTCGAGTGGAGCGAGAGCCCCGAGGTGGCGCTCGAGGTGATGATCACGCTCAACGACAAATACGCGCTCGACGGTCGAAACCCGAACTCCTACTCCGGCATCTGCTGGGTGCTCGGACGCTACGATCGGGCCTGGGGGCCCGAGCGGCCGATCTACGGCAAGGTCCGCTACATGACGAGCGAGAGCACGCGCCGTAAGCTCCGGATGACGCGCTATCTGGCCCGGTGGAGCCGGGCGACGCTGCCGCTGCCGCTCGAAGGAGGCTGACGCTCCCACGAGCCTACGCTCGCTCCGCTCGCTCCGCTCGCTGGGCGCCGTCCGGTAGGGCGGCTTGCGAAAACCCCTGAGCTCTTCTTCAGCGCATCCGCTCGGCTTGTCCCGAGGTGATGATGTCGGCGCCGCCGCCCGGTCGCGTGAGCGGGGTGACCGTGCACCGACCCCCCGCCTCGATCGTCACGTCGGCCACGCGCCAGAAGTCTCGCGCGCCGCCGCCGCCGCGCGCGAGCAGGGCGGTCGGCCCGAACGTGACGCGAGGTTCCGTGGTGGAGCCGCCGCAGTAGATGCGGACGGAGACCCGGCCGTTGCCCCGGAAGGCGTGGACGCCCACCCGGTAGGTGCCGGGGAAGGGCTCGTCGATGTTGATGTTCTCAGGGCCCCGTCCGGAGGTGTTGTCGAGGTCGAGGCTCGGATCGTCCTCGGGGCCCGGGCCACCCCACGAGAGGCGCCCCCCCAAGCAGTTCGCGTAGTAGCAGTCGTCGGACGAGAACCAGCGCGTCGCCGTCGGGTTCAGCAGGTGTAGATCCATGTCGGTCCCGTCGGTGTCCCAGAACATCTCGACGCGGAGTCCCTCGTTCACGAGGGCGCGCACGAGGGTCTCGCAGCGGGCGGTCTGTCCGTCCTCGTCGGTGGCGGTGACGACGACGGTGTACTCGCCTGCGATGTCCGGCTGGAAGCTCAGGCGCACCGAGGCCGAGGGCGTGACCGTGGTCGAGCCGCGGAGTGAAGCCGCGCTCCCCTCGGGGCGGCCGCCGAGGTTCCACTCGAGCCGTGTGCTGAGGCCATCGTCCGCGACGCCGACCGACCAGACGATGTCCGTCAGCGGGCGCCCCTCGACGACGGCGGGGCAGGTCAGGGTCGGCGGCGTCGGCGTGCCGATGACGGTGACGAGGCACTCGGAGGACAGCCCGTCCGTATCCGTCGCGCGGTAGAGGAGCTCGTGGACGCCCTGCCGCTGCGGCGTGAGGGTCGCGCGGCTGCCGGCGGGACGAAGGTTGACGTCGCCGCTGCCGGGAGGGAGCGTGACGACGCTCCAGTCGTGACGCGCGATGGAGGTCGCGGTGCCGACCGAGAGCGCCACGGTGAAGGGCTGGCGCGTCGGCGCCATGAAGGGAGCGGCGGGGCACTCGATCACCGGCGGCGCGATGAGGCGGACCGTCACCTCGCAGCTGTCGGTGAGCTCGAAGATGTCCGTCACCGTGAGCTGGAGCTCGTAGCTCCCCGCGGTGTCGCCGAAGAAGGTCGGGCGCGCCACGTTCACGGGGTCGAGGCTCGAGAACGAGCCCGCAGGCGAGCGGGTCACCGTCCAGCGGAAGGTCACGGGGCCGTCATCGTCGAAGCCCGCGCCCGGGATCTCGATCGGCTCGTTGACGGGGGCGACGATGGGCAAGCTCGGGCAGACCGCGATGGGCGGACCCGCGACCACCGCGACCGCCGTCTCGCAGAGGGCGGTCTGTCCGAAGGTGTCGGTCGCCTCGAAGAAGAGCCGATAGAGGCCGGGGAGGTTGCCGGTGACCCGCGTGCTCAGGCTGGTGGGCGCGGACACGTCGGGCGCCGAGCCCATGGGCTGCTCGACGACGGTCCAGCGCCCGCTCGCGAAGCTGCCTTCGGTCACGAACGCCGACACCGTCACGGGGACGTTCGGGGCGGTCGAGACGGGATCGCTACAGCGGACCTCGAAGGGGATGCCTGCGTCGATGCCGCCGTCCGAGCCGCCGTCTCGACCGCCGTCGAAGTCGGGCGCGTCCGGCGTCGCGCCATCGCGATGGCCGTAGGGGTCTGGGTCGAGGGCCGAGCGTGCCCCGCAGCCGAGGAGGACCATCGCGCCGAGGGCGGCGGAGCAAGCAAGGAGAGACCGCATCGCCGCGCATCATGGCACCCCCAGAAGCGGACCGCCAAAGAGCGCGAGCGCGAGGGGTGTTCGTCGGAGCGGCGCGGCGGCAACCGCGCGACCGCGCGGTGCGACGAAGCCCCGCGGGGCCCCTCCCACCAGCCTGGTCGGGTCCACGCGCGCGCGTGGTGCGGGAAGCGGGCGAGCTCCGACGCCCATCGCCGAGGTCGGGTCCACGCCCGCGCGTGGTCCGACACTCGAGTGGAATCGTTCGGCTCCGTGGACTTCGTCCACTCCGCTTCGAACGATTCCACGACGAATCGCTCCTGCGCTCACGGCCCGCCGTCGAGCAGGGCGGCTTGCGCTTCTCAGATGCAGCGCGACGGGGTGCACCATGGGGCGTCCCCAAAGGCCACCTCCGCGGGCATCACGACGAGGAAGAAGCGGCGCGACGCGACCATCACGCCGTCGCTGCGTTTGACGTTGTAGCGGAAGGGCAGCGCGCGGGCGCACCCGCGTGCGTCGCCGAGGTAGGCGAGCTCGAGCTCGAAGCCCAGCAGCGTCCGCCCGACGACGGCGCGGAAGCTCTCGCCGTCCACGACGGCGACGTTGTCACCCGGCGCGGCGAACGAGGCCCGCGCGCCGACGAAGAACACGCCCGCCGTCTCACCGCCCGGATCGCCGACGACCTCGTCCTCGAAGGCGCCGCTGAAGTCTTCGCCCGCGCCCGTCACCGCGATCTCGATGGGCGCGACGAGCTGCGCCAGCGGCCCGCTCTCGCGGAGCACGATGACGACGTCACGGCTCGGACGGGTCGGGTCGCGCGGGTCGGTCCCGATCAGCACCTCCCAATAGTCCGAGAAGCCGTCGGCGTCGGTGTCGGGATCGTCAGGGTCGGTGCCCCGCATGATCTCGGTGTCGTTGCAGAGGCCGTCCCGGTCACGATCGACGTCGCCGATCAGGCCGCCATCCGGTCGGTCGGTCGGAGGGGGGCCCGAGTCGAAGCAGCCGAGCGCGAGGGAGGCGAGCCCGAGGGCGACGAGCTCGAGTCGTCCGCGACTGGACATCGACCCCAGCGTTGCGGCTGACGCGTCGGACGTCAATCACGGCGACGTGGTGATGAGCGTTCGCGGCGAGAGAGGCTGCGACGGGCCTGCGTCAGCGGCGCGGGCGAAGGCGTACCCGCACGAGGCCGCTGCGCCCCTCCTGCAGGCGCACCCACTGCTGCGCCGGGCGGTGGCCCTCGAGGGTGACGGTGAGCCGGTGCCGCCCCGCGGGTAGGCCCGTGTAGCGGTTCGGGGTCGTGCCAGTCAGCAGCCGCCCTCCGAGCCGAACCTCCGCGCCTGTCGGCCGCGTCTGCACCAAGAGCGACGCCCCCGTTTCGGCCTCGGTTCCGGTTCCGGTTCCGTGTCCGGTCCCCGCCGCGGTCGCGGCCCCGGTCTCGGTCGCGGTCCCCGCCTCGGTCGCGGTCTCGGTCGCGGTCTCGGCCTCGGGCCCGGACTCGGACCCAGACCCCGCCTCGGGCCCGGACTCGGACCCGGACCCGGTCTCGGTCCCGGACTCGGTCCCGGACTCGGTCCCGGACTCGGACCCGGACCCAGACCCGGACCCGGTCTCGGACCCGGACCCGGACCCGGCCCCGGACCCAATCCCGCTGGCTCGCTCGGCCACCGAGGGGGCGACGTCGGGCGCGGAGGCCAGCGTGGGTGGTGGGTCCGATGCGTCGCTCGCGCCGCCGAGCAGCACCGCGGCGGCGAGGCCGAGGCAAGCCGCGACCCCGACGACGACCGCGGCGCGTGCGCGGCGCCCGCTCGGGCGCATCGCCTCGACGAGCGGGTCCGTTTCGACCTCGGCAGCCGTCCCGCCGCGCTCGGGGTCCTGTCGCGCTCGGACCTCTCCTTGGTCGTCGGGGGCACGTGGACGGAGCGCGGCCGCTCGAGTCGCCGTCGCCGCGAGGTCGTCCGTGTCCGCGTCGTCGCTCGCGAACGCGCTCGACACCACGCCCGCGGCGCCGAGCATCTCGTCGATGGACGACGAGTCGGTCGCCGTGTCCTCGTCGGGTGCGGTCGAGGCGGCGAGCGGCGCGAGGCTGGAGCGCGGGTCGCGATCGAAGGGCGCCAGCGTCGCCCGCCAATCTCGCCACGACGGATCGAGGCGCCGCACGACGTCCTGCGCCCCCAGCTCGCCCTCGCCCAGGCCGCGGACGGCCTCGGCGAGGAGGCCATGGAGCTCGGACATCCGCGGACGGGCCTCCATGTCGGAGGCGAGCGCGCGCCGGACGATCTGCGCGATCGCTTCGGGAAGATCCGCGCGCAGCTCGAGCAGGTCGGGGACTTCTCCTCGAGCGAGCGCGCGAACCGCGCCGAGGCGATCGTCGCGATCGAAGAGCGGGCGTCCGGCGAGGGTCTCGTGCAGCAAGATGCCGACGCAGAAGACGTCGCTGCGATCGTCGAGCGGCAGACCGAGCGATTGCTCGGGAGACATGTACGCGAACTTTCCCTTGATCTGGCCGCCCTGCGAGAGCTCCGCTTGGACGGCGCTGCGGGCGACGCCAAAGTCCAAGAGGCGCACCGCGCCGTCGAACTGAACGATGACGTTTTGTGGGCTGACGTCACGGTGCACGACGCGGAGCGGGCGTCCGTCCGGTGCGCGCGCGTCGTGCGCGTAGGCCAGCGCCGCGGTCAGCGCCTCCGCGGTGCGCAGCGCGAAGCCCACGGGCAGCGGCCAGCTCGCGCGCACCGAGCGGCGCAGGATCTCGCTCAGGGTGAGGCCGGGGGCCCACTCCATCTGGATGCAGGGCTCGCCGTGGACGTCGAAGAACGCGAGCGTGCGGCAGATGTTCGGGTGGTCGAGCGCCAAGCCGAGCCGCGCCTCGTCCTTGAACATCGCGCGGAACGACTCCTGACGCGCGAGCGAGGGCAACATCCGCTTGAGCACGCAGGGGCGTCCGTCGCGCTGCGTCGGGTCCCGCGCGAGGAGCACCTGCGCCATGCCGCCGCGCGCGATCTCGCCGAAGATCTCGAAGCGCCCGTATTGGTAGTCGGCGGCGTCCGTGCGGAGGGGGCCGTGCCCGGCGGCCTCGAGGAGCTGATCGAGGTTGCGGCGGCTCGTGAGGACCGTGTCGTCGAGGCCGGAGAGCACGACCTCGAGGCTGTCGGGGCCGGCGCGCAGGTCCGACGAGGGCGTCGAGGGGTGGGGTCCCGACTCGCTGGCGTCACGTCGGATGGCGCTCTCCATCGAGAGCGCGAGGCTCGTCCGCGCGGAGGCGCGATCGATGGGGTAGAGGATTGCGGCGAAGCGCTCTCGGAGATCCGCGGCGCGCCCCTCGCTCTCCGTCGCGGACTGGAGCGTCCGGAGATAAGCGCCACGCGCCGCCGGGTGGAGCGCGTCGGCGAAGACCTCGAGCGAGGCGTCGAGGCCATCGCCAGGGGTCCCTCGGCGGCTCGGGTGGAGGTGGCCGATGATGTCGAGCCAGACCCGCTCGGGCAGGAGCACCGCGCCCTCGAGCGCGCGCTCGCAGAGCTCCATGGCGACCATCGCGCCGACCTCGAGCGAGACGAAGCGCCGCGTAGACGAGAGCAGCCGCACCGCCTCGGGGAGGCGGTAACGCACGCTCACCTCGGTCGCTTCGCCGACCTCGGCGCTCGTCACGTGCTGCTCCAGTTCATCCGTCCTGCTCGGGTGTGCACGAATCGTACATGATGACGGCGGGGAGATCGAATCCAGATGACCGTCCCCCTTGACGGTCCACGCGCGCGCCGTATCCCCGTCCCCCATGAGCCCGTCCCCCAAGAGCGACGTCGAGCCGGTCGAGATCCGCGCGCCCGAAGGGGCCAGGATGATGGAGGTCGATTGGAGCGATGGTACGACGTCGCTCCTCCCCCACCGCATTTTGCGCGGGTTCTGTCCCTGCGCGCTCTGCCAGGGCCACCACGGCCCCATCGCGTGGGTCGGTGGGGACGGCCTGTCGGACGAGGCGCTCGGGCTGAAGGGCATCGAGCTCTCGGGCCAATACGCGGTCCTGCTCCGCTGGGCGGACGGGCACGCGACCGGCATCTACCGCTTCGCGTTCTTGCGGACGCTCGGCGAGCTCTACGGTCAGGCGGACGACGCCATCCGCGCCGCCGCCTTCTCGCACGATCACTGATCGGTCGGGGCTTCACGCTCCATGGGGCACTGGCGACCCCTCGCAGGAAGCGGACCTCGCCGCCGACGTGATAGCGTCTCGGCGCGGAGAGCGGACGTGGCGCGAGATCCTCAGCTCATCTACGGCATCGACGACCGGCCGCCGCGTTGGGAGACGGTCGTGCTGGGTTTCCAGCACTACCTCACGATGTTCGGGTCCACCGTGGCCATCCCGCTGCTCCTGGCCGAGCACCTCGGGATCGGCGACGACCGGCTTGCGCTCGCGAAGCTCATCGGCACGATGTTCTTCGTCAGCGGGATCACGACGCTCCTGCAGACGACGTACGGCAACCGCCTGCCGATCGTGCAGGGCGGCACGTTCTCGTTCCTGGCGGCGACCATCGCCATCTGCGGGATGGCCGGGCTGCGAGACGCGGGCTTCGAGGTGCGCATCACGCACGTGCAGGGCGCCGTCATCGCCGGCGCGCTCGCGCAGATCGTGATCGGCTACTCGGGCCTCGTCGGCCGCCTGATGCGTTTCGTGGGGCCGATCACGATCGCGCCGACCATCGCCCTCATCGGCCTCGCCCTCTTCGAGTTCGGCGCGCCGGTCGCGGGCACGCATTGGGGGCTCGGCGGCCTGACGATCGCGCTCATCATCCTCTTCTCGCAGTACCTGCGGCACCGCAGCCGGTTCTTCCAGATGTTCCCCGTGCTCCTCGCGATCACCCTCGCGTGGGGCACGGCGGCGGCGCTCACGGCGACCGGCACCTTCCCCCCGGGCCACCCCGGCCACGTCGACACGTCCATCCTGGCTACCTCGCCGTGGGTGCACGTGCCCACGCCCTTCCAGTGGGGGTGGCCGGTCTTCACGGCCTCCGCCGTCGTCGGAATGCTCGCGGGCTACGTCGCGTCGATGATCGAGTCGATCGGCGACTACTACGCCTGCGCGCGCCTCGCGGGCGCCCCGCCGCCCGACCCCTCGACCGTCAACCGAGGCATCGGCATGGAGGGCGTCGGCTGCCTCATCGCGGGCGTGATCGGCACGGGCAACGGCACCACGAGCTACAGCGAGAACATCGGCGCCATCGCGCTCACGCGCGTCGGCAGCCGCAGGGTGGTGCAGGCAGGGGCCGTCTTGATGATCGGCTTCGGCGCGATCGCGAAGTTCGGCGCGCTCTTCACCACGATCCCGCAGCCGATCGTCGGCGGCATGTACTGCGCGATGTTCGGGATGATCGCGGCGGTCGGCCTGTCGAACCTGCAGCTCGTCGACCTGAGCTCGCCGCGCAACCTCTTCATCCTCGGCTTCTCGTTCTTCATGGGCCTCAGCGTCCCGCAGTACTTCCGCGCCCACGAGCTCGCGCTGGTCGCGAGCTACACCGAGAGCGTCGGACCCCCCTCGCCGTGGCTCGCGGCGCTGCTGCAGGTCACCTCGGACGTCCTCGGCACGATCGGCAAGACGGGGATGGCGGTCGCGGCGATCCTCGCGATCTTCCTCGACAACACCATCCCCGGGACCCTCGAAGAGCGCGGGCTCGCTACGCCCGAAGCTCGCGCTTGAGGATCTTCCCCGTCGGGCCCTTCGGCAGCGTCTCCATCACCTCGACGAGGCGCGGGTATTTGTAGGCCGCGAGGTGCTCCTTGCAGTACGCGATGAGCTCGTCCGTCGTCGCGCTCGCGCCCGGCTTGAACGCGACGAAGGCCTTCACCTCCTCGCCGTGCGACTCGTGCGGCACGCCGACGACGGCGGCCTCGGCGACGGCGGGGTGCGCGTAGAGGACCTCCTCGATCTCGCGCGGGTACACGTTGAAGCCGCCGCGGATGATCATGTCCTTCTTGCGATCGACGATGAAGTAGAAGCCATCCTCGTCTCGCGTCGCGATGTCGCCGCTGTGGAACCAACCGTCGACGATGCTCGTCGCGTTCACCTCGGGCCGCTTGTAATAGCCCTTCATGACGTTGTGGCCCTTGATGCAGATCTCGCCCGGCACGCCGCTGTCGGTGACGACCTTGCCCTCGGCGTCCTCGAGCCGGAACTCGACGCCCTCGATGGGCAGGCCGATGCTGCCCGGCTTCTTCGGTCGGTTCATGCGGTTGAAGCTCGCGACGGGGGAGGTCTCGCTGAGGCCGTAGCCTTCGAGCACGTTCACGGCGTACTTCTCGTCGAACGCGCGCATGACCTCGATCGGCATCGCGGAGCCGCCGCTCACGCATTTGCGGAGCGACGAGGTGTCGTGGGCGCCCGGCGGCTGGTGCAAGAGCGCGAAGTACATCGTCGGGACGCCCGCGAAGAGCGTGACGCGGTGCTTGGCGATGAGCGTGAGCGCGCCTTCGGGATCGAAGCGCGGCATGAGGATCATCGTGCCGCCGGAGCGCAACGTGCCGTTCTGCATCACGGTCTGCCCGAAGCTGTGGAAGAGCGGGAGGCAGACGAGCGCGACCTCGGGCTCGCCTCCGAGGAGCCGCGACGACATGTAGTCGGCGTTGTAGAAGAGGTTGAAGTGCGTCAGCTCGGCGCCCTTTGGCCGCCCGGTCGTCCCGGAGGTGTAGAGGATGACGGCGGTGTCGTCGGGCATGGTCGGGGGCAGGTCCCGAACGGGCTCGGCCGAGCCGATGAGTGCGGTCATCGAGACGGCGCCGTCGGGGGCGGAGACGTCGGCGCGGTCCGCCTTCGCGACGATGAGGTGCTTGCACGTCGCGACGCGGTCGAAGGCCTTGCGGGCCTGCTCGTAGAAGCCCTCCCAGACCACGATGGCGACCGCGTCCGAGTCCTCGAGGTGATAGGCGATCTCGTCCGCCGTCAGCAGCACGTTGAGCGGCACGACGGGGGCGGCCGCGTAGTGCGCGCCGAAGTAGGCGATGGTGAAGTGCGGCACATTCGGGAGCATCAGCGCCACATGTCGCCCCGGCGTCACGCCGAGCTTCGTCAGGCCGCCCGCGAAGCGCTGGGCCATGTCGTGCAGGACCCCGTACGGGATCGTCACGTCGCCGAGCACCACCGCTGGCTGCGAGGGTTGGGTCGTCGCGGTCTCCCGCAAGAGCGTGGCTAGGTTCAGCGTCATCTCGTCACCCCTTCACCCTTCTTCTTCGCTTCGCGCGCGCCGCGCATGCCTCGCACCCCTGCGAGGCGCGGGGACGGTACCAAGGGACGAGCGCGCGCGGAACGGGCTCGGGGCGCGTTGACCCGGGCGGGCGTCGTGAGGCCACCTTCTCGAAGGGTCGTCCGTAGCCGCGGATGTCTCCGAGGCTGAGCGCGTCTTCTGCGGGCGTCCTCTGCGGACGCGCTCGGCGAGCGAGACGGTGAGAACGTCGAGATGGAGAGACGGAGCGACGCGGACATGCTTCGACGGACTGTCGGGGGAGGGCGCTCGCTTGGTACAGTGGATGCGGAGGCCGACATGGAAACGTGGATGCTCATAGCGGGCGCGGGAGGCGCGCTCGGATTGGCCGCCCTCGGCGGGATGATCTGGGCCTTCCGCAAAATGGCGGGCGGGAAGCGCTGGGGCGCGCTCGGGGGCTTCGCGGTCCTCGGCCTCATCGGCGGCTACATGGCGGCCAACGCGACCGCGCTCACGACCACGGCGGAGGAGGCGGAGATCCAACGCGAGGTGGAGTCGAGCGACTTCGACGCCCCGCTGGACGACGACTTCTGAACGACCACCTCAGCCGTCAAGCAGCCCTCCTGGACGGCGCATAGCGCGCGAAGCGGCCCGACCCAGGCTCGTGGGAGGCGGCCGCGCGGGGCGCGATGCCCCGTAGGAGAGAGGCTGGCGACAGGCCCTCGAAGCAAGCTGAGTGTGCTATGGGCCGCGCGTGGCGATGACGCGGCCCAAGATGTTCGCGATCTTCTTCGGGCTCGCGCTCGGCGGGAGCGGGCTCGTCGCGTTCCTCTTCGCGGACGCCTGGACCACGTCCTGGGCGCGGGCCCTGACCGTCGTGCACCTGATGCCGGTGCTGCTCGCGACCCTCGTGCTCCAGGGCCCGATCCTCAAGCAACCGGTGATGGAGCCCCTCGGGCTGCGGCTCCGGCTCGGGCGGTGGTGGCTCGCGGCGTGGCTCTCGCCCGTGCTGCTCCTCCTCGTGGGCGTGCTCTTCGCGTGGCTGGTCTTCGGGGTCGAGCCCGTCCTCGACGCCGCCACGTACGCCGCCAAGAAGCGCGCCCTGCTCCCCGAGGACCAGCTCGAGGCCTTCGACCGACACCTGGCCGAGAGCCCGCCGCCCGATCCGCTCTGGCTCTGGCTCGTCGTCCAGGGCCTCCCGGCCGCCGTCACCCTCAACCTGCTCGTGGCCCTGGCGGGTGAGCTCGGCTTCCGAGGCTTTCTCTTCCGCGAGGTGCGAGGTGGGTTCTGGCGGCGCTCGGCGCTCATCGGCCTCGCAGAGGCGGCCTGGATCGCGCCGCCGGTCGCCTTCGGGCTCCACTTCCCGACGAGCCCCGCCCTCGGGGTCGCCTGTGTGGTGACGTGGTGCCTGGTCGCGTCGCCGGTGCTCGTCTACCTGCGCGCCCGCAGCGGCTCCGTGCTCCCGGTCGCCCTCTTTCGCGGGACGATGATGGCCCTGACCATGACCGCCGCCGAGATGGCTTGGGACGCGACCGACTGGCAGCGTCCGTTCTATGGGGCCTCCGGGATCGCCGCGATGGCGGTGCTGATGGCCCTCTGCCTCGTCCACGATCGCTTCGCGGCGCAGAAGCTCGCGTGGAAAACGAGCGAATCGCCGTGACGCGTGGCGCCGCTCCTCGCCCTGCGCCCGTTTGAGTTTGACACCCCCTTAGCCCCGCCTATACTCCGCGACCCTTTCCTCTCTAGGGAGTTTTCCCGTGAAGCGTACGTATCAGCCGAGTCGAGTCAGCCGTAAGCGCACCCATGGCTACCGTGCCCGCATGAAGACCAAGGGCGGCCAGAAGGTCCTCGCGCGTCGTCGCGCCAAGGGCCGCTGGGTCCTGACCGTCGACACCTACAAGAAGTGACGCCCGCGCGCGCCGGGGCTCTCTGGGCTCCGTCGAGCGCGCGCCACGTCCTTCCATGACGACCGAGCGCACCGTCGATGCTCCCGGCCGCTCCGAAACGTTCGGGGCGGCCGATCGCGTCCGTCGCCGCGGCGAGTACCGCCAGATCCAGTCTCGCGGCGTGAAGGTCCACTCGCGCCGCTTCCTCCTCCTTCTACATGCCTCGCTCGCCGGCCCCGACGCGCGACGGCTCGGCACCGTGGTGACCAAGAAGATCGGGTCGGCGGTTCGACGCAACCGCATCAAGCGTGTCCTCCGCGAGGTCTTCCGGCGCAACCGGGAGCTCTTCCCGCTTGGCGTCGACGTCGTCGCGGTGGCCAAGAACGGCATCGACCCGGCCAGCATCGGTTACGCGGACGTCCTCGAGGAGCTGCGCGCGGTGCGCGGCAACCTCCGACGGGGCGCCGACAAGGCGATCGCGCGCGCCGGTGTACTTGCGCCGACCGCCGGGCTCGGCCAAAGGGACCACGCCTCATGAGCAACCCGAAGCGACAATTGCTGTTGGTGGGCTCCGTCGGCGTGATCGCCCTCGGCCTCTACTTCTACCAGCAGCTCAACGCCCCCGAGCGCCCCGAGCTCTCGGGCGAGACCGAGGCAGACGCGGCCCCGATCGAGAGCGCGAGCGGTGAGGGAGACGGCGCGGCGGCGGAGGCGGCCACGGAGCCGTCGATCGATTGGGAGGCGCGGCGTCAGAGCCAGCAGGTCTTCACGATCGAGACCGAGCGCTTCCTCGCGCGCCTGAGCAACCTGTCGACCGGCCTCGTCGCGCTCGAGCTGAAGGACGAGCGGTACCGGGTCGATGGCCAGGCCATGTCGCTCGTGACCACCGAGCACGAGACCTATCACCCGCAGCGGCTCGAGGTCCGCGGCGTCACGATCCCCGAGGACGCGATCTGGGAGGGCGAGCAGGTCTCACCGACCGTCGTGATCTTCCGGTGGCGTGGGGACGGGGTCTCAGTCGTCCGGCGCGTCGAGGCGGGCCGCACGCCCTACCAGCTCTGGTCGACGGTGCGCGTGACGAACGAGGGCGCCGACACGCGGACGCTCTCGGTCGCGCTGCACACGGCGCATTACGTCGCCAAGGACGCGGAGAAGGGCGGCTTCATCGGCGCCCCCTCGACCGCGATGAGCTTCGCGCTCTGCCGCTACGGGAGCGAGGACGTCACGCTCGAGCGCCAGCCGGGCGACAAGCTCGTCGGCAACCCGATGGGCTTTGGGCCGGACGTCAGCTGGACGGGCACGACCGACGCCTATTTCTCGAACATCCTCGCGGCGGACGAGCCGATCGCGGCGCGCTGCGTGCTCCGCGCCTCGCTCCGTGGCGGCACCTACGACGACCCGCACGGCACCCTCTACGAGGCCGAGCTCCGCTTCCCACGCGTCGACCTCGCGCCCGGCGAGACGACCCTCGCGCGCGCGGTCGGCTACCTCGGGCCCAACGACCGCGAGACCCTCCGCGGCGCCGGGCACCACCTCGTCGAGGTCATCGACCTCGGGTGGTTCTCGTTCATCGCCGACGGCCTCACCGAGCTGCTCGCGGCGATCGCCGGCGTGGTCGGCAACTGGGGCCTCGCCATCATCCTGCTGACGCTCCTCGTCAAGCTCGTCTTCTACCCGCTGACCATGAAGAGCTTCCGCTCGATGGCGGCGATGCGGAAGCTCAAGCCCGAGATCGACAAGATCAACGAGAAGTACGCCAGCGACCGCGAGAAGAAGGGCGCGGCGATGATGGAGCTCTACCGGAAGGAGAAGATCAACCCAGCGTCGGGTTGTCTGCCTTCCATGCTCCAGATGCCCGTCTGGTTCGCGCTCTACCGCTCGCTCTCGACGAACATCGAGCTCTACCACGCGCCCTTCGTGCTCTGGTGGACCGACCTCTCGGCGCCCGACCCCTACTTCGTGCTTCCGGGCCTCGTCGCGGTCCTCATGCACGTGCAGCAGCGGCTGACGCCCACGGCCATGGACCCGGCCCAGGCGAAGATGATGATGTACATGATGCCCGCCGTCATCGGCGTCTTCATGCTCTTCCTGCCGGCGGGTCTCTGTCTTTACATGGTCACCAACTCGACGCTCACGATGCTCCAGCAGAAGGCGATCTACGCGAAGCTGGACCGTGAGGGCTCGGCCCCGGCGCCGGCCGCGAGCGACGACGAGGGTGACGACGACGACTCTGACGAGACGGATGAGCTTCAACCGGGCCTCGCTGGCTCGCGGACGGCTCGGCGGCTCGAGCGCAAGACCACCAAGAAGAGGCAACGGCGTGGATAACAAAGACAAGCCGCAAGACGGCGCGCTCTTCGTGACGGGGACCTCGGCGGCGACGCCCTCGACGCGAGATCACGATGTGGACGACGAGGGCAAGGCCGAAGAGGCGGCCGAGCTCCTCGACGAGATCCTGGAGCTGATGGATCTCGACGTCGACGTCGACGTCCGCTCGGAGGACGACGAGGAGATCGTGCTCGACATCACCGGCCGCGACGCTGGCCGCGCGATCGGCAAGAAGGGCGCGACCCTCGACTCGCTCCAGTTCCTCTTGAACAAGATCCTCAACCGCCAGGCCGAGGGGCGCCGCCACCTCGTGGTCGACAGCGGAGATTACCGCGAGCGCCACGAGAAGGGCCTCGTGACGCTCGCCAAGCGCGAGGCGAAGCGCGCGGTGCAAGAAGGCCGCACGATCACGCTGCAGCCCATGAGCGCCCGCGATCGGCGCGTCATCCACCTCTCGCTCGCGAAGCTCGAGGACGTGACGACGATGTCGCAGGGCGAGGGGACGCAGCGTCGCATCCAGATCATCCCGCAGCGCCAAGGCGGCGGCGGCGGCGCTCGCCGCCGCGGTTGATCCCGCCGCCCTCGGGGCGGAGCTGCGGTGCGCGTCGCGTCCGAGCTATGCTCGCGCCATGCAGCTCTTCGTGGAGATCCTCGGGTCGGGCGACGAGGTCGTCCGGGCGTTCCGTCGTCCTCTGGCCGGCGGGATCGAGCTCGGCGGGGACGCCGACCTCCAGCTCCCGGAGCGGCTCCTGGTCCACGAGGCCGACCACGGCGCGCGTTGTCGCTACGGCGAGCACGGCGCGTGGCTCTCGCCCGCGAGCCCGATCTACTTTCGCCTCCCCGAGGTCGGTCTGCGCCTCACGCTCGAAGCGGCGGGGCGCGCGATCACGGGCGGCAAGGGCCGCTGCCCCCGCTGCAGCGCGTCCCTGAGGACCCAGGTCGCGGGCGGCGCCTATCGCTCGTTCGCCCGCGAGGTCCGCGAGTGCACGGCGTGCCGGGTCGACATCGTGAGCTTCGACGAGGCGGGCCAGACGTTTGGGACGTTCGCGGACGTGACGGCCAACGAGTGGTTCTGGGTGGCGACCACGCTGCGCTGCCCCGGCTGCGGAGAGCTGATGCGCCGCGCCATCTTCCGCACGGCGCGGGGGCAGGCGGACGTCGAGCGGTGCATCCCGTGTGGCCTGGTCCTGGTCGACGAAGAAGACCGCCGCCGGCTCGTGGGTTGACGGTGTTTTCATTGCGTTCTCATTGGTGCCTGTTCGGAACGCACTGATTCGCTTTGGTGAGGGCGGAAACGCAAACCCACAGCGGAGCACGAGTGCTAGTCTCTCCCGACGTGGTGACACGCTCCGAGCTTCTCCCCGAAGGGACCTACCTCGCGCCTCGGCTGCGGGTGCTGCGGGTGCTCGGAGAGGGCGGCATGGGCGTCGTCTATTTGGCCCGAGACGAGGCGCTCGAGCGCGACGTCGCCGTGAAGCTCGTCGACCCCGCGCGCGTGAGCGACGAGGGGATGCGGCGACGCTTCCTCGAAGAGGCGCGCGCGATGGCGCGCGTCCGCAGCGACGCCGTCGTCGAGATCTATGCGTTCGGTGAGCGCGACGGCGCGCCCTATTTCGTCATGGAGCACATGGCGGACTCGCTGCACGATTGGCTCGAGCGCCAAGGGCGCGAGCCGCTCGCGCTCGACGTCGCGCTCGGCATCCTCGAGCGCGTCGCGCTCGGCCTCGAGGACATCCACGCCTGCGGCACGGTCCACGGGGATCTAAAGCCCGGGAACATCCTCATCGGCCAAGGCTTCCGCGTCTGCCTCGCCGACTTCGGGCTCGCGACGGAGCTCGAGGCCGAGCTCGAGCTGGTGGGCACCCCGACCTACCTCGCGCCCGAGCGCATCCGGGGCGACGACCTGCCACCGGAGCTGCGCGCACGCGGAGACCTCTACGCCCTCGGCGTGCTCGCGTTCGAGCTCCTCGCGGGGGAGGTCCCCTTCGACGCGCCCGACGTCGGCCGCGTCTACGCGCAGCACCTCTACAAGCCGATCCCCTCCCTCACGGAGCTGCGCCCCGACCTGCCGCCTGCGCTCGACCACGCCGTCCGCGCGCTGCTCGCCAAGCGGCCCGAGGATCGGCCCTCGTCGGCGGACCCGCTCCTGGACGCGCTGCGCGCCGCCCGCCGCCGCGCCGAGGCGAAGGTCTCTCACGTCCTCGTCGTCGACGACGATCCGGACTTCCGCGCGCTCGTACGGGCCTGCATCGAGGAGGAGCTCGGCGCGTGCACCGTCGAGGAGAGCGATGGCACCGACGCGCTGACGCGCCTCGCGGACCGACGCTTCGACCTCGTCGTCCTCGACCTGCACATGCCCGACATGAACGGCATCGAGCTCACCGCGGCCATCCGCGAGCGCCACGCGCGCGAGGAGCTCCGCATCCTCGTCGTGACGGGCCACGGGAGCGCCAGCGATTGGCGCATCCTCAAGGGCCTCGGGGCCGACGCCTTCGTCGTCAAGCCGCTCGACACCGATGGCTTCGTGAGCCAGGCCCGCCGCCTCCTCGCGGCGTAGCGGGACATCGCGTCGCGCCGCGGGCGACAGCCGCGCCGCGACGACTCATGGCTCAAACGACACGGCGCCCACGAGCGTCGCTCGTGGGCGCCGTGCCCGTCATGGATCGCGGTGGCTCAGGTGCGGCGGCGCACCATCCACGCCAAGCCGAGGGTGACCATCAACCACCACGGCACCGCGCCGTCGCGGGTGCCCGGGGTCGAGCAGCCGCAGCCGCCGCTGCCCGAGTACTCCGCGCCCGCGTCGACGCCGACGCCCGCGTCGAGGACGACGCTCGCGTCGCCCGTGCCCGCGTCCGGGCTCGGTCCCGCGTCCGGGTCGCCCGGCCCCGCGTCGGGCGTGAGCTGGCAGGTCGGCGAGCAGGCGTCGCCGGCGTCGGTGTTGCCGTCGTCGCATTGCTCCCCCGCCGCCATGTTGACGTAGCCGTCCCCGCAGACCGCGTTGGTGCAGTCGGGGTCGCAGGTCGCGGACTCGCCGCGCGTGTCGCATTGCTCGCCCGGATCGACGATGCCGTTGCCGCACTCCTCGTTGACGCAGGTCGCCGAGCAGCCGTCGCCGGGCTCGGTGTTTCCGTCGTCGCACGACTCGCCGGCCATTGCGTTGACGATTCCGTCACCGCACACCGCGGGCGTGCAATCGGGGTTGCACGTCGGGCTCTCGCCGCCGCCGTCGCAGGGCTCGTCGCCGACCACCAGCCCGTCACCGCAGATCTCGGTGCAGACGAGCGGCGTGCCCGAGCAATCCCACCCGGCCTCGAAGGCGCAGCCGTCGCTGCAGCCGTCGCCGTTCTCCGTGTTCCCGTCGTCGCATTGCTCGGCGCCGAGCACGACGCCGTCGCCGCAGACGGGCGTGCAGACGCTCGGGCTGCCCATGCACTCCCAGCCGGTCTCGACGTCGCAGGCAGCGTCGCAGCCGTCGCCCGCGTCGAGACCGCCGTCGTCGCAGACCTCGGTGCCCTCGACCTCTCCGTCGCCGCAGACGGCGGGGACGGTGCAGGCGACCGACTCGGCGATCACGTCCTGCGAGAGCGTGTAGACGTAGGCGAACGAGCGGGACTCTCCCGCCGGGATGACCTTGCGCACCGCGAGCGAGATCGCGATGTCGTCGACGCTGACGCTTCCCAGCGCGCAGACCAGACCGCCGGCGCAGTTCCACACGCCGTCGACGTCGCGGTTCGAGAAGCCGCCGTAGGTCACGCGCGCGTCGGGGTCCGACGAGGCGAGCGCGATATACGAGTCGGGGGACGAGGTCGTCGCGCTGACGAGGGCGAGCGAGGTCTCCGTGCCGTCGCCCTGCGAGACGATGGTGTTGCGCGTCACGAAGTCCCCCGTCACCGTCTGCATGTTGTCGGGGTCGACGTTGCGCATGTAGTAGACGGTCTGCTCGGAGTCCGTCGTGTTGGTCAGCGTCACCTGGATGAGGATGTAGAGGCCCTCGTTGAAGACCGAGTAGGTCTGCGCGATGTCGATGCCGGCGCGCGACCCGCTCCAGTAGACCGAGCCGCCGCCGCGCAACCCGCAGATCCGCGGCGTGCACTCGACGGCGGTCCCGGTGAACTCGCCGACCACGCCGCGCTCGCCCATCAAACGGCTCGTGTAGTAGTCGACGCCGCCCACGTTGAGGCCGAAGCCCTCTTCGGGGGTGCCCGGCACGAAGAAGTCCCCCTGGTAGTTCGTCCAGTCGTCGTCCGCGGGGTTCGCGACGAAGCCGAGCGGGGTCCCCGCCGGTCGCTCGTGCCACCCGGCAGGCGGCGCGTTCACCGTCCCGAACGAGCCCCAATCCGCGGTGCCGACCTCGAGCAGCCGCGAGCGGAGGAACGCCGAGCCGTTCGCGGCGTCGAGGACGACCTCGCAGAAGGCGTCGCAGCCAGCCTCGTCGACGCTTCGGCCGGGGCGTGTGTTGGGGCAGAGGTCGCGCGAGTCGCGGACGCCGTCGCCGTCGCTGTCGCCCTCTTGGGCTTGGCTCGCCAGCGGGATCGCCATGACGACGGAAAGCAACGACGCCACGAGGCTAGGGCTCCGCGGCGTCGTCTTCGAGTGCTCGATCGGGGAACAGCTGTCTTGGTCCATACATCCCTTCGGGTAGTGCGCTGGTGACGCGCTCGTGGTCGCGAGCGGCGCTCGCATTCGCCGAGGGTATGATGGAATCATGCGTCGTGGCTGTAAAAAGCGCCGGTGGCGGCAGCCGCGCTTCAGAGCTTCGCGGCGATCTTCGCCCAGCCGTCCTTCAGCCCAATCGTCCGGTTGAGCACGAGGTGCTCGGGGCGCGAGTCGTGGGTGTCGAGCACGAAGTAGCCGAGCCGCTCGAGCTGCACCCGGGCACCGGCCGCGGCGTCCTTCAGGCTCGGTTCGACGAAACCCTGCGTGATCTCGAGGCTCTCGGGGTTCAGGGCCGCGAGGAAGTCGGGCTCGGCGGCGTTCGGGTTCTCGTCCGCGAAGAGCCGCTCGTAGAGGCGCATCTCGCACGGGGCGGCGTGCGTGGCGCTCAGCCAATGGATCGTGCCCTTGACCTTGCGGCCGTCGGCCGCGTTCCCGCCCTTGCTCTCGGGATCCCAGTGGCAGCGCAGCTCCTGGACGACGCCGTCCGCGTCGCGGACGACCTCGGTGCAGCGCACGATCGCCGCCCCACGCAGGCGAACCTCGCGGCCGGGGCCGAGGCGGAACCACTGCTTGGGGGGCTCGTCCATCCAGTCGTCGCGCTCGATCCAGAGCTCCCGCGAGAAGGGCACCGTCCGCGTGCCCATCGAGGGGTCCATCGGGTGGTTCGCGAGCTCGACCTGCTCGACCTGACCCTCGGGGTAGTTCTCGAGCACGACCTTGAGCGGGCGCACGACGCCCATGCGGCGCGGCGCGTGGGCGTTCAGGTGCTCGCGCACCTCGTGCTCGAGCAGCCCGATGTCGACGACGCCGTCGTTGCGGCTGACGCCGATGCGCTCGCAGAACGCCACGATCGCCTCCGCGGGGTAGCCGCGGCGGCGCAGGCCCGCGAGGGTCGCCAGGCGCGGGTCGTCCCAGCCGCGAACGTGGCCCTCGTTCACGAGGCGCTGCAGGCGCCGCTTCGAGAGCACGGTGTAGCTCAGGTTGAGCTTGCCGAACTCGATCTGCCGCGGCGGCTCGGGGATCTCGAGCGCCGCGAGGAACCAATCGTAGAGCGCGTGGTGGTTGACGAACTCCAGCGTGCAGATGCTGTGCGTCACGCCCTCGATCGCGTCCGACTGCCCGTGGGCCCAGTCGTACATCGGGTAGATGCACCACTTCGTGCCGGTGCGGTGATGAGGCACCTTCTTGATGCGATACATCAGCGGGTCGCGGAGCTTCACGTCCTTGGACGCGAGATCGATCTTCGCACGGAGGACGGCCTCGCCCTCCTCGAAGCCGCCGTCGCGCATCTTGCGGAAGAGCGCGAGGTTCTCCTCGGGGCTCCGGTCGCGCTCGGGGCCGGCGACGCCCGGCCGGTGGAAGTCGCCGCGTGCCTCGCGGATGGCCTCCTCGCTGCGCACGTCGACGTAGGCGAGGCCCTTCGCGATCAGCTGCTCGGCCCAGGCGTAGAGCTGGTCGAAGTAGTCGCTCGCGTAGTAGAGCCGCTCGCCCCAGTCGAAGCCGAGCCAGCGCACGTCGTTCTGGATCGACTCGACGAACTCCGTGGACTCCGTCTCCGGGTTCGTGTCGTCGAAGCGAAGGTTGCAGACGCCGTCCTTCGAGAGCGTCGCGAGCCCGAAGTTGAGCGCGATGCTCTTGGCGTGCCCGATGTGGAGGTAGCCGTTGGGCTCGGGGGGGAAGCGGGTCATCAACCGCCGCGGAAGCGCGCCCTGCGCGAGCTCCTGCTCCACCAGCTCGGCGACGAAGTTGCCAGGCTGATCATCGGCTCGGGGGGCTTCGGGGTCGCGCTTTCGGTCGTGTCCGCTCATGACGCCTCGCTAGCAGTCCGTCGAAGCGCTCCCTGCTTCGACGGACGTAGTCTCGGGGAGGCTCCGCTCGGCGCCGGCCGAGTGGAGGGGGGCTCTTCGGAAGAGACCCCAGTGAGAAGAAGCCGTTCGTCAAGAGGCTCGGAGAGTCCCTCGACGGACTGCGACGGTCCGCGCGCACGCGGGCCGAGGTGCTCGGGGCGGGCACGCTACGCGTGCGATCGGCGCTCGGCAAGAGCGCGTGCGCCTCGCGGCGTCACGCCCGGCGCTCTGCTAGAGGGGCGGCGATGCAGCCCCTCTGGACCTTCCCGGCGATGCTCCCCCGGCACGCCTTCTCTCCGCGCGACGTTGCGCGCGCCGGAGACGTGTGGCGCGCGTTCCAAGAGGCCGCGGTCGAAGGGTCGACACGCGCGGGCTGGCCGCCGCCACGCTATCGCGAGGTGGGCAGCGCGTTCGTCATGCGCGAGATGACCGTGCGGCATCACCACGAGACCTTCTACGGCGAGCCGCTCGAAGCCAAGACGTGGGTACGGCGCTTCCGCCGCGAGATGCTCTCGACGCGCGAGGTGCGCCTCTCCTCGGGGCGGGGCCCCGTCGCCTCCGCGACGCAGGAGTGGGTGCACGTCTCGGAGGCGCTCGCGCCGAGCCGCGCGCCTCGTGCGCTCACCGAGGCGTTCCCGGTGCACGACGACCCGGCGGACGAATCCCCGGCGCTGCCCCCGGTCGAGCCCGAGGTCGAGCCGGGCCCCACCCACGCCTTCACCTTCGAGGCCTGGTTCGCCGGGATGGACCCGCTCGACCACGTGAACCACCCCGCCTACGTGGACTTCTGCGACGAGGCGATCGCGCGGCGCATGCACGCGGCCGGTCTGGCGCCCGCGTCGCTCGTGCCGGTCGCGGAGTGGGTGAAGTACCTGCGGGGCGTCCGGGCGCTCGATCGGGTCGAGGTGAGGACCCGCCGGGTGGGACGGACGTCCTCGGGCGACGTCGCCTTTGGGCACGAGATCCTCGTCGGGGAGACGCTCTGTGCGCAGGCGACGACGGTGCGACGGCTCGCCGAGGCGCCCGCGGACCGCCTCGCCGCCGCGCTCTGATGGCGTCATCCTGAGGGTGTCAGGCGCCGCACGGACGAAGAGCGCGGCTCGTGCGGTGGGAGGGGGACCCGATGCGACACCCGAGAACGAGGCTTCGTGCCATGAGATCGTTGGTGTTTTCCGCCTCGCGAGGGGCGCCGCGCAGGGGGACCGATGGCGACCGGCCCAGATGAGCCATCCGGGGGCGCTCGGGGCACGTACGAAGCGATGGGAGTCGTCCTGCCGCTGCGCCGTCGCGCGCCCGAGACCACCGACGCCGAGCTCGTCGAGCAGGCGGTCGTCGGCTCGCGCGGCGCGCAGGCCGAGCTCTACCGGCGCCACGTCGGCATGGTGACCGGCCTCGCCCACCGGCTGCTGGGTGGGACGGAGGTCGACGACCTGGTCCAAGACACCTTCGTCGCGGCCTTCTCGAGCCTCGGCTCGCTCCGCGAGCCGCAGGCCTTCGCCAAATGGCTCGGCTCGATCGTCTGCTTGCAGGCCCGCAAGCGCATCCGACGCCGGCGGCTGCGTCGGCGGTTCTTCTTGGACCGCAGCGACGCGATCGCGGCCGACCAGTTCGTCTCCGCCGACGCCCCTCCCGACGTCGCCACGGAGCTCCGCGCCCTCTACGCGATCCTGGACGAGCTCCCCGCCGACGTCCGCATCGCCCTCGTCCTTCGCCGCGTCGAAGGACTGACCATCCCCGAGATCGCGGCCCAGACGGGCCGCTCCCCCGCCACCGTGAAGCGCCGCTTGCAAGACGGGGAGGTCTTGCTCTCGGCGCGCCTCGGTCGCCCGCTTCCGCTTGCTTGCAACGCTCCTTCAGAGGGGGGCCCCGATGATGACTGATCCCAAGCGCACACCCGAGCTCGACCGACGCGCTCTCGTGTCTCCACCCGACGTCCCGGGTCGAGACGAAGAGAGCTGGGCGGCCATCACCGCGCGCCTCGACGCCAAGGAGCTGGACATGCGTCCGCGGCGTCGCTGGGTGTTGCCGACGGCGGCCATCGCGGCCGCGGCCGCGGCGTTGCTCGTCGTCTTGGTGCCCGACGAGACCCCGCGCTGGGCGGGGACGACCTTGACGGTCGGGGGAGAGGCCGAGCGCGTCCGGCTCGAGGACGGGTCCGAGATCGTCGCGGCGCCGGGCGCCGAGCTCGAGCGACGCAACGGCGCGGCGGACGAGCTGCGCCTCTCCTTGCGGCGCGGGGCGGCGACCTTCGAGGTGGCTCGTGACGTCGGCCGGACGTTCATCGTCGAGGTCGATGACGTCGAGGTGCGCGTCGTCGGCACGCGCTTCGTCGTGCGGCGCGACGACGAGGGCTCCGTGCGGGTCGAGGTGCGTCGCGGGGCGGTCGACGTGCGCGTCGGCGAGAGCACGCGGCGGCTTCGCGCAGGCCAGTCGTGGCAGGGGCCAAGCCTCGTCGAGGAGGCCATCGACGAGCTGGTCGACGCAGACACGGTGGAGGAGGACAGCGGGCCTCGTCGCGTCCGGCGCCCGCGCACGACCGCGAGCGAGGCCTTCGACGCGGCCCGGACCGCGCGCCGCGAGGGCAGCCCGCAGGACGCCGCGCAGGCCTACGAGCGCTTCCTCCGCGCCTACCCGCGCGACGGGCGCGCGGGCCTCGCCGCCGTCGAGCTCGGGCGGCTGCGGATGGACTCGCTCGACGATCCGGCGGGCGCGGCGGAGGCCTTCGAGCGTGCCCTGCGGATCGGACCGGGCGCGCTGCGCGAGGACGTGACGGCGCGGCTCGTGGCCGCGCGACGCCGCGCCGGTCAGGCGGCGGCATGCCAGCGCGCGCTCGACGCCTACCTGGCGCGTTACCCCGAGGGACGCCACGCCGCGCGCCTCTCCTGCGACTGAGGACGCCGCTGACGCCGCTGCGGCCAAGAGACGCGCGCGCGATCGCTGATAGACTCGGCGGCGTGGACCTGCGCCCACCTTCCTGGCCAGCGCCCGAGCGCCCGTGCGGGGAGGCCGGGGCGCGAGCTCCCCTCGCGGCAGGGCTCCGCGTGGCGTCGACGCCATCAGTCACCACGGAGCCCGGACCGACGTCTCTGGTCGTGCATGCGGACGCGCACGCGGACGTGGACGTGGACGTGGACGTGCGCGCGCACGGGGACGTGGATCGGCAGCGTCGCGCAGCTGGAGTCGGGCGCGGACCCGGACGCGCACCCGGACCCGGACGCGGACCCGGACGCGGACTCGGACTCGGACTCGGACTCGGACCCGGACTCGGACTCGGACTCGGACTCGGACTCGGACGCGGACTCGGACTCGGACCCGGACCCGGACTCGGACTCGGACTCGGACTCGGACTCGGACCCGGACCCGGACCCGGACGCGGACGCGGGCGCGGAAGCGGACCCGGCTCCGCACGCGCACGACCGAGCCCCAGCACGAGCCTCGCAGGAATGCTCGCGCTCGCGCTGCTCGCGAGCCTGTCGACGGCGAGCGCGCAACCGACCGAGGCCACCGAGGAGGAGGTGCCGGCGTGCCGGCCGCGCGGCGCGTTCCTCGTCGTCGACTTGCCGGGTACGTGGGAGGACGGCGAGCGGGGCGCGGTGGTCGCCGAGCTGCGCGCCGCCCTCCGCGTGCAGGGCTTCGACCTCTGTCTCGCGGAGACCCGATGGCCCCCGGCGGTTCGTCCAGTGGCGATCCTCACCCTCGAGGCGCTCCGAGGGGCCGTCGTGCGCGTCGACGTCCAAGACGCGGTCACCGACAAGCGCGTCCGCCGCGAGCTCGCGCTCCGCGGCATGCCACGCGACAGCCGCCCGCTCGCGGTCGCGATCGGCGCCGACGAGCTGCTGCGCGCGAGCTGGGCCGAGCTGCTCTTGCCCGACGCGCCGCCCCCCGCCGAGGAGCCTCCCCAGGAGGTGCGGCGCGTCATCGAGCGGACGGCCGCCGCCGTCGTCGAGCAGCGCGCGCCGCGGGCGCCGTGGTGGCTCTCCGCGGCGTTCGGCTTCGAGCGCTACGGCGGAGGCGAGCGTCTGCTCGGCGGCGGCCTGCAGCTCGAGGGCTGGATGCACGCGCGGATCGGGACGCGGCTCTCCCTCGGGGGGCGGGCCGGTCTCCCGACGGAGGGCATCGGCGGCAGCGTCGAGAGCCGCGGGTTGCTCGCGGAGATCGCGTTGCTCGGTGCGGTCCTGGGCGACGCGCGTCGAGGGCCACAGCTCGTGCTCAGCGGTGCGCTGGCGGTCGCGTGGGTCCGCTTCCGCGGCGACGCCGCCGAGGGCTTCGTGGCCCGCACGGACGCGGGCGTCGCGGTGCTCGCGCGCGGCGGGCTGGGCGGGCGTTGGGCGTTCGGCCCCGTGAGGCTGGCGCTCGACGTCGGTCTGGGCGCGCCGATCACGGGCGTCGCGGCGCAGGAGAACGGCGTGACGCTCTCCGCGATCTCGGCGCTCGAGCTGCACGGCGCCTTCTCGTTCGGGGTGCGGTTATGAGCGCGCGACGCTTCGCCGCGCTCGTGTGTGTCCTCGCGGGCGCGTGTGGAGTCCAGGAGCTCTCCATCCTCGAGGGGGACGCGGGCCGCACGTTGGACGCGGCCCTCGACGCCGAGATCCCGCGTGACGCGCCCATGATCGACGTCGGTCCCGACGCGGGGCCTCCCGTCTCCTATGGTCGGCGGCTCTGCGCGGGCCGCCGACACACGTGCGTGCTGCGGGCAGGTGGGCTCTGGTGCTGGGGCGACAACGCGGGCGGCCAGCTGGGCACGGGCGCGGGGCCCACGGTGCAGCTCGCGGCGGCCCGTGTCCCGGTCGGCGACGACGTTCGCGAGGTCGCGTGCGGCGAGGCGCACACCTGCGGGCTCGATGGCGACGGGGCGCTCTGGTGCTGGGGGCGCAACGATCATGGACAGCTCGGCCAGGGCGACGACGCCCCGCGGGATCTCCCGGTCGAGGTTCGCTTGCCCGCCCTGGCCCTGCACGTCGGCTCGGGGGAGAACCACGTCTGCGTCGTCCTCGTCGACGGCCGCCTCGCGTGCTGGGGCCACAACACGGAAGGACAGCTCGGGCTCGACGACGCGTTCGGCTCGCCGGACGTCCGCGTGCCCACGCTCGTCGGGGCGGAGCGCGATTGGACCTTCGTCGCGGGCCACCAGGGCAGCGCGTGTGGGCTGCGCGGGCAGGGGTTGCTGCACTGTTGGGGGCGCAACTCCGACGACCAGCTCGGGCTCGGGCCCTCCGGTCCCGTCCAGCGGCGGTACCCGACGCAGGTCGATGATGGCGTGTGGTCCCGCGTCGAGCCGGGGCAAAACCACGGCTGCGGCCTCGACGCGACCGGCGCGCTCCTCTGTTGGGGCGAGAACACCTCGTTTCAGCTCGGCCTCGGCGACCGAACGGCGCGGCCCTCACCGACGCGCGTGGACGACGGCCCCTTCGCGGACCTCGACACCGACACGTTCCACGGCTGCGTCGTGAGCACGAGCGGTTCGTTGCGATGCTGGGGGCGCAACGTCGAGGGGCAGCTCGGCGCCGGGGATCTCGACGATCGCCGCGTCCCGTCGGAGGTGGGCGAGGGGCAAGTCTGGGCCGAGGTCGCGACGGGCCGCTTCCACACATGCGCGCGCGCCGCTGGCGGCGCGGTCTTTTGCACCGGCGCGAACGACGGGGGGCAGCTCGGCACGGGTGATATGGAGCGGCGGAGGGAGCTGAGTGAGGTGGCGTTCCTGGAGTGAAAAGAGCGCAAAAAGTCCCCTGCCCCTGCCCCTGCCCCTGCCCCTGCCCAACCTTCCTGGTCCCGGTCCCGGTCCCGGTCCCCGTCCCCGTCCCCGTCCCCGTCCCCGTCCCGGTCCCCGTCCCCGTCCCCGTCCCGGTCCCCGTCCCCGTCCCCGTCCCGGTCCCCGTCCCCGTCCCGGTCCCCGTCCCCGTCCCCGTCCCCGTCCCCGTCCGAGTCCAAGTCCGAGTCCAAGTCCGAGTCCGAGTCCGAGTCCGAGTCCGCATCCGCGACCGCGTCCGCGTCCGCGTCCGCGTCCGCGTCCATGTCCGACTCCGCGACGTGCCGGTCCGCGAACCGTGCCCGTCCACGTCCACGTCCACGTGCGCGTGCGCGTACTCGTTAGACGAGCATCTCCGAAGACACGCTCGCACCCGAGACCCGTGACGTCGGAACCGCTCCGCAGTCGAACGCGAGGTGGTGGAGTTGGAGAAGT
>JAHBWH010000109.1 GCA_019637115.1 Myxococcales bacterium | reverse complement strand
ACGAGCGCGAGCGGGTTGGTGATCCGGTTGGCCTCCGCGATGGCGCGCCACTTCGTCGCGTCGCGGTAGAGGCGATGCGCCAAGAGCGGCAGCGTGTCGCCCTCCTTCACCACCGCGACGCCGCGGAGATCCGGGCTGTTCTTGCCGACGTCTGCCAGCTGCTCCTCGCCGGGGATCGCCTGTCGAACCGTCAGCCGGGCGGTGGCGCGCGCCGGGCGTCCCAGGCCGTCGAAGAGCTTATACGTCACCGACAGGCCCTTCACGAACCCGCGCCGGAGCACGATGTGGGGCCCCCAGCGCAGCGACACCCGCGGCGGCGCGTGCAACTTGGGATCTTGGATCATCAGGTGCTCGAGCGGCCGGATCCACTTCTGCCGGACGTCCTGGCCGTCAAAGATCAGCCCTTCGACCATGTTGTCGGTGACGTCGAAGAAGAGCTCGAACGAGACGGTCTCACCGTCGCCGCGGACCCACTGCAGGACCGGCGCGTCGAGCCCGGGGATCGCCACCTCGGCGTAGCTCGTGTTCCGCTCGCTCGAGAGCTCGGTCGGGTTGAAGGGCACCTCCAAGATGCCCTTTTCGAACCCTGGCACCGCGACGCCCGAGACCGCCTCGTCGATCTTGATCGTCAGCTTGCCGAGACGCTGGGTGAGGCCGGCCATCAGTCCTCCGCGCCCGAGCCAGCGCTCGGATCCGTCGCGCTTCGGCCCTGCGGCCGACCGGCGCGCTCGCGCTCGCGGAGCGCGCGTTCGACCTCTTCGCGCACCAGCCGACGCAGGCGCTCCTGGTCTCGGATCTCGAGCGAGGTGCTCAGCTCGTCGATGCGGATCGGCATCAGCGTCCTCCCAGCCCGGGCACGGGCGATGCAGCGATGAAAGAGAAGGCCGAGCCAGGGATCTGCTCGATGCCCTCGTGGGCAATCTCCAGCGACTCGACCGCCACCGAGCTCGCGCCGGCGTTCCACGTCGGACCGGTGTAGGCGGTCGGGAGCGCGCGGAAGAGGTACCAGACGGCAGCGACGTCTGCGCGCTCGTCCAGGTGGGCGATCAGCACCGAGCGCCGCGCGCCGAAGCTGCCTCGGCGCACCGAGTCGAACCAGTCGTAGATCTCGCGACCGAGCGAGACGCCTCGCCGGAACGTCACGTTCCCGTAGTCGGCGCGAGTCGCGAACTTCAGCACGCGGTCGTTCCGGCCGCCTTCGCTGTAGCTCTCGAGCGAGATGGTGCCGCCGAGGCCGGACACCTCGGAGAAGCCCGCTTGGACGGGCACCACCCCCGAGCCCGCGAGGACCGCCCCGGCGCTCGGGTTGATCGCGAAGGTCACCGCGAAGCGGAAGCCGCTCAGCGGGTTCGACGGCCGCAGCGCTTCGAAGGTCATCGAGCTCCCTCCACCACGCTCACCTCGCGGGCCTCGAGCACCAGCGAGACGACGAGGAACTCGAGCGGCACGGCTGGCGCCACCCCGATCTGCGCGGTCAGCGCGCCAGTCTCGCGCGCCTCGGGAGGGTTCAGCGCTTCGTCGACTTTGACGAAGAAGCCGTCCTGCGGCCGCGACCCGGCGAACGCGCCGCGCGCGAACATCTCGCGGAGCATCGCCTCCACATCACGCCGGAGCTGGATCCAGGTCGCGGGGCCGTTGGGCTCGAAGACGTACGAGAGCCCGAGGGGGACGAGCGCGCGCCGCAGGTAGTTCATGAGGCGGCGCGCGGTGTAGTAGCGCCACTCGACCCGATCGGGGTGCGCGAGCGCTCGGACGCCCTCGATCGTGACCCCGGCCGAGCTCGCGCGGAGCGGGTTGATGCCCTGCTCGCCGAGCGCTTGCTCCTGGTCTCCCGTGAGGCGCTGCGACAGGCCGACCGGACCGATGAGCGCGACGCCGCCCGTGGCGACCCATGGGCCGCGAACGATCGCGGTGCGCGCGAGCTGGCCGGCGACGAACGCCGAGGGCGGTACGAGGAGCGTGTCGTCGCCGCGAAGGGAGAAGTCGACGACCACGCGCGGCCAGGGCGCGTAGGCGACGCCGTAGTCGCGATCGGCGCCGAGCGCGGCGTCGAGGGAGGCGCGCCATTCGAGCAGCTCGCTCGGCGCCATCGGCGCGTGGCCGACGAGCGGCGGGTCAATCAGCGCGACGCGGTCGCGCCGCATGGCCGCGCGACGTATGAGCTCGATGCCGAGCTCGGTCGCGGTGGAGACGGGCAGCGACGGCCCGGCGAACCCTTTGGTCTCGTAGATTCGCGACCAGAGGTCCGGGCAGAAGACGAGGTCGATGGCGTCCGATGCGTCGATCCGATCGAAGGCCGCGCGGAACGTCGCTGCATCGAGCGCGAGGTCCCCCGGTTCGAGCCCGTCTCGGCCGCCCGAGAGCGACGCCACGTCGGGCACCGGCAAGTCGTCGGTCGCCGTGAAGTCCAGCGCGAGCGGCGCTCCCGCGAGCCGGTCTGCGGTCCCCTGCGGATCACGGAGATCGACGCCGAGCAGCACGACGTCCGCGCGGCTCGGCTCTTCGATGACGAGGTCGAACGCCCACTCGTACACCTCCGCGACCACCGACGCGTCGCCCAGCGCCGCGCGTGCGGGCGTGAGCGCGTGGCCGCCGCCCGCGATCGCGCCGAGCACGGTCCAGGCCTGCGCCCCGCCTGCGAGCAGGAGCACCGGTTGGCCGACGTCGGCAGCGCTTGGCGGCTCCGACGTCGTGAGCGCCGTGCCCCCTGCGTCCACCGTCCCCAGGAAGCGTCGCCGAAGGCGCAGCCTCGGGCGCACACGCACGTCGTCCCCGAACGCCCCCGGCTCGGTGAGGGTGACGGTGGGCGATGGCGCGGGGCCTACGACGCCGAGCAGCGACAAGGTACTGGTCGCCGCCGTCGCGCTGGGCGGCACGATGCGCGCAACCCAGAGCTGCGCGCCGCCGTTGTCGAAGAACGCCTGCGCCGCCCGAGCGCCCAGCATGCCGGGCGTCGGGCACCCGAACACCGCCGCGAGCTGCTCGGGGCTCTCGATCGAGACGAGCCGATCCGTCGGCCCGCGCTGCATCAGCGCAGCGAGCCCGCCACGGTCCGCGCGCACCGCGACCGTCTCCGACGGCGCGGCGACCTCGAAGCTGAGCCCAGGACGTGCCATCGGGGTCAGCTCGCCGTCAGGCCTTCGTGGCAGATCTCGATCGTCTCGAGCGCGACGGTGTTGGAGTCGCCGCTCAGGGTGGGGCCGCTGTATTTGCAGGCCCAGCCACGCACGAAGCGCCAGCGGAACACCTCGCGCCGCTGCTCGTCGCGCAGCACGATCGCGCCCTCGCGCCGGTCGACCTGCCCCTCCGCGGTGCGTCGAACCCAGTCGAAGACGTCGGTCTTGCCGATGATCCCGCGCTTCAAGATGAGGTTGGGGAAGCGCTTGAGCCCCGGCAGCTTGCGCGGCACGAAGTCCTCGTCGCCGTTGCGGTAGTCGATCGGCTGGACCTCGACGTCCAGGCCGCTGACCTCGCTGAAACCTCCGCTCCCGAGGCCCGCGATCTCCACGAGGTAGTTGAACGAGATGTATGGATCGTTGCGCTCGACAGCCATCGGTCTGCTCCCTCTCTCAGCCCTGCTCGGCGATGATGACGCTCGATGGCGCCTGCCCAATCTGGAAGACCACGAACTCCGCCGGCTTCACTGGTGCGATGCCGACGAGGATGTTGACGCGGCCGTTGTCGCGGTCGTCCTGGGTGGTCGTGGTCTCGTCGACCTTCACGAAGAACGCCTCCGCGGCGGTGCGTCCAAAGAGCGCGCCCGAGCGCCACTGGCTCGTGAGGAAGTTCGTGACCGAGTCACGAATGCGTGCCCACAGCGGCGGGGCGTTCGGCTCGAAGACCGCGTAGCGCGTGCCGCGCACGATGGATTGCTGGAGGAAGATGAAGAGCCGGCGGACCGGCACGTACTTCCAGAGCCCGTCGGCGGAGATGGTGCGAGCCCCCCAGATCACGAGCCCGAGGCCGTCGAAGCGCCGAAGCACGTTCACCCCCTGCGGGTTGAGGACGTCCTGTTCGCCGGTGGAGACGTCGCGACCAAAGCCGAGCACGCCCCGGAGGACGACGTTCGCTGGCGCCTTGAAGACGCCACGATCGTTGTCGGTCCGCGCGAACGCACCGAGGACGTGCCCCGAGGGTGGAACCGTGATGTCGCCACCACCCAGAGGGTCGCGGATGCGGAGCCACGGGTGGTACATCGCGGCATACGACGAGTTGTAGAGGCCGCGCTGCACCAGGACGTCGTTGACGTCGGCTTGGTTGTCGCTCTCGAACACCGCGAAGCGGTCCTGAAGGCGCTCCGCCTGGCTGATGAGCGCGTTCACGACACTTTGGTTGGTGAAGCCGGGGGCGGCGATGAGGTTGATCCCGTCCTGGCCCGCGAGCGCGCCGAGCCCGCGGCGCGGCAGCTCCCCGCCCACGACGTCCGACGGGGAGACTGGGGAGTCGGGTGCTCCGGCGCCGAACTGAAGCGGCCGGGCGAGCGGCATCGTCGGGTATAGGGCCGGATTCGCGGCGTCGAGCGTGACCATCCCGCCGCTGGCGATCGCGAGCCAGCTCGACTCGGTCTCGATCGCTGACGCGATGGCGGTTGGGTTGCCCGAGACGTCGAGCGACTCGACCAGGGCGCCGTCGAAGTAGGTCTCCACGCGCCAACGAACGAGAAACACCCGGCCACCGCTGAAGTCGGTCGCTAGCAAGCCCTCGAGCCGGACCTGCCTCGCGCCCGCGTTGACCGATGCAACGCGAGCGAACGCGCGCTCCCCGGTCCCGCGACGAAACTCGAGGCGGTCGCCGACGACGAGCCCGCTGACGTCACGCAGCTCGTACACATCGTCGGCCCCCGGCGGCAGGCGAGACTGCACCGCGATGCTCGAGGCGTAGACCGCGCGGACCGACGCGCTCAGGCGCGCGCTGTAGGGACCCTTGAAGCGAGCTGTCAGCGGCAGGAGCGTCGTGGCGGGCGGCCCCGCGTCGCCGACGCGGACGAAGTAGCGCGTGCCAGCCCTTTCCGCGAGGGTTGCATCGGGCGAGGTCGCGACCACGACCCCCGTCGAGGGCTCGACCGAGACGACCGTCAGGGTCGCCGAAGCCCCGCCCTCGCGATCGATCAGCTCGAGCGTCCCCGTCGCACCCACGCCAACCACGCTCGCGAGCGTCAGCCGGTAGCTCCCCGCCGGTCCCGCCGAGATCGCACCGACGATCGCGACCGTCGTGCCCGCTTCGTTGCGCTGCACGGCGCCTTCGCCGAACGAGGCGGTGCTTGCGGCAACGCGCGCGACGTAGGCGCGGCGCCCGCCGTTGTCGAAGAAGCCCTGGAGCGCATATCCGAGCCGCTTCCCCGACACGAGCCCCCCGAACTTCCGCTGGAAGTCGGGGAAGCTCGTGACGAGCGTGGGCGGTCCCTCGGTCGGCCCGAAGAGCGCTTCCCCGACGAACCCTGCGGTGCTCGTCGAGACCCCCTCGATCGGCTGAGGGCCGAAGGGTACTTCCTGAATGATCACACCGGGGGTGAGCAGCTCGGCCATGAACGATTCTCCTTGAGATCAGGTCAGCACCACTGTCGGCAAGCTCGTCGTGCGGTTGAGCGCGAGCGTGACCGGCGGAATATTCTGCTGAAGCGGGATTCCACTGGGCGTCGAATATCGAATCCGAACTCGACACGCGCTCGGCATCGGCCGGTAGTTCGCAGGGAGCTCGGACGCCGAGAGAGGTCGAAACCACGCCGTGTACTGGCCGTCATCGGTGACGAGCGTGTCGAATGGCGGTCCGTTGAGCGGCGACGACGGACCGGAACTGGTGTCGTACACGCCTCGCACTCGAACCTCTGCGCCGACCGCAAGGATCGGTGGGACCATCGACTCGGCCTGGTACCGAACGCTGCCCACCACACGAGTCAGCCCGAGCGGAAAGGGGTATCCCGTCCTTGGGAGCAGGGTCACCGTGAGGATCGGACCGACACCCGGCGGTGCTGGGATGGTCGCCACCACCTCTCGCGCGACGTAGTGTGCGGCTTCGACGCGGAACGTCGTCGCGCCCGCAGGAATCCGCTCGATCGCGTAGGTGCTCCCCGTGGTCCGGTAAACGAGCGCGGTGTCGACGTCCGCGTTCGTGACCTCGCTCGGTCCGACCAGACGATCACCCGTCAGCCCGTCCACCAGGTCCAAGCCCAGGCGGACGTCGGCCTCGACAATGTTGGCACCCCCCATGAGTGCGGACGTGTTAGACCGGCACGCACGAATACGTCAAGGACGAACTAACGAAGAAGGACGTGCGCCCTTGCGAGATGAATTCGTCCCGGGCCAACCTAATCGACGCGCTTGGAGCGCGACGTGAATCGGATATCACGGCTGCGTGTCCGTTCGGTGGCGGCGACGGGTGCCGATGCGACCAAGAGGCGCTCGTGCCGGCGTGCCCGAGATGGAAGCGGTCGCTCCAGCTCGCAAAGGTCGCGGCGTCCGGATGCGATCTCCGAGGTGGCCGTACCCCGAAGCTCTCACGGGCAGACGAGCACAAGATCCTTCCGCAAGCGCACCGCGGTGTGCATGGCGTCGAAGAGGTTCTCGAGCGCAGCCCGCTGTTCGTCCGTCGCTTCGGAGGGGCAACCCGCGGTCGCCACGATGGGGAGCCCGCGCGCCATCGCGGTGAGCGGCCAGTAGCCGGCCACCGGTCGAACGTGTTCGCGCCGGTACCGCGGTACACCAACGTGTGGCCAGAGGCCTCCATGTGCCGGATCGCAGCGACCTCGGCCAAAGCCTCGGATTCCCGTCGCGCTCGGCTCGCGGCCGCCTCCCCTCCGCGGCGGTCACCGGCCGCGTACAGCCTATCGCGTTCGCGCAGCGCGTCGGCCCGACGTCGGAGCGACGCGCCCACGGTCCGTTCCGCTTCCGCGAGGTCCGCGTACCCTTCGATGTTGGCGAAGATCTCTTCGGGGCGGACGATAGCGTTCGTCGAATCGCTCCACCGAGTCACCTCGTTGGTTCAAAGCCGGGACGCGCTCGGGACGCTGGCGAAGGGTGTTGCGTTCGCCGCCACGAACGGAACGTCGGGTACCGGCGCCGTGTCCGTCGGCAGCCGGATTCGGCCGTCGCCATCCACCGTGAGCCGGGCGTGGGTCGTGCCCGACGCTCCAGGTTCGCGGTAGATCCAGCATGGTCGCGGTGGGCGTGCGTTTCGAACACGCCGGGACCCTGCCGGGAGGACGACGTCCTCGAGCCGCAGGCCGAATCGCGACGTGTTAGACCGGCACACACGAACACGTCATCAACGAACTAACGAAGAAGGACGTGCGCCCTTGCTAGATGAATTCGTCCCGGCCCAACCTATTCGACGCACTTGGAGCCCGACGTGAATCGGATATCACGGCTGCGTGTCCGGTCGGTGGCGGCGACTGGCGCCGAAGCGCTCGCCGGCCAAGAGGCGCTCGTGCGGGCGTGCCAGCGCGCCGTAGAAGCAGTCGCTCCAGCGGAGAGCGTCGTCGTACTACGGAGGATTGATCTTTCGTTCGTCGCTGACGTCGCGGGCGGCGCGCCGTCTCTCGAGCGCGATCTCGAGCTCGCGATCCGCGACAGGCTGGCGGCCGTCGTGGACGATCTCCGTGCGCGGGCGGGACACGCTGCCGCGTTCGTCGCCAATGATGGCGCCTGGTTCGCGTCGGTGGGTGTGTTCCACGCGGAAGAGCTTCGAGCGTGCGCCCGACCCGCCGCTTGGCCCTTCGACGCTCGGCCCGCGGACGTGCTCTGGGCAGAGCTCGCGACGATCGAACGCAGCGAAGCGGCGACGGCGCTCGCCCACCTCGCGAGGGAGGGCGCGGTCACCGAGGCACACGACCGACCCGGCGAGGTGCCCCTCTTGGGCGTCCCCGCGCCGAGTGCGGGCAAGATGCGCGAGCTCTTGCGTCGGTGGCTGGTCGACGGCCGCCCCCTCGGTTGCCCCGACGTCTCCGACGAGCTGAAGCGAGAGCTCTGGCGAGCGCTCCCTCGCGAGGACGAGGCGAGCGTGCTCGCTCGCACGGCGCTGCTCTTCGCTCGTTGGCCTCCATCGCGAGATCTCCCGATCGTTCGAGAGGTCGTCGAGCGTCCGCCCCCGACCCACGTCTCTTCGCGTGAGCGAACCATTCGCACGGAGGCGACCGGGCTGCTCGTCATGGCGAGCTGGTACGGCGCCGAGCTCGAGCGATTGGTGGCTGACTACGCCGAGGAGCGCGCGCGGAGAGGCTTCCTCCTTGCGCTCGGCGTGGCGCTCGAGGATCCGCGGCTTCGGCTCGACGATCCCGTGCTGGCGCTCTTCGCGGGCGAACGTCCGCGACCCGCCGGGCTCCCCCTCGGACTCCTCGACGCGCTCGACCCCGAGCCAGGTCATGCGGCGACGCTCCGCGAGGTCTTCGCCGAAGCCGAAGTGAGCGTGAGCATCGCGTCGCTCGGCGACGCCGCCCAAGTCTTCACGGAGGGCGTCCTGGTCGACGAGGTCGCATCCTCGTCGGCGCACGACGCGGTCGACGCGGTGGCCGCGCGCCTATGTCGTTGGCTCGGTCGCGCGCCGACCGAGATCACCGTGCTCGACCGCTGCCCCGAGGTGGTGATCGATCGGTGGACCGAGGTCGACGGCCCGCGCTTGCCCGAGCGTTGGCGCCCTGCGGCGCGATGCGCCGCGTCCCTCCTGGCGACGCGGTGGGAGCGCGAGCAGGGCTCTACGTTGCGCGCCCTCCGCGGCCGCGGAGGGCATCTGCGTGAGACCCGCGAGGGATTCTCTCTCGCGCTCGACGATCCTCACGGGCACGCACCCTGCTCGACGCGCATCGCGCTCCGCGGAGGAGCCGTGGTTTGGCTGGAGAACGGTCCCAGGTCCTGAACGGACACGGTGCCTCGGCCGATGTTCGCCGCCGCTGACGGTCGCCGTCGCGTGCGGGCCGGCAGTCCGGCGATCGTCCCGGCGAGAGGCGAGCGCGAGCGCGAGCGCAAGCCAGTTCACCACCCCGGCGCGAGAGCCCAGCGTTGGCGAGAGAGTCGGCCTCGGGGCCGCCGACGCTCGATGTCACAGCCCCCGAGTACCTTCGGGGCATGCTCGATCTCGCCTCCCGCGACGATGATCAGCACGTCGGGTCGGCGTCGCCCCGCTTCGACTGGCGCGCGGACTTCGGGCCCGCCGAGCGCGCCGCCGCCGACGCGGAGCTCTTCGTGCTCGCGCGCGGTCTCGGGCGTGTCCGCCTGCAAGTCGGGCTCGCGCTGGTCGCGCTCGGTCGTGATCATCGCGAGCTCGGCTTTCGGTCCCTCGCGACCTACGCGCGCCAGCAGCTCTCGCGCAGCAAGGGGTGGGCGGGCGAGTCCCGCGCCGTGGCGTCGCGGCTCTTGGAGCTGCCGCGGATGCTCGCGACGTTCTGGGAGGGGCGCCTGTCGTGGAGCATGGTCGCGCTACTGAGTCGCTTCGCGACGGCCGAGGACGAGGTCGAGCTGCTCGAGGCGACGGCCGGGATGACGGTGCGCGGGGCGCGCGAGGTCTTGCGGGAGCGTGGACACGATCCGGACGAGCCGGAGGAGCGCTTCGTGACCCTGCGGCTCTCGATGCCGCTCGAAGACGCGGCGTGGCTCGAACGCGGCCGCTGGCTCTTGCAAGGCGTTGAGGGCGTAGGCGCGCGGGAGTGGTTCGAGCTTCTGCTCGCCGAGGGCGACACGTCGCTGCTCGAGGTGATGCGCGACGTCCCCGGCTGGCACAACATGCCCGAGGACGTCGTCGAGGAGCAGGCGCGGTGGCACGCCGCCCAGGCGCGTGGGCGCGAGGAGCAAGGGCGTCGCGAAGAGGTCGCGGCGGCGCGGCTCGCCTCGCCTCCGACGGAGGCGGGGGACGCGCCGGAGCTGCCGTCGCTGCCCCACAGCCCCAGGGCAATCGACGCGGTGCTGCGCGCGCTCGCCGCCACGTTGGATGCGCGCGAGCTCTACTTCGGCGAGCTGGCCGAGCGTGTCTTCCATCGGCGCGGCTGGGCGGCCCTCGAGTACGCGAGCGAGGAGCAATATTGCCGCGAGCGGCTCGGGCTCTCGGCCGGGCTCGTGCGGTCTCGGATTCGTCTCGCCCGCGAGGCGCGTCGGCTTCCCGTTCTCGGCGACGCCTTGCGGGATGGGAAGCTCGGCCTGGAGGCCGCGCTGCTGGTGGCGCGCGTCGCGAGCCGCACGACGGCGCACGCTTGGGTGAAGCGCGCGCAGCAGCGCACCTACGAGAACTTGCGCGAGGAGGTGCAGGCGGCGGAGCTCACGATGCGGCTGACCGGCTCGAAGCGCGCGCCGCTGCCACCGGATCGCGAGTCGCTCGAGGCCGCGTGGAAGGTGGAGCGCGACACGCTCTCGGGCGCGTCATTGCAGGCGCTCATCGGCCGGATGGCGTGCGCGCCGCACCGTGACGCGGTCGCGGCTGTGATGGAGGGCGTGGAGCGGGCAAGACGCGCCGCGGTCGAGGATCCCCCTACCCCGCCCCCCACGCCTGCTCTCGAGGGGGTCGATCCATCGCTCCGTAGGAATGGCGGCCAAATTTTACCGCAGAATCCACATTCGGATCAGATGTCCGACCACTTCTCGAGGCCTCCACAGGCGGTCTCGGGCAGGGTCTCGGGCACGATCTCGGGCCCCGCGCTCGCCCGCCCCGCGCTCGCCCGCCCCGCGGCGTCCACGTTCGCCGCTCCCGACGTCGCCGCCACCGAGGAGTCGCTCGAGTCTCCCGTCCTGGGTACGGCCCCTGCGGACGTCGCCAAAAACACCTCTGTTTCCCCGCAGAACCATGCTTCGGATCGGATGTCCGACCACTTCGCGGGCGCTCACGAGTCGCGCCGCCGTGTTGGCTTCGCGACCGTCGAGATCCGCTGTCGCGAGGACGCCGCGCTCCACTACCGTCAGCTCGAGGCCAGCTACGAGCGCGCTGGCCTCCCCGGGAGCTTCCTCCGCTTCGCCGTGACCGCGCTCTGCCACGTCATGCTGCCGCTCGTCGCGACGGGCGGGGGCAAGTATCGCGACGTCCACCTCCGCGATCGTCTTCGCTGCTCGAGCCCGGTCTGCGATAGCCGCAACGTGACCTGCCACCACGTCGTCTTCCGCGCCCACCAGGGCGGCGAAGAGCTCGAGAACCTCACGAGCCCCTGCGAGTTCTGCCACCTCGAGGGGCTGCATGGCGGACGGCTGCGCGTGCACGGTCGCGCGCCCGACCTGACCTGGGAGATCGGTCGCGAGCCCGTCCTCGTCGTCGAAGGGCGCGAGCTGCGACGTTCGCAGGCGTAGTGCCTCGCCGTCAGTGCAGCGTGCGCTCCCCCTCGTCGCCCTCGGCACGTTCACGGGCGAGGTGCGCTCGTACGGCCTCGCGCACCGCCTCGACGCTGCGCGAAGGGTCGCGGAAGAGCTCGGGGGTCCAGAGCCGCACGAGGTCCCAGCCTTGCGACTCGAGCACCAAGGTTCGAAAGACGTCCCACTCGACCGGATCCTCGGTCTTGTCGAAGCGCGTGCCGTCGCAGAGGAGCCCGACGGTCACGTCCTCGGCCCGGCTCGGGTGGTGAAGCGCGACGTCGACGCAGAAGCCGTCGTTGCCCCAGTAGACGTCGGCGGCGACCTGGTGCTCGCTCGCCAGGCGCGCCGCCAAGGTCTCGGTGACGAGCGAGGGGCAGGCGGTCGGGCGGACGTAGCAACGCGCGTGTGCCACCTCCGCCTCTGCGAGCCGCTCTTGCTCCTCCCGGTAGAGGCGCTCGAGGTCTTCTGCATAACGGAGGTAGGCGAAGAGGTGGTAGGCCCCGTTCGGCTGCCGGCCGGGCTCGAGCGGCGGGACGCTGCGATAGACCTCGGGGGGGATCGAGGTCACCAGATGGATCTCGCAGCGCGCGCGGGTCACGAGCACGTTCAGACGTCGGCCACCGCCCGCGCGCCCCAGCGGGCCGAAGCGGCGGTAGAAGCGGCCTCGTGCGTCGGGTCCGTAGGTCGTGCTGATCACGATGTGATCGCGCTCGTCTCCCTGCACGCTCTCCAAGTTGCGGACGAAGAGGCCCTCGAAGCTGTCGGCGCCGCGCCTACGCCGTGCCTCGTCCAGCCGGCTGGCGAAGCTCGGATCCGCGCTGGCCGCCTTCTCGAGCTCCTCGACGATGCGGTCGCGCTGGGTGAGGTTGAAGCTCACCACGCCGATGGAGGGCGGGCGCTCGCGAGCGAGGAGGTCCTTGACGATCTCCACGACCTTCTGCGCCTCACGCTCGTTCTGCCGCTCGGCGTAGGTGCCCGAGACCTGTACGAGGCGCAGCGGCGCGTGCTCGACGCGGTTGCGTGGATGACCCGGGATGGCTTGGAGGCGCGCGTCGTAGAAGCTCTGGTTCGAGAAGCCGATGAGGTCGGCGTTGCGCGAGCGGTAGTGCACGTCCAGGTAGGCTTGCTCGATCTCGAGGTTCAGCGCCGCGCCGAGCAGGTCGTCGATCTCGGCCTGCTGGTCCTCGAAGAGATCCTGATCGGTCTCCGCTTCGTCGGCGTGACTCTGCGTGACGGTGGACTCGAAGAAGCGCGTCGGAGGGAGCTGCTTGGGATCGCCCGCGATCACCACCCGCTTCGCGCGGAGCATCACCGGCAAGGCCTCCTCCAGCCGGCACTGGGACGCCTCGTCGAAGATCACCACGTCGAAGACGGGCGTCCGCGGGAAGATCTGCGCCACGGTCGAGGGGCTGGCCATCCAGACCGGGCGCAGGTCGAAGAGCGGATCGCCGCCCTCTTCCTCGGCTCCGGCCGCGATGGCTTGGCGCACCTTCATGGCCCGCTCGCCGCGCAGCATCAGGCGCCGCCGCACGGCCGCCCCCAGGGCGTTGAGGCGCGAGCCCGTGGTCGCGAGCAGGCGCTCGCGCTGACGCACCGCCCAGAGGTGGCGCACCACGTCGGTGACGATCGTTTGCTTCTGCCGCTCCAGCTCGCGGTATCGGCGGTGGTAGGCGTCGAGTCGCCCGCCATCCAGCGCGGCCAACGTGTCGTGCAGGGCCATCCGCGCGCGGATCTGCGAGGCCAGCGCGCCACGGCGCAGCGCATCCCACCCGTGGTCCTCGTCGGCGCCGGCTCGCGCCAGCGCCTCGACGGTCTCGGCGATCGACGCGGGGAGCTCTTCGAGCCCGCTGCGGATCCGCAAGAGTCCCTCCACGGTGGAGAACGCCTCGCGCATGCGCCCGAAGAGCGGCGCCACCTCTTCGCCGCGCCGCAGCGCCTCGCCGATCGACGAGCGCCAGCTCGCCCGAAAGAGGTCTGCGCGCGAGAGCGTCTCCTCGAGCTCCGCGATGGCCGCCGCCCGTGCCGCGGAGCGCTCGAGCCCCCGCGCGAGCCGCTCTCCTTCGCCATCCTCGAGCGCTCGTCCCACCTCGGCGGCGAGCGACGTGAGGCGAGCGTCCGAGCGCAGCGAGGTCAACGTCGAGAGGAGGGCTCGGCTGCCTCGCGCGCGGCGGAGCAGCGCCTCGTCGTCGGCGCGCTCACCGAAGGCGTCTTCGTGCCAGCCGGAGAGCATCCGGCGAGCGCGGAGCGCCGAGAGGAAGGCCCGCACCCGATCGGCCGCCTCGGCCGAGACGGCCTGCCCGAAGCGCTCCAGCACCGCGAGCGCCCGGCGCCGGCGGGTGAAGAAGAAGACGAACGCATACCATTTGCGCGCGATGGCGAGATAGCTCCCAAGCACCGCGAGCCACTCGGCGATGCGCCCAGTCTCGAAGCGCTCGGCGCGCTCCACGACGGCGAGCTCGGGATCGGGCGCGGCGTCCTCCAAGAGGGCGAGCGCGGGCGCCAAGGCGGCGAGCTCGGAGGCCGCCTTCTCACGCTCCTTCTCCTGCGCGCGGGCCCAATGCTTCGCGCCCTCCGGGTCCAACGCATCGAGCGCTCCGCGGAGGTCTCGAGCGAGCGTCTCGCGCGCCGAGCCCTGCTCGATCACCGCCTCGGGTGCGAAGGAAGGAATGGACGGGTCGCGGGTAGCGTCCACCCGCTCGGCGACCTGGGCCAGCGCGTCGACGACGCTGCGCCACCGCTCCACGGGCTGAGCCAGATAGTCGGCGAGCCGGAGGCCGAGCGCGTCGCGCCAGGGGTTGTCCGAGTAGCGCTCCCGCGTGGCGCGCGCGAGCACCTCGCGAGCGGTCCGCTCGCTGGCTCGCGCGGCGTCCGCGTCGACACCCGACAGATTGGGGACGACCTCGCTCAGCTCCGGCGGCGCGTCGATCCCGAGCCACTCGCCGACGAGCTCGTGGAAGGAGGGCTCGGTCCCTTCGTTCGGCCGCTCCGCGAGTCGGGCGTGGTGATCGGTGAGGACCGCGTGGATCTGCCCGAGCTCGGCGTCGATCCGCTCGAGCTCCTTGACGGCGCGCGGGTCGGTCTTGGCCTCGGGCAGGGCGTCGAGCTGTTGGCGGATCCCGAGGTAGAGGTCGCGCTGATCACGCTGCGCGTCGTGCACGACGGCGCAGAGATCCCCGAGGCCGAGGTGCGTGAGGCGGTATTGCACGACGTCCAGCGCGGTCCGCTTGTCGCACACGAAGAGCACGCGCTCGCCGCGCGCCAGGTGGTCGCCGATGACGTTGGTGATCGTCTGCGACTTTCCCGTGCCGGGGGGTCCATGGACGACCAGGCCGCGGGCGGTTCGCGCCAGCCGGACGGCGCGCGCCTGGCAAGGATCGGCGAGCGAGACGAGGCGCTCCTCCGAGAACACGCGCCGTCCGCTGAGGTGAGGGGCGCCGGTCGAGGCGCGCGGGGGCGCCTCGTCGACCAACGAGGCGCCGACGTCGAGGAAGCTACGGATGGGGCCATCCATCGGCTCGCCCTCGATCAGCGCCTGCGTGTCACGCACCAGCGCCTGGTTCGACATCGGAAAGAGTCCGAGGACCGCGCAAGGGAGCAAGCGCGGCTCCAGTTGAGGCTCCGCTGGCTCGCCCGAGATCGCGAGGAGCGGCGATCCCTCCCGCGGCGACTCGGGCGGGTCGAGCTCCAGCGCCTCGAAGACGGCCTTCACCAGCTCCGCGACCTCGCGCCAGGGCTGCGTGCCCTCGTCGTCCTCGAAGAGCTCCTCGAGGCGGGCGCCGCATTGTTGCTCGACCCACGCCAGCAGCGTGGGGTTGGCGATGACCCGCTCGCGCCCCTCGGCCGCGCAGCTGAGCTCGACCGAGGGCTTGCGACCCCGCTTCAACGCCAGGTTCACCGGGATGAACGCGAGCGGCGCGAGGATGCGCTGGCCCTGGCTGCGAGCACGCGGCTCGACGGCCAAGAGCGGGAAGCCGACGTAGAGCGCGTGGACACCGTGCTCCTGCTCGAAGGTGGCGGCGTCCTCGGCGATGGTCCGCAGCTTCCGGAGCAGCGCCTCCTGACGGTCGTAGGCCTGTCGCTCGGACGGTGATGCCGTGGCGCTCGGCTCGGTGAGCTTGGCCGCGCGCTTGGTCGAGGCGTCGGGGCCGAGAAGCTCGGTGAGGAGCTGCTGCGGCTTGGTGCCGTCGAGGCGGGCGAGCTCGACCAGATCCACGCGCTGCCGGCTCGAGTGCGGTCGGCAGTTCATCGCGGGCCCGCTCCGCATCGAGGCGAAGAGGCGCTCCAGCATCCGAGCCAGCAGCTTCTGTCCGGGCGTCGAGGCGGGCTCCGGCTCGGGTTCTACGCTCGACGGTGCGGTCACGGGCGCATTCGTACACCATTGCGTGGCGATGGTGTACGCGCGCTCAGCCCTGGAACTGATCCTCGGGGACCAAGATCCTGGACCCGAGCGCTTCGACCGAGATCGTCAGCTCCCCGCCCGCGCCGACCGTGAACCGGTCGCCCGAGAGCACGTCGACGAGCACCGTACCGGCCGTGGCGCCGACCATCATCGCCTCGCCCTCGGGCGAGCGCGTCTCGCTCGTGTGATCGCCCTGCGCGTTGATGACCACGAGCGCGTACTGGCCTTCGTAGACGCGGTCGAAGGCGATGATGCCCGCGTCGACGGCGTCGCCGGTGCGGTCGGTCGTCCAGCGGAGCGTGAAGTCGCCGCGCCGGAGCGCCGCGTACTCGCGTCGCACGCGCGTGAGCCGCGCGATCCAGCGGAAGGTCTCCCCGTCGCGCCGGTAGCCGCTCTCCCAGAGGGGCTCGCGGTTGCCTGGGTCGTTGCCGCCCGCGAAGTCCTGCTCGGTCCCGTAGTAGATGCAGGGAATCCCCTGCTGGGTGAAGAGGTACGCGAGCGCCGCGTGGAGCTTGCGGCGGTCCGGCGTCTCCCAGAGGAAGCGCGGCACGTCGTGGTTGTCGACGAAGTTGACGAGGGCCTCCTGCGGCGGGATGCCGATGCCGAGGTCCTGTGGCGTCGAGCCGTAGTTGACCGCGCGGTCTGCGAGCAGGCGGTCGATGGCCGAGGTCGCGCCGCCCGCGCCGAAGATGTCGCGGTACACCACGTACTTCTGGGTGAAGTAGAAGACCGAGTCGAGCTGCCCGGGCATCGTGTAGCTGCCGTCGAGCGCGTCGCCGCCGCCGAAGGACTCGCCGAACATCAGGAAGTTGTTCTTGCCTGCCGCCGCGAGTCGCTCACGGACGCGGCGCGCGAAGTCCTCCCAGAACTCGTGCTCCACGTGCTTGATGGTGTCGATGCGGAAGCCGTCGAGGTCGAGCTTGAGCACCCAATCGCTGAAGATGCGGACCATCTCGTCGCGGATGTCCTGGCGCGTCGTGTCGATGTCCTTGAGGCCGCCCGGGAAGTCGCCGAGCACGACCTGCTCGCGCACGTTCCAGTCCACGACCTTGCCGCGACGGTTGTAGACCTCGAAGCGCTGGAAGATCGCCGGGCGCGGGGGCACGCGGAAGATCTCGGGCATGTCGAAGAAGCGGATGGGCGCGGGGCCCGACTCGCCGAGGCTCGTGACCGACTGCACGCCGCGCGGATCCCAGTCGGGGTCGTACTCGGTGATGCGCGTGACCGGCGTGCCGGCGGGCGCCTGCGGGTCGCCCGGGTTGGTCGGGTAGCCGCCCGAGAGCCACTCGTCGGGGCGCCCGTTGCGGTTGATGTCGTAGTAGAAGACCTGCCCGAGGTGGTTCGTGACGATGTCGAGGATGACCTTGATGTTCCTCGAGTGGCAGACCTGGATCATCTGCCGCAGCGTCGCGAGGTCGCCGAAGTGCGGGTTCAGGCGCTCGAGGTCGACCTGCCAATAGCCGTGGTAGCCGTCGAAGCCGGCGTCGGCGTCGACGTTCAGCACGATGGGGCTGATCCAGATCGCCGTGACGCCGAGCTCCTCGAGGTAGTCGACGTTGTCGATGATCCCCTGGTAGTCGCCGCCCTTGTAGCGCGCGAGCGTCGCCGGCGAGGGGTCGACGCGGTGATCGTTGCCCGGGTCACCGTTCGCGAAGCGATCGGTGAGGAGCTGGTAGATCACCTCGTCGCGCCAATCGTCGACGTGGGTCGCGATGGGTTGGGTGCGAACGTCCGCGAGCTCGCCGTCCACGCAGGCGGCGACCGCGAGGACCGCGATCAAAAGCCGTAGCTGGTGCTGTCGAACCACCATTCTGCTCCCACTCCGAGGAAATGTTCGACGGCGGTCCGCGAGCGCGGATCCTCCGTCGGGTAAAGGGCCTGCGCGCCTTGGTCGCGGATGCTCATCGAGTAGATGAGGCGAAGGTGAGGCCGCGTGAAGGTCCCGCGGCCGAAGGGGCTGTAGAAGGGGATGAAGCCGATCTTCGTCACGCCGCCGCGCACGACGCGGCCGGTGCGCTCGTCGAGCGCCGACGCCTGCAGCGCCTGGTAGGCGAGGTCGAGCGAGAGGCCCGCGCGCTCGCCGATCCAGACGTGCGGGCGGACGTTGACGGCGCCCTCGGCGAGGGCGCTGCGATCGAAGATGTTCGGGTCGGCGTCGCGGAAGTAGCGGTAGTACGCGCCGAGCTGGAGGCCGAAGGCCCCGAGCTCGTAGTTGCCGCTCAGGCCCACGATGGTCTCGCGCGCGCGCTCGGTCGTCTGCACGCCTCCCGTGCGGAAGGGGACGCCGAGCGGGTTGTACGCGCCGAGGCCGCGCGCGTGGCGGAAGAAGAGGTTCACGAACGCCCGGTTCGAGACCTGCCAGCCGCCGATCTGGCCGCCGAGCACCATGCCGCTGTCGTAGGGCATGATCTCGCGGAGGCCGAACTCGAGCTCGCGCTCGCCGCGCGGGAGGAAGTGGCCCTCACCGTAGACGAGGACCTTCGCGCCAGTGCGCACGCGCCGACCGAAGGGGAAGAAGGTCGCCTTCGCCGCCGCCGTGATGCGGGGCCGGTCGAGGATGACGACGTCATGCGGGAGGAAGCCCGAGTTCGCGACGACGCCCGTGACCTGGCGATGGAAGGGGTCGTCCGGCCGCGCGAGGCCGACCGCGAGGCGCAGGTCGAGCTTCTCGTCGAGCGCGCGGTAGTCGAGGCCGCCGCCGATCATGTTGATGTTGTCGAGCGGCCAGAAGTTGAGGAGGTAGATGTCGTCTCCTCGCCACATGCGGCTGCCAGCCCAGAGCGAGAGGTTCGAGACGAGCGCGTTCTGGACCTCGGCGTAGAGGTTGCGCACGGCGACGTTCTCGTTGAAGTCGCCGTTGAGGTGGAAGAATTCGCCGCCGAAGGCGACCGTCGCGACCACGATCGAGCGGACGTTCTCGGAGAACTGGTCCTGGCGACGCAGCTCGATCTCGAAGTAGAGGTCCTCGTCGATGCGAGGGTGGAACGCCGTGATGTTCGCGTTGCGCCCGAGGCCGCCGCGCAGGTTGCTGGCGGCGGACACCCGGCCGTACGAACCGAAGAAGAACCCGCTGCGGAAGCCGTCGTCGTCCGGCGCGACGTCCGCTGCCGCCACCGAGGGCGCGCTCGTGTCCGAGGGCGCGGGCGTCACGGCGAGCCGTGGCTCGCTCGCGTCGTCGTCTTCGGCGGCGCTCGGCGGTGGGCTCGGTGGACGCTCGGTCGGGCTCGCCCAGCCCTCGTCCGAGCCCTCGCGCTCGTACCACTCGGGCGCGTCGGACGCGTCCTGTTCGGGTGACTGCGCGTGCGCCGCCACCGACCCCATCAACACCGCCAAAACGGCTGACGTAACCCAACCCCGAGTCACGGGACGCATCCTACATGAAACCGAGCGGAAGGAAAGGCGTTGCGCGAAAATTACTCACCTGCGGCGAGCTTTTTCGTATTCCGTCGTGATCCCGACTGGTTCGGCGTTCAGAGCTCAATCCACAAGCGCTTGAACGCGGGCGGCGCACCAGGCGTCGCGGGGTAGTCCCATGGCGCGGGCAGGGTGCGCAGGACACTCGGCGTGACGCCGACACGCTCCGCGGCCTCGCGCGCGTAGCGACGAAATTGCTCGGCGCTCATGCGGTGGTCGTTGCTCGAGAGCAGCACGATCGCGCCGGGCGCGGCGACGCGCAGGCACCGCTCCGCGAGCTCGACCCACTGCTTGCCGCTCGTCCAGCGCGTGCGCTTGGTGGTCGCGTAGGTCGGCGGGTCGCAGATCACCATGTCGAAGCGCTCGCCACGCGCGACCCCTCTCGCGAGGAAGTCGAAGCAGTCGGCGCGATAGGTGCGCTGACCTTCGAGCCCGTTGAGCGCGAAGGCCTCCTCGGCCCGCGCGAGCGCGGGCGCCGCCACGTCCACGGTCAGCACCTCGGTCGCGCCGCCCGCGGCGGCCGCGACGCTGAAGGGGCCCGTGTAGGCGAAGAGGTTGAGCACGCGGCGACCGCTCGCCGCCTCCCGCACGCGTCGGCGTGGCTCGCGCATGTCGAGGAAGAGGCCCGTCGACAGGCCGTCTCCGAGGCGCACCGGATAGCGGACGCCGTGCTCCCAGACGATGAGCTCGGCGGGCGCGGCTCGGCCGCGTACCGGCGCCGCGGGCGCGACCTCTTGGCGACGCGGGTCGACGATCACGTTCGCCTGCTTCGGCCGGCGCTTGAGGTAGATGCCCTCGAAGCCGAGCGCCTCGAGCGCGTCGAGGAGCGACTCCTCGTGGTCGATCGCGGCGTCGTAGAGGCTCGCGACGAGGTGGTCGCCGTAGAGATCCACCGTCAGCCCCGCGACGCCGTCCCCCTCGGCGTTCACGAGACGAAACGCCGTCGTCGGCTCCTCCGCGCAGGCAGCGCGCGCGAGCCCCCAGCGTCGCTCGAGCGCCTCGCGGAGGGCGTCGGCGAGCGCTCCGGGATGGGTGGGCGCCGCAAAGGGCCCGTCGGCGTGCGTGAGCCATCGCGTGAAGGCCGCGGGGACGGGCGCTTCGAACGTCGGTGGCGTCGGCGAGGCCGACCCGGGAGACGGGCGGTCGAAGCGCACCGAGGCCGCGTGCAGCATCAGGCGCGGCGCGGGCGCGCCGCCGTAGAGCGAATCCCCGGCGACGGGCGCGCCCTCGGCGGCGAGCTGGACGCGGATCTGATGCGTCCGGCCCGTGTCGATGCGCACCCGCAAGAGCGCGCGCTCGCCGTGGCGCTCGAGCACCTCGACGTGCGAGACGGCCTCCTTGCCCGCGGGCGCGCGCACGACCTCCACGCCGTGCGCGCCCTTCGCGAGCCGGTGTCGCAGCGTCCGCGCGCCGCCGCGCCACCCCGTGACGGCCGCGACGTAGGTCTTCTCCGCGCGGCGCCCCTCCATCTGCTCGGCCAGGTACCGGTTGGCCTCGTCCGTGCGGGCGTACGCGATGACGCCAGACGTGTCGCGGTCGAGCCGCTGGTGCACGCCGAGGTACGGCGCCTCTCCGCGCGCGGCGAGCCATCGGCCGAGGCGATGCGGCAGGTCGTCCCGCGAGCTCGGATCGGGCGCCTGGCAGGGGACGCCGGCGGGCTTGGCGACCACCAGCAGCTGGCCGTCGTCGCGCAGCACGTCCGCCGCGTCGAAGTCCGGGAAGCGCGCGGCGCGGCGCGCGCAGAGCCCCTCGAGCTCGCCGATCGTCATCGCGCTTCGTCGGACGATCAGGCCTGCTGCCGGAGCGCCTCGGGGATGAGCATCGTCGGAGAGGCCGTCGTCACCACCCAGAGCTGGTGGGCCGCGCGCGTCGCGGCGATGTGCATGAGGTGCCGCGCCTCGTCGTCCTCGCCGAAGGTCGTGGTGTTGGCCTCGACGATGATCACGTAGTCGAACTCGAGGCCCTTCACTTGGCGCACGTCCGTGACGTCGACGCCCGCGCGGAACGGGAAGTCTTGGTCGGCGATGCGCCGGAGGTTCGGGACCTCGCCGTGCTTGAGCCCCTTGAAGTACTCGTCCGCCTGCTCGGGGTAGCGCGCGATGATCGCGACGCTCGCGAGGGGCTCCGCCCGCGCCAGGTCGCGCAGCGCCTCCGCGAGGAAGGCCACCGCCTCGCCGCTCGTCGAGAAGCGGAAGAGCTCGACCGGCGCGCCATGCCGCGTGGCCTGGCCGCTGACCTCGCCGCGGAGCGGGCCGAGGACGTCGAGCGCGAAGTCGAGGATCTCGTGGGTGGAGCGGTAGCTCAGCTTGAGCGGCTCGATCTCGACGTGGTCGAGGCCGAGGTCGGCGAGGACGCTCACCCAGTCGGAGAAGCCGTTGTCCATGTAGAGCTTCTGCGCGACGTCGCCGGCGAGCGTGACGCTCTTGCCCGCGCTGGTCGTGTCGAGCACGACCGCGAGCTCGAGCGGCGAGAGATCCTGCGTCTCGTCCACGAAGACGTGCTCGTACTGGACGCGCTCCTTGCGGGCCATCAGCGGTCCGCGCAGGCGCTGGTGGATGCGCAGGAGCAGCGCGTCGTCCTCTCGATCGAGGGTCGGGATCTCGACCTCGCTCGCTCCGTCGACGCCGACCGCGCGGTCCGCGTCGTCGCCCTCGCGCTCGTCGTCGTCCTCGAGCTTCTCGTCGCGCCACTGGATCGCGGCGGGCGCGCGACGCGCGCACCAGGCGTGCGCCCAGTCGAGCTCGGAGGGCGAGAAGGCGGTCGGCGCCTCCTCGGCGAAGGCGCGCGTGAGGCGGTCGCGGTCCGTCAGCACGTCCGCCCAGACCTGCGCGACGTCCTCGACCTTCTCGGCGCCGTGGTCGAGCGCCCGCTCCACCGCGTGGCGCGCCTCGATGGGCAAGGACTTCCCGTCGCCTTCGGGGTCGTTCATCCAGGCGCGGAGCATGGACATCCGCATCCCGGGCGCCTCGCCCGCCGTCTCGCGCCACACCCGCAGGATGCGGGCGCCGCCCTCGTGGCGCTTGCCGGTGTCGAGCACCTCGGCGTCGATGGCGTCCGCGATGCGCTGCGTCTCGCGGTGGATGATGCGCAGGAGCACGGGGTGCTTCTTCAGGCGCGTCACGACCGCGGGCGTCTCCTCGGAGTACCCCTCCGGGAAGTGCGGGACGTGCTGGCGCCGGAGCTTCGCCGCCCACTTCTCGTAGGTCATGACCGGCACGGATTGGACCCCGAGGGCCGGGAGGACGCGGCTGATGTAGCGGACGAGCGCGTCGTTGAAGACGACGACGAGCATCTTGTCCGCGCGGAAGCGCTTCGGATCCTGGAACGCGAGGTACGCGAGGCGGTGCAACCCGATGGTCGTCTTGCCGCTGCCGGCGCCGCCCTGGATCACGACGAGACCGCTGGTCGGCTTCGAGATGAGCTCGAACTGGCGCGGGTCGATGAGCGCGGTGATCTCCGAGAGCGTCTTGTCCTCGCGCTCCATGTCGAGATCGTCGCCCATGCCGAGCTTGCCGGGCTTGCTCGGGGCGTGGTGCTTCTCGGGGCGCATCGCCTGCCCCTGCCCGCCGCTCAAGCGCACGGCGCTCGCGCCCGCGCGCCGCCAGCTGCCGTCGAGCTTCTTGACGAAGACCCCCTGCGGCGAGCCGATGCGCTTGAGGCGCGCTTGCCCGATGGTGAGCGAGCGTCGCACGAGGACCTCGCCCTCGACGTCGCGATCCCCGAAGGTCTCCTCGTAGTCGTCACCCTCTTCGTAGCGGTAGTAGATCCGGCTGACGGGCGCGTCGCGCCAGTCGACGATGCGCACGCCGGTCGCGGCGTCGAGGAAGGTGCTGCGGCCGATCAGCACTTCGCGCTTCTTGTCGTTCTCCTCGAGCACGAGGCGCCCGAAGTAGGGCGCCATCGGATCGACGACGCCGTCCTGGACCGCCGCGCGGCGCTGCGCGACGCCCTGCAGCCGCTCCATCTCCTCGATGAGCGGCGGGATGTCCTCGAGACGGGCCGTGCGGATCTGGTCGCGCAGGGCGAGGAGCTCGGCGTCGTAATCGGCCACCTGACCCCGCTTGGGGCCGCGCTTCTGGCCGATGGTGCGCGCGACGCGGGCGAGCACCTTCTCTTCTTCGCCGACGATTCGGTCGCGGTCCTCGTCCCCCTCCCCTTCGGCGGACGGCGCGCGCCCCTCCCCTGCTGGTGAGACCGACGCCGCGATGCGATCTGAGGCCATGGCCACGCTCCCGTCGTTCCCGACGGCCCTCCTAGCGGCCGCCGAATAAAGCGACTTGGGGTAGCACGCTTGGGTGGGGAGGCCAGCGTTCGCCCACGCCGCGCGTGCGAGAATGCCTACCCCTGCGAGACCACTGGTGCTATTCCCGCCCGGGCATGCTCCGTATCGGTGACGACTGGGCCTTCCCCCTCGACCCCGAGGCCTCTCGGATCTGGCTCAGCCCGCGCGGCACCTGGGGCCTCGAGCTCGTCTGCCGCGAGACGAAGGTCAAGACGAGCGACGGGCTCGGCGCGACCTTCGCCCCGCGCCTCGTGATCAAGGACCTGGAGTTCGATGGTCTCGACTGGCGCGAGCTCGTCGGGCTCGAGGTCTATCAGCACGAGCCCTGGCTCGGGGACGGTGAGCCGCTCGCGAGCCTCTACGTCGTCGAGGACACCGACCTCTCCGACACCAAGCTCCGCATCACGGGGGTGCAAGACGCCGTCCTCGACGTCGAGCTCACCTGCACCGCCGACATCTTCTACGACGACGGACACGACAAAGAGGTGCCCGTCTCGTTCGCGGGCGGCCTGAGGTTCTCGGGCGTACGCTTCCGCTTCAAGGCCGAGGGCGCCGCGTCGCGCGCGCCCGAGCGCCGCGCCGTCGAGCTGCTCTCGATTCACCTCGCGGTGCAGGCCTTTGGGCCGCCGGAGATCACCAAGGTCGAGGCGGGCCTCTACGAGGCCTTCTTCCCCCCCGCCCTCGAGGAGGACGCCGACCCGACCCGCGAGATCGACCTGTCGACCCTCGGCGGGGGGATGACCGGCGGGGCCGGCGAGGCGCCCGTCAGCGCCGAGGTCAACGTGCTGCGACAGAGCGCGACGGAGCTCCTCGAGGCGATGATCAAGCAAGGCTGGCTCGAGCTCGAGGAGGGCGCCTCGGTCGCGACGATGGTCCCGGACTTCGTCGACGTCCTCGAGGAGGGCGGCCGAGGGATGAAGCGCGCGGCGCGCGTCTCCGAGTGGCTCATGGACCGCGACGAGGTCGCCGACTTGCACGTGATGGACGAAGAGCTCGGGCCGGTCCTCGACAAGTTCTGGTGACGCTCGAAGAGCGCTCCCTCGAAAAGCGCTCCCCATGGAGGCGCCGCGTCGGTATCGTCCCCTCGGGATGCGAAGGCCGCTCGGCGGCTCGAAGGAGGATCGATGACCAAGACGTGGATGTGCGGCGTCGCCGCGCTCGCGATGACGCTCGTGGGGTGCACGAGCTCGACCGGATTGACCAAGCGCGTGCTCGACGCGCAGGAAGACCTGACGCGCTTCCAGTGCGAGTGCGGCTTCGCCGCTGGGGGCTACGCCACCGTCAACGAGTGCCTCACGGACAGGCTCCTGACCAACGCCGAGCGCGACTGCTTGGTCGCGTCCTACTCGCCGGCGATCGACATGAACAAGAGCCACGTCGACTGCATCGCGGACGCCTTCGAGGCGTTCGCGCGCTGCATCCGCGGCCACGGGTGCACGATCTCGGAGGCGCAGGTCCAAGCCTGTGAGGCGCAGCACGACCCCGACGTGCGTTGTGGCAGCGATGACATCTGCCATGGGCTGACCGGCGAGCGCCGGACTGATTGCCTGGCGGAGGCAGCCCGCGCCGACCGCGCCGCAGACATGTGCTTCCCCGACGAGGACTGAGGTCATTCGCGTGGGGCGCCCCGACGGTGACGTCGGTGGCGCCCTTCGCGTTCCGTCAGGCGGGTACGAGCACCTGGCGGCGCAGGGCGCTCCGCCGCGCGAGTTGTCGCTCCGCGAGCCCGCCCACGAGCAGCACTGCGACCCCGGACCACTCGAGCCAGTGCACCTCGCCGAGCACGTGCCCGAGCACGAGCAGCGCGCACCCGAGCACGGAGACGACGATCGGCCAAGCCCGTCGCTCGATCCACGTCCGCCGTCCGCTGAGACCCAGACTGATGAGCACCGCGAAGGTCAGGAGCGCGACGTGCTGCGTCTCCGTCAGGGCGAAGCCGAGCCCCATCAGCGAGAAGACCTTGGCGTAGGTCGTCACGCACGCGGGGCAGACCGCGCACGCGAGCACGGGGCCGAGGTTGCCGAGCCAGCGGCTCACGGCGCCTTCGTCCGCCAGGCGTGGGTCACCCGTGAGGCGCTGCTTGGAGTGGGCTTCGCAGGCGCAGTTGGTCGGGTGGCGCAGTCCGAGCATGGAGGGAAAGATAGTGGACAGTTCGCCGGGCGGCAAAAGCGCGCGCTGCGAGGGTATTCCCTCGGCCAAAAGGGGGGCTCCCCCGGATGGTCGGGGCGGCGACGATTCGCGAGCCTGTCGCTCGTGACCGATCCCCTGAAGCTCCTCGCCGTGGTGTGCGTCCTCGCGACGGCCTGCGGCGACGATGACTCCCCTGTGATGGACGGCGCCGTCAGCTCGGACGGTGGACCCGAGATGTGCTCCCCCCGAGACCCCGACACGCGACCCGATCCGGGCGAGTGCGTCCCCGCGGCCGACGACTATGCCCCCTGCGAAGACGACGCCTGGCCGAGCTGTGTCTCGGACCAGGGTGCGTACGTCCGCATCCAGAGCTCGATCAGCACGATCGCGCGCGTCCGCGCCTTCGAAGAGATCGCCGCGGCCATCTTCGACCCCACGCGCGACCCCAGCCCCGACGACTTCCTGGAAGCACGCGCCGCGTACCAGGAAGAAGAGGGTCTCGATTCGCGGGTCGTGCGCCGCTACGACCCCCACGTCACCGTCCCCGCGGGCACCGACTGCACGGTCGCAGCGGTGGCCGAGATGTTCCCGGACTATTGCGTAGGCCCCATCACGCTGCAGCCCATCATCCTCGACGGCTTGATGCGCGGCGCGATGGGCGAGGCGCCCACCCGCGTCCACGCCGCGCGCGTCGAGGGCGGGCTCCTCTGGTTCCTCGCCGTCTCCGTCTACAAGGAGGCGCTGACGTGCGCCACGCAAGCGCGCGACTGCGACTCTGCGTACGCCTACTACGCGGGCGGCGAACCGGCCCGCGGCGGGCTCGGTCTCGCGCGTTATGTCGCCGAGGTCTCGCCCTTCGCCCACGACCGCGCGTGGGACGGCATCCTCGCCGTGCGCTGCTGGCGGGATCTCGATCGCGCGGACACCGCGACGAAGCTCGCGCTGCGCGACCGCGCCGCCGCGCAGCTGGACCGCGCGGTCGTCGTGGGCTCGGCCAAGGTGCTCGCCTCGCGCCTGCGCGCCGCCGCAGAAGCGGAGGGCGACGTCCGCGCCTACCATTGGGCGTTCGCGCAGGTCTTCTCCGGCTACGTCGCGCCCTTCTACGAGGCCCGCGACGCTGCCAACGCGGCCGCGCTCGAGGCCGCGCTCATGGGAGCCGAGCCGCCCGCCACCACGGGTGCGCTCGCGGACGCCCTCGACGCGACGTTCGACTGCCCTTGAGGGCACGAGCTACCCTCGCCCGCGTGTCGCCCAGGCCACCCGGGTTCCCTCGCCCGACGCCCACGCGCTCCGCGTGGCTCCTCTCGCTCGCCGCGCTGGCGCTCGTCGTCGGCGCCTCGCTCGGCCTGGCGCGTGGGATCGAGGCCAGCGACGCCCCCGCGCCGACGCCAACGGAGATCCATCCCGCCCCGCGCGACCGATGCCTCGTCGCGGGCAGCGGCAGCAACCTCGCGCTCACGCAGCGCCTCCTCGACGCCTACCTCGCCGAGGGCGGACTCCCCGTCGACCTCGCCCGCGAGTCCGTCGGCAGCGCGGGGGGGCTTCGGGCGCTGCGCGACGGCGCGATCGACGCCGCGCTCGTCTCTCGGCGGCTCGGTCCGGACGAAGCGACGGGCCTGCGCGTGATCCCCTACGCGGCGACCGAGGTCGTGCTCGTCACCCCAGATGACGACGCGACGCCCATCGCGCCCGCCGCCGTCGCCGCCCTCTTCCGAGGCGAGCGCGCGGACGTCACGCCGCTCTTGCGCGAGCTCGGTGACTCCGGCGTGGCGACCCTCCGCTCGCGCTGGCCCGCGCTCGCCGATGCCCACGACGAGGCGGTCCGCGAGGCTCGCTTCGAGGTGCTCTTCAGCGACGACGCGATGGCCACCGCGCTCGACGTCGTCCGCGACGCGACGGGGCTCTTCGATCGTGGCCAGCTCCTCCTCCGGGGGCTCCACGCGCGCGCGCGCCCCATCCGCGAAGGCGACGAGACGCCCCCGTGGAAAGAGCTCGCGGTCGTCGTGCACGCGTCGCCGCCCACGTGGAGCTGTCTCGAGGGCCCGCTCGATGCGTGGATCGCGTGGCTCACCTCCCCGGCGGCACGGGAGCTCACCGAGGCGCTCGGTTATTTCGCACCCGACAGCCCCGAGGGCCCCGAGCCGCGGGGGGCGCCGTGACGCGGCGCGATCCGGCCGGCGCGACGTCGGGCCACGCGCTGGGGCTCGCGCGCGCGCTCGGTGTCCGCAGCGCGCCGCTCCTCGTGGCGCTCGTGGCGGTCGTGACCATGAGCGCGCCCACCGCCTACCACGTCGTGCACGTCTCGGACCTCCGAGAGCGCGCCGCCGACATCGCCGACGAGCTCGGGCGCGCGCTCGTGGTCGAGACCGCGCGCCGACCGACCCTCTGGCGGTACGACTCGCCGAAGCTCGTCGAGCACGTCGGCCGCGTGCGCCGAGATCCCGCGTTCGGGCGGATCGAGGTCCGCGACGAGCGCGGCGCGCTCATCGCAGAAGACGGCGCGTCCTCGGGGCGCTTCGCGTGGGAGCGCGCGAACATCGGAGACTACGGGGGCGAGGTCTGGGTCGCGGTCGATCTCGCGCGCGCGCGGGCGCAGACCCTGCGCCTGGCGTTGCCCTTCTTCGCGCTCGCGCTCGTGCTCGCCGCGTTGCTCTGGCTCTTGCCGCGCCGCGCCCTGCTCGAGGCCGAGACGCAGATCGAGGGGCTCGTCGGAGAGCTGCGCGCCTCGCGGGGCGCGCTCGAGGTGCTCAACCGGGATCTCGAGGGCCAGGTCAGCGACCGCGTGCGTGACCTCGAGGCGGCGAACGAGGCGCTCTCGTCGCAAGAGCAGCGCCTGCGCGAGCTGACCGCCCGCGCGGTGTCCCTGCAAGAGGCGGAGCGGCGCGCGATCGGGCGAGAGCTCCACGACGGCGTCGGGCAGATGCTGACCGCCGTGCGCTTGCAGGTGCAGGTGCTCCCCGCGCCCGACGACGCGCGCGAGCGCACGCTCGGGCTGCTGGACCGGGTGCTCGAAGAAGTGCGCGGGGCGGTCGAGCTCCTCGGCCCGTCGGTGGTGCACGA
>JAHBWH010000108.1 GCA_019637115.1 Myxococcales bacterium | reverse complement strand
CGCGCCGGTGTGGCGGGGCGTGTCCTCCCCCGCCGTGAGCCGCGCAGAGACGAGATCAATCCGTGAACGTCCACGTCGTCCACGTGCGCGCACAGAAACGTCCGGCGCCGGAGCTCCACGAGAGCAGGACCCCAAGACCAGGACCCCAAGACCAGGACCCCGAGACCAGGACCCCGAGACCAGGACCCCGAGACCAGGAGACCAGACCTCCGAGGCGGGGGCACACCCACGCTTGACGACACGCCGACCGCTGCCATACTCGCGCCGCTTTCGCGGGCTCGCCCCGCGTTTGTCGTTTTCATCACCACCCACGCGCCCTCCCCGTGCCGGAGGGCGCGCCCGTACCTGGCACGGAGACATCATGGCCCTCAACAACGACCGCAAGGCGGAGCTCATCGGCGCCTTCAAGACCCACGAAGGCGACACCGGCTCCCCCGAAGTGCAGATCGCCCTCCTCACCGAGCGCATCATCTACCTCACGGAGCACTTCCGGACCCACAAGAAGGACCACCACTCGCGTCGTGGCCTCCTCAAGCTGGTCAGCCGCCGCCGCCGCCTGCTCGACTACGTCCGCGAGAAGGACGTCGAGCGCTACCGCAAGATCATCGAGGCGCTCGGCATCCGTAAGTGAGCTGAGCCTCCGCGATTCGACGACGGCCCCCAGCGCGAGCTCGGGGCCGTCTTCGTTCCGTCCCAGCCCGCGTCGGCGAGCGGGTCGGTTGGCGTGGCCCTCGCCGAAGCGCTACCTCTACCCGCTCTCATGGGCGACGCACGCACCATCCACTTCGTCTCACTCGGCTGCGCGAAGAACCGCGTGGACACCGAGGTCATGCTCGGCGTCTCGGGCCTCGAAGGGTTCCGCCACGTCGACGACCCGACCGAGGCCGAGGTCATCGTCGTCAACACGTGCGGCTTCATCGGGCCCGCCAAAGAAGAGAGCGTCGACACGATCCTCGAGATGGCCGCGCTGCGCGACCAGGGTCGCCTCGAGCGCCTCGTCGTCGCCGGCTGCCTCTCCCAGCGCTACCCCGAGCAGCTCGCCGAAGAGATGCCCGAGGTCGACGTCTTCCTCGGCTCGAGCGACATGCTCAAGCTCGGCCCCGTCCTGCGACAAGACCAGGTCGAGCGCATGCAGGTCGGTAACCCCGCCGACTACACGATGCGCGCGACCGATCCACGTGTGCTCACGCAGCGTGGCCACAGCGCCTATCTGAAGATCGCCGAAGGCTGCAACCGCAGCTGCTCCTTCTGCGCGATCCCGAGCTTCCGCGGCAAGCAGCGCTCGCGCCGCGTCGAGGATCTCGTCGCCGAGGCCGAACAGCTCGTCGAGCGCGGCGTCGTCGAGGTCTGCCTCATCAGCCAGGACACCATCGCCTACGGACGCGACCTCGACGGCCGCCCGAGCCTCGCGACGCTCGCCGCCGCGCTCGCCGAGGTGCCGGGCCTGCGCTGGGTGCGCCTGCACTACCTCTACCCCGAGACGCTCACCCGCGACCTCGTCGACGTCTTGGCGCACCACCCGAAGGTGCTCCCCTACATCGACATGCCGCTGCAGCACGCGAGCACGCCGATGCTCCGCCGCATGAAGCGCGGCCACGGCGGCAAGCGCCTCTACGAGCTCGTCGACAAGCTCCGCAAGAACGTCCCCGACCTCGTCTTCCGCTCGAGCTTCATCGTCGGGCACCCGGGCGAGACCGACGAGGACTTCCGCGAGCTCGTCGACTTCGTGAAGTGGGCCGAGCTCGATCACCTCGGCGTCTTCCTCTACTCGCCGGAGGAGGGCACCGCGAGCGGCGCGATGGACGACCTCGTCCCCGCGAAGGTCGCGCGCGCGCGCCATCGCGAGCTGATGCGCGCGCAGCGCCCCATCAGCCGGGCGAAGATGAAGGCGCGCATCGGCACCGAGCTCGAGGTGCTGGTCGACGGCCAGAGCGACGAGCACGAGTACCTCCTCGAGGGCCGCTGGTGGGGTCAGGCCCCCGAGGTCGACGGCAAGATCTACCTCTCGAACGGAGACGCGAGCCCTGGCGAGATCCGGAAGGCGCTCGTCACGAACGCCGCCGATTACGATCTCGTCGCCGATCTGCTCACCCCCGAGGGCGAGTGGGTCGCGCCGCCGGGCGCCAAGCGCCCTCGCCGCCGCAAGGTGCAGCTCCGAACGCTCGCGGGCTGACCTCCTCGCTGTGCGAGATGCGCACGCGGCCAAGCGAGGAAGTCGGGCGACCACCCACCAAACGATCAAAAAAACCCTGGTCGGCTGGCTCGCGGTCCAGGCACCCTATCGAGATGGAGGGGAGCGACCTGGTCTGGCGGAGCCACGGGTTTCGTATCGACGCGAGCGCTCGGCCGCTCGTGGTCGTCCGGTACCCGACCACGCCGACGCTCGACGGCTTCCGCGCTGCGGTCGATCACTTCGTGACCTTGGCCGAGGCCGGTGAGCGGATCGCCTGGCTCATCGACCTGCGCATCTTCGACGGGCTCAGCGTCTCCGCCGCCACTCGTCGGGACGGCGCTCGAGCTTTCGAGAGCGCTCGCCCGACGCTCGCGAAGGTGACGATCTGCGAGGCGCGCGTCATCGAGAGCCTCATCACGCGCGGGATCGCGACCGCCTTCGACTGGCTCGCCGGGCCACCATGGCCCGTGACGGCCGTGTCGACCATGGACGAAGCGCGCCGCTGGATCGCGGCTCACCTGCACTGAGCTCATCGGCTGGGCGCGTGAGCGTCGAGCTCGCGACGCGCTTCCTCGGCCACAGGGGAGTCCCCATGAAGGCGGATGAAGCTCTGCAGCCCTTCCACGCCGTATCGGCGCGCCTGGCGCAAGCGTGCGCGAGGGAGCCGAACCTGCAAGACCTCGTCCCGGTGCCGCGGCGCGAAGAGGGGCTCGTCCGCGTCGTGCGGGCGCGGGGGCGCGTACGCGAGCCACGTCGCCACGCTGTCGACCCGCGCGGCGTGGCGGTAGGCGAGCTCGTCGCTCAGCGCGTTGCGACCCCACCAGGCGCCTGGGCCGAGCAGGGCCACCGCGCTCGCGACGGCGAGGTGCCGCCGACGGGGTGAGGGTGGATTGAAGCTCGCGCGCGCGGGCGCAACGCGGAAGGGGCCTTCGCCGCCCGGCGCGGGGTCGAGGTCGGGGAAGAGCTGCATTCGCTCCAGAGTGGCTCGCTCGTTCTCCGCGTAAGCGTGCTCGAGCGCGGCGCTCGCGGCCTCGAGGTCGGCGACGACGGGGCCGCGTTGGTGCGCGTGCACGTGGAAGCGCGCGACCGTGCCGTCGTCGAAGCGGAGCTCGACGCCCGCGAGCTCGGGCGCGTCGAAATCCACCGTGGGGCTCGGGATCGCGTGCTGGAGCGGGACGGTGGAGACCTCGACCGCCTCGAGATGCTCGAGGCCGATCACGCGGAGCATCGAGCCCTCGAGCAGCACGAGCTCGCCGCGGGTCACCGCCTTGCCCTGTGGCAGCTTGCGCAGTCGATGTGCCCGCCACGCGGCCTGGATCGCGAGCGCCAACCCGAAGAAGGCGCCCGACCAGAGCACGATCGAGAGCCCCCCCTGCAGCGACCGCTCGATCGGGAGCTCGCCGAGTCGTCGAAGCGTGAGGACCACGAGCGCGACCAAGCAGGCGGAGACCGCGACGAGCGGCTCGATGACGGCGCGCGGGCGGAGATCCGCGAGGCGAGCGTCGGCGAGCGCGCGCTCGACGCGCGCGCGCTCTGCGTCGGAGAGGTCGAGGGGGTCGATGTCGCGGTGGGTCTGCATGATCAGCGTCGGGCGAGTCCGATGCCGACGGAGAGGATGTGATCGGGGAGCGTGAGCAGGTCGACGAAGAACGCGATCTGCGCGTAGAGGGCCTTGTGCAGGTAGGCCCTCAGGCCGATGCGCGGACCGACCGTGAAGCGGTGGGCGTGGACGGAAACGAAGGGCTCCTGCAGGTCGGCCGTCGCGCGCAAGACGCCACCTTCGACGAGGACGAAGGGTACGACGTCGCCGACGCGGCGCATGAAGCCGGCCTCGAGCGTCCACCGCGCGACGTGCAGACCGCGCAGCGGTCCGCCGAGCGCGACGGCGCCCGAGTCGTCCGGCGCGACGTAGAGGAACCCGAACGAGACGCCGCCGTTTCGGCCGGCGGCGCCGATGGAGAAGCCCGCGCCGAACGCGACCCCAGCTTCGAGGCGCATCGCGTCGCCGCGGAGCTGGAGGCCACCGGGCGAGCGGAACGCCATGCCGCGGAGATCGAGGCGCGCGAGCGCCGCCTGGACGTCGACGCGGAGCGCGGGCGGGAGGGAGAAGCGGACCTCGCGACGGCGCGGTGAGGGGCGCTCGGTGGGCTCGGCGGCCGCCACGTAGGCGAGCGGCGGTCGCGGGACCGGCGGGTCGGCGGTCTCCTGCGTGTGCTCGGCGCGCGCGAGCCCCGCGAGGGCGAGCGACGAGACCACCGCGATGAGGCCGATCCGCACATGGAGAGGATACGCCCAAGGCGGGCGTCCAGCTTCCCTTCCGCGCGCGAGTTACGAGATCGACAGCCTGTGGGCCGCGCCGAACTGGCGGTTCCTCAGCCCCCGGCGCGAATCTTCGCCGCGATCTCGGTGGCGTCGAGGTCGTCCCCATCCGCGATCGTGCAGCAGACGAAGGCGAGATCCGCGAGCGCCGCGAGGGCGCGGGGGCGGTGGGTCGGGTCGGCGAGCAGCGCCCCGTGCGCGGTGATCCAGGCGGTCGCGAGGTCCTTGAAGAGGTAGGCGCGGTTTTCGACGGTGGACTCGTCCATGCCCTCAGGCTGCCACCTCCGAACCGGCGCCGAAAGCGCTCTTCTCCAAGAGGGCGCCGCTCGCTGTACCCCTGGGCGTCGCTTGCTATGCTGCGCCGCCCCGAGGCGGCCGCGGCCTCCTCATCCCCTTCACCGGGCCTCGCCCGCGTTCCGAATCCGTAGCTTATGAGCGACGAGAAGAAGCCCGACGAGCCGACTTCCGAGACTGCTTCTGAGTATGAGGCTGCGGTGGCTGCGGCGGGGTCCGCGGCGGGGTCTGGGTCTGGGTCTGCGTCTGGGGCCCAGTCGGAGGCCGAGTCCGAGTCGGGCTCCGCTTCGGGGTCTGAGTCCGCAGCCGCGGTTGGGTCCGAGTCCGGGTCCGAGTCCGGGTCCGCGGCCGGGTCCGGGTCCGCGTCGGGGTCCGGGTCGGCTGCCGGGTCCGAGTCCAGCCCCGGGTCCGGGTCCGGGTCCGGGTCCGCGTCTGGGTCGGCTGCCGGGTCCGCGTCCGAGTCCGAGTCTGGGTCTGAGACCACGTCCGGGACCGCGGCCGGGTCTACGTCGGGCCGTGCGGTGGAGGGGAAGCGTCGCAAGGGCAAGGGCAAGGGCACGGGCACGGGCACGGGCCCGAGCACGGGGTCAACCCAGGGCGCCGGCGGCGCGCCCTCCGTGCGCGTCGAGGCGCGTCCGCTCGGGCCCGTGAGCCGCAAGGAGCGGATCCGCGGTGGGGTGCTCTTCCTCGTGGGCGTCGTCGTCACGCTCCTGCTGATGTCCAACGTCGAGCAGCTGAAGCACGGCGCCGTCTTCGGCTTCGTGTCGATGCTGCTCGCCGTGCGCGGCCTGCTCGAGCTGCTCGGGCTGATGCGCGAGGACGAGCACGCGCGCCCCTGGCGCGAGACCGTCCTCGGGCAGCTCGAGGGTGAGGCGAAGTGGCAGCAACCCCTCGTCGGGGGCGCGGTAGCGACCGCGCTCCTCGTCGCTGGCGCGCTCGCGGGCTACGCCGCCCTCCCCTACGCCATCGCGGCAGCGCTCCTCGCGCTGGCGCCGGCCGCGATGCGTCGGCCCGGCCTCGCGGTCTTCGTCGTCGTCGGCCTCGTCTACCTCCCGCTGCTCGGGACCTTCTCGCTCTGGGATCCGTGGGAGACCCATTACGGCGAGGTCGCGCGCGAGATGATCAGCCGCGACGACTGGATCAGCCTCTGGTGGGCGCAAGAGAACTGGTTCTGGTCCAAGCCCATCCTCATCTTCTGGTCGGAGGCACTGACGCTGAGCGCGTTGGGCGTCGACTGCTCGCCCGACGCGAACCCCCTCCACCCCGAGTGGGCGATCCGCCTGCCGGTCGTCAGCTTCAGCCTCGCGGCCGTGATGACCGTCTACTTCACGCTGCGCCGCTACTTCGGCGGACGGGCCGGCGCCGTCGCCGCGATCGCGCTCGCCACCGCGCCGCACTTCTTCTTCCTCTCGCACCAGGCGATCACGGACATGTTCCTGGTCGCCAACGTGACGATGGCGATCTGCATGCTCGCGCTCGCCATCGGTGAGGATCCCGCGCGCGAGAGCCGCAGCCTGCGCCTCTTCGGCCGCGCGTTCGGCCCGGCCGCCCCGCTCGTCGCGCTGATCACGCTGGTGGGGCTGCCCCAGGCGCTCTACCTCATCAGCCGCAACATCAAGTTCTTCCCGACCGAGGGCTTCGCGCTCGTCGGCGACTCGTTCATGTACGGCTCGGGCGGCAACCCGGGTGGCCTCGGTGAGGGCCAGGTGCCCGGCAACCCCGAGCTGCGCGACATGCAGCCCTTCCTCGACGGCATCGCGGCGCAGCCCTTCGCGCAAGGCCTCTTCTGGATCGCCGGCCTCGGGGTCATCGTCTGGCTGCTCTCGCGCGAGCGCCGCGCGCAGGCGCTGCAGATGTTCGCGTTCTACCTCTTCTGCGCGCTCGCCTTCATGGGCAAGACCATCCCCGGCCTCGCGATCCCCGGCATGGTCGCGCTGCTCTACCTCGTCGCCTCGCGGCGCTGGGATCTCCTCTTCGAGGGCCGCCTGCGGGTCGGCCCCGGCATCCTCGTCGCGCTCGTGCTCGGCATGCCGTGGTTCGTGGCGATGTTCATCCGTCACGGCGCCGGCTTCACGGACCGCTTGCTCGTGCACGACAACATCAACCGCGTGGCTGCGGGTGTGCACGGCGACACGGGCAGCGTGCAGTACTTCCTCTGGCAGCTCGGGTACGCGACCTTCCCGTGGGTCGGGCTCATCCCGGCCGCGGTGCTCGCGTGGCTCTGGGTGCGCAACCGCGACGGCGACCGTCGCACCGCCGAGCTCGGCGGCTACCGGACGCAGACGCAGGCGGTGTCGGTTGAGCGCGAGCGTCCTCCAGAGCTCGGCGGCTACCGCGTGCGCCTCGCGCCCGTCGACGTCGACGCCCGCGAGGCGTGGCACCGCCGCGAGGTCCTCACGCTGCTCAGCCTCTGGTTCTTCGGCGCCTTCGTGCTCTTCAGCGCGATGATCACGAAGTTCCACCACTACATCGCCCCCGCCGTGCCGCCAGCGGTGATGCTCGCGGGGCTCTTGCTCGACCGCCTCTTCGGCGAGGACGGCGAGGGCAGCCGCAAGCAGCGCGCGCTCGCGTCCGCGCTCGCGATGCTCTCACCCGTACCGCTCGCGCTTGGCCTCGGCTCGCTCTATGGCGACCTGCGCGGCGTCCTGCCCGAGGACGTGCCGCTCGCGCAGCGCCAGGACTGGGTGCTCGACCACGGCTGGCCGACCGCGGCCTCTCTCGCGGCGATCTTCGTCGGCGCAGCGGCGCTCGCCTGGAGCGCGCGGTGGCTCTTCGCCCACCGGCTCGGCGCGAAGAAGCCCGAGCGCACCTACGACGACCTGAGCCTCGCGGTGGCGGTCGGCGCGGGCGCGATGCTCGTCGCCTTCGTCGGGCGCGACCTCGCGTGGGCGACCTCCGCGCGCCCCTATGGCTACGAGCGGCTCATCCACCTCTTCGTCTACAACTACGGCCGGCCTTGGCCCGACCACTTCGACTACCGGCCGATCCTGACGGGCTTCGCGCTCGTCGCGGGCCTGCTCTTCGTGGGCATGGTCGTCCGCTTCACGCGCGCCGCCGCGGCGCGCGCGTTGCTCGGGTTCTCCGTGCTCTTCAGCGCCTGGACGCTGAACGTCTACATGGTCGACCTCGCGCCGCATTGGGGCATGAAGGAGCTCTTCGCGGCCTATTACGCGGAGCGCAGCGGCCCCGAGGAGCCGGTCTTCGCCTTCCAGATGAACTGGAAGGGCGAGAACTTCTACACGGGCAACCGCGTCTTCGCCTTCGTGGACCTCGACAACCGCAAGCTCCGCGAGTGGATCGGCAACAACCGCGGCAAGACGATCTTCGTCGTCACCGAGCACACGCGGCTCGGGAGCTTCCGCAGTCTGGTCCCCGGGCGCGAGATCGAAGAGATCACGGACAAGCGGCTGAACAACAAGTTCGTCCTGGTCCGCATCCGAGAGCTCTGAGCAGCTGCCGCGTCGGGGCGCTCAGCCGGCGCAGCGGCCATTGTTGCAACGAACCGCGCAAGCGTTGCCGCACGCGCCGCAGTGCTCGATGCTCGAGCGGGTGTCCGTCTCGCATCCGTCGCCACCGTCCTCGTTGCAGTCGCGGAAGCGATCGCCGCAGGTCACCTCGCACATGCCGGCGATGCACACGCGCGAGAGCTCGTTCCCGGTCGGCGCGGGGCAGGCGCCATCGCAGACGCCGCAATGCTCACGGCTGCTCTCGAGGCTCTGCTCGCAGCCGTTGTCGAGCCGACCGTCGCAATCGCCGGTCAAGTGGGCGCAGACGAGGACGCAGCGGCCCCCTTCGCAGCGCGTGTCCGTCGCGTTGGGCGGGAGGATCGCGGGGCACGAGCACGAGCCTCCGTCGACGTCACCATCCGGACCACCATCGGGACCACCATCCGGGCCACCATCCAGGCCACCGTCGGGCGCCTCGGCATCCAGGCCCCCGCCGTCGGACGGCGCGAGCCCCTCCCACCGGGGCAGCGACGCCGGATCGACGTCGGGGGAGGTGCAGCCGCCCGCGCCGCAGGTCTCGTGAGGCTCGCAGAACGTGGTCGCGCACGCCGCGGCCAAGAGCACATCCACCCGGCGCGTCTCCCCGGCGACGAACGAGGTGCGCACGAGCCGCTCGACCCCCGTCGTGACGCCACCGCGCTCGGCGCGCGCCGTGATCTCGATGGGTCCGAGCGCGCCGCCAAGGCGCTCGAGCACCAGCACTCGCGGCAGCGGCGCCATGGCGAGCTCGGCGCGCGCCTGCCGCGCCCCGTCGCCGAGCCCGACGACCTCGATCGAGACCGCATCCAGCGCCCCCGCCGCCATGTCGCTGTCCACGACGACGACCAGCTCCGTGCGCGGGCTCGCCGTGCAGGCGCTGCCCCACAGCGAGAGCAGGCAGAGCGAGCGCAGGCAGAGCGAGCGCAGGCAGAGCGAGCGCAGGCAGAGCGAGCGCAGGCAGGGCGAGCGCAGGCAGAGCGCGCTCAGCGCTCGGCTCGGGGAAGCGTTCCAGCTCGCGCTCATGGCTGCACCCCACGCACGTCGCCAGCGAGGCGCGGCGGGTCGAAGTCGCCGACGGTCTGCGGCGCGGTCGGCCGCGCGGCGACCGCGATCCCGATCACGATCGCCGCGACGACGACCGCGCCCGCTGCGCCGAGGCCTCCACCGAGGCGGCGCCGGCGGGTGCGCTCCGCGCGGGCTCGCACCTCGGCGACGCGCTCGGCGTCGCGCGCCGCGGCTTCCGCTCGCTCGGCCTCCGCGCGTGCGAGCTCCTCCGGCGTCGGGAGGCGCGGCGCGAGGGGTAGCTCGACGCTGGACTCCGCCCCTGGCTCGAGGACGACCTCGACGCTCCCCGCCTCTTGCTCGCCGCGATGTGCCGTAACGCGACGCGCCCCCGGGTCGATGGGGAAGGCGACATCGTGCAGCGATGAGAGGAGCGGGCGGCCGTCGACGCGCAGCTCGATGCCGGGCTCGCCGCTGGGCCGCAGATGAACCCGCAGACGCGCGATGCGCGGGGTCAGCTCGTCGAGCCGCGCGCGCGCGGCCTCTTTGACGGGCTCGGGGGCCTCAGCGCTGCGCGCCACGCGGTGGAGGTGCTCGGAGGCCTCGACGATGCGTCCGAGGCGCGCGAGCGCGTCGGCGAGGTTGTACGCGATGGGTGGCGCCCACCGTAGGCGCAGCGCGCGATCGAAACGATCGGCCGCGGCGTCGTGGTCGCCGCGATCGGCGAATCGGACCCCCTCCTCGAAGAGGGCACGCGCCGCGGCGGTCGCGTCGGCGTCCTGCGCGCTCGCGCCCGCGACCCCCAACCACAGCACCAACCCAACCAAGCCACTCGTGATGCGAAGCATCGGGGGTCAACGTAGCAACTTCTGGTGGGCAGGGCACGAGTACGCCCACCGGTTGCCCGCGTCGAACGAAGCGCAGGGGCAAGGACAGGCGCTCCCCCCTCAACGCCTCGTGCGGGGGAAGGGGTGGGCCGCTGCGAGGTACGCCTCGAGCGCCTGGTGGAGGGCCGGGCGCGGCGCGGGCGCGGCGGGGACACGCGCGAAGTCGTTCGCGCCGTAGGCGCGATCGATCTGCAAGATGAGATCGCGCGCGACGATCTGCGTCGCGTCGGCCGCCGCCGCGTGGTCGAGGGTCGGACGCCCGCGCGCGTCGAAGCGCCAGGTGTCGGTGAGCACGACGCGCCCCCCCGGGAGCGCGCCGCGGAGATCCGCGCCGACCCCCGTGCCCATCTCTGCGGCGCCGACGGCAGCCAAGACGGTCGGCACGATGTCGACGTGCCCGACCGCGGCGCCCTCCCGGCCCGGCGTCACGCCAGGTCCCGCGACGATGAACGGCACACGAACCGTCGCCGGGCGCAGATCGTTGCCGTGCGCGCGCGTCAGCGGGCCGAAGAGCTCGCCGTGGTCCGCCGTCACGATCGTCAGCACGTCCTCGGACGTCGCCTCGAAGAGACGCCCGAGCTGCACGTCGGTGTGGGCGATCTCGTGGTCGTAGCGATCGATGGCGCCGTCGCCGAAGTCGGGGGCGTCGGCGTGGCGATCATCGGGGGCGTGCGGCCCATAGAAATGTGCCCAGAGGAAGAAGGGACGCCCAGGCTCGAAGCGCTGGATCATGGCGACGGCGCGCCGCGCGACCTCCGCGTCGTCGTCGAAGGGCTCGGTGTCGTACGACTCGAAACCCACGTCGAGCCCGAACCCCGGGAGCAAGAACGCGTTGCCGCCCGTGTCGACCACCGCAGCGGTCTGATAGCCCGCGGCCGCGAGCTGGGCGGCGAGCGAAGGGGGGTTGCACCCCGCCGTGCCGGAGTCGTCGAGGACGAGCGTCGCGAACTTCACCCGCCGCTCGGGTCCGAGCGAGGGGATCTCTTCGGGCTCGAGCAGACCCTCGTTGGTCGCGAAGAGCCGCCGCCAGCGCAGGCTCCGCGCGGGCGCGCCGCGATGCAGCGCGGGGAGCGCGACGTTGGTCCATCCCCCCGCGCTATAACCCCGCTCGAAGAGCCGGCCGCGCTCCGCGAGCGCGTCGAGCCGCGCCGTCGTGGGGCGGTCGTAGCCATAGGCCCCCACGTGGTCGACGCGCAGCGTGTCGATGGTGACGAGCAACACGCTGGGCGCGTTCTCGGGCGCCGACACGAGCGGAGGCGGCGCGCAGGGCCGAGGCGCGGGCGGCGGCACGAGCACCTCGCGGCGCCTCCCGCCGAAGTACGCGGAGCCGCGACCGTCGAGATCCGTCGCCGCGCGGAGCAGGCGGATCGCGAGCTGCGGGTGGCGGAGCGCGAGCACGCCGTCGAGCTCGCCGGGTGCCGCGGTCGCGCGCGTGAGCGGCACGAGCGCCATCGCGGCCCAGACCGCGAAGAGGGCCCAGCGGAGCTTCGGGGGAAGGGGCCGGCTGCGCTTGCGGCGTAGCTCGTGGAGGGCGAGCGCGGCGGCGGCCCAGGGCGCGAGGCGGATGAGCCACTCCGCCGTCGGATAGGGCGAGAGCGCCACGAAGCGTGGCTCGACGAAAGCGAAAGCGAGCGCCGCGCCGAGCAGCACGGTCGACGAGATCATGCTCCGGCTCCGGACCGCGCGCGAGAGCACGAAGCCGCAGACGGCGCCGCCGAGGGGGCCGACGACGACGGCGGCCCAGACGAGGCGCCCGTGCGGGCCGACGAGCGGCTCGAACATCCCGGGCGCGCCGGCGAAGAAGACACCGAGCAGCCCACCGACGAACGCCGAGAGCCAGGGCGCGAGCCGCGGCCAACGGAGCGCGAAGGGCACGGTCCACGCCGCGACGAAGGCCCCGACGAAGGTGCCGAGCAGGGTGCCGAAGGTCGTCGCGAGCGCCAGCTCGCCGAGGCTGGAGCCCGCCGCGAGCGCGTCCGCGGCACAGATCGCCGTGCCGATGGCGGCGAAGCAGCCGATGAGGGGCGCCGCCGCGAGCGGCTCGTGGAGCTCGAAGTAGGTCTCGCGCTCCGGAATCGAGAGCCGCGAGGGTCGCTCGGACGGCGACATGCTCGGCGTCCCGCTTGGCTCCGAAATCTCGCACGCGTCGAGCGCGTCCGCGCGCTCGACCCCCGAGCCAGGCTCGAGGTCGTCCGCGCTCGGCTCCGCCGGGGGTGGGAGGAGCGTCCGCGCGGAGGCGCGATCGCCAGCGTCGGACGTCCCCTCGGACGTCGGGACGGACGCCCCATCGAGCGAGGTGTCCAGCGTCGACGCCGTGACCGCGGGGGTCGCGTCGTCGTCGTGCGTCTCGCCAGCCACGCGCTCGCGGCCCTCGGCATCGCGGTCTCGAGCCGTCATCCTACTGCGACGCGCCTCGCCTCTCGCGGATTCGCCGCGCTAGTGGTGCTCGGCGGATTTGACGATCCGTTTGCGCCGGTCCTCGGCGCCGCTCGGCGGCCCGACCGGCCTTCGGCCTATGTCCTCGAATATGCTCTGCATGTCCTTCGTCGATTCGGACCGCCGAGCGACGCCGAATCCTCGCCGGTACGGTATCGCCAAATCCGCCGAGCACCACTAGTCACTTCACGTCGCCACGAGCGAAGATGCTCGCGACGTAGGCGAGCACGTCCGTCGCGCTCGCCTCGTTGTAGCCGTAGTGCTTGATGAGCCGGTTCTTGATGATGTCGATCCGGTCCTGCGTCTCCTTGTCGATGACGTTGGAGACGAAGCTCGAGAGCTTGATGGAGTCCTTCTGGTCTTCGAAGAGCTTCATCTCGAGCGCCCGGCGCAGGCGGTCGTTCGTGTCGTAGGTGAACTTCTTGCCCTCGAGCGCGAGGTGGCCGATGAAGTTGAGGATCTCACGGCGGAAGTCCTCCTTGCGTGCCTCGCTGATGTCGATCTTCTCCTCGATCGACCGCATCAGCCGCTCGTCGGCCTCCTCGTCCTTGCCCGTGTACGGGTTCTTGACCTTCTGCTTCATCAAGTAGGCGCGGATGTTCTCGACGTAGTTGGCGCAGAGGCGCGAGATGGCGTCCTCGTCCGCGCTGATGGCCCGCTGGACCTCGTTCTTGACGATCTCGTCGTACTCGGACTTCACGACACCGATCAGCTCCTGGTAGCGCTTGCGGGTGTCCTCGTCGGCGATGAGCGAGTGGTGACGCAGCCCCTTCTCGAGCTCGTTGAGCACCATGAAGGGGTTGATGTAGCCCTCGACGCCCTCGCGAACGAGCGCGTTCGAGATCTTGTCCTGGATGAAGCGCGGGCTGACGCCGTCGAGGCCCTCACGCTTGCTCTCCTTGCGGAGCTCCTTGACGTTGTCCTGCGTGTAGCCAGGCAGGATCTTGCCGTCGTAGAGCTTCGACTTCTGCAGGACCGTGAGCTGGTGCTTCTTGGGCTCCTCGAGGCGCGACATCACGGCCCAGAGCGAGGCCATCTCGAGCGTGTGAGGCGCGACGTGCTTGCCGCGCAGGCGCTCGCTGCTGAACTCCTTCTGGTAGATCTTGATCTCCTCGGACACCTTCGTGATGTAGGGGATGTCGATCTTGATCGTGCGGTCGCGGAGCGCCTCCATGAACTCGTTGTTCAGGAGCTTCTTGTACTCGGCCTCGTTCGTGTGGCCAATGATCACCTCGTCGATGTCCGTCTGCGCGAATTTCTTGGGCTTGACCTTGTGCTCCTGCGTTGCGCCGAGGAGATCGTAGAGGAACGCCACGTCGAGCTTGAGCACCTCGACGAACTCGATGACGCCGCGGTTGGCGACGTTGAACTCGCCGTCGAAGTTGAACGCGCGCGGATCGGAGTCCGAGCCGTACTCGGCGATCTTGCGGTAGTTGATGTCGCCCGTGAGCTCGGTCGAGTCCTGGTTCTTCTCGTCCTTCGGCTGGAACGTGCCGATGCCCACGCGGTCCTTCTCGCTGAGGATGAGCCGCTTGACGCGGACGTGGTTCGCCACGACCTTCGCCCAGTTGCCCTGGTAGCGGTCCATCAGCTCGCGGAAGATGAAGCGACACGCGGGGTTGAGGTCGCCGACGATCTTCACCCGGTGGCGGTCGTTGCCGAGGCGAGCCTCGCGGATCGCCTGCTCGCGCCACTCGACCGGGATGAGCCGCAGTGGCTCGTCGTGCATCGGGCAAGGGAAGACGTCGTCCTCGCCCGCCAGGCCAGTCTCCTTCAGGTTCACCCACTCATAGGTGTAGAGCGCGCCCTCGGGGGTGCGGCTGTAGACCTCGGTGCCCTTCTTGAGGAGGCGGGCGATGGTGCTCTTCGAGGAGCCGACGGGGCCGTGCAGCAGGATGATGCGCTTCTCGGGGCCGTAACCCTGCGCCGCCGCCCGGAGGACGTGGACGAGGCGCATGAGCGGGATGTCGAGGCCGAAGATGCCGTCGCGCCCCTCGTCGATCGGATCGCGGAAGAACGGGTAGCGCACGAGGCGCTTCTTGTTGTCGATGTACTCCTCTTCCCCGTAGCTCACGATCATGTCGTAGAGCCGCTGGTACGCGTTCCGCGTCACCTCGGGGCGCTGCCGGACGAGCTCGAGGTACTCCTCGAAGCTCCCCTCCCAGTGAAGGTCCCGGTACTGGTCGTAGTCTTGGAGCGCGGCGATGCGCTCGACGATGCTGCTCACGGTTCCTCCATGCGGCGTCGTGACGTCTTCCTCGACACCTTATCAAGCGCCCAGCGCGAGAACCATTCCTGGGTCGGCCGTTCAACCACCGCCGAAGCCGCCGCCACCGCCTTGAGGCGGCCCGCCGAAGCCGCCGCCGCCACCTTGAGGCGGCCCGCCGAAGCCGCCGCCGCCGCCTTGGGGCGGGCCGCCGAAGCCACCGCCGCCGCCTTGAGGCGGCCCGCCGAAGCCGCCGCCACCGCCTTGGGGCGGGCCGCCGAAGCCACCGCCGCCTTGAGGCGGACCGCCGAAGCCACCGCCGCCACCTTGGGGCGGACCGCCGTAGCCGCCACCCGGTGGGCCGCCGTAGCCGCCGCCGCCGCCCCCGAACGTGTCCTTCTTGAAGATCGCTGCGCCTGCCAGCCCGCCGAGCGTCGCGAAGATGGGGAAGAGCACCGCAGACACGCAGACCTGCATGGCGGCCTCGCCCCACGGGCCGATGCCTCCCAGCGGGTTGTCCGAGCCCATCATCGCGAAGGTCGAGCTCTTGAACGCGAGCCCGATCGCGGCGTTGACGACGCCCACGAAGAGACCCGTGATGAGCCCCGTGAACAGGCCGATCAGCGCGCCCTCGCCGGGCTCGATCGTCACCCCCGCCTTGTCCGAGATGAGCTTCACCGTCAGGCCGGCGCCGAGCAGCATCCACCCGCAGAACAGGCAGTTGAGCAGGTTGATGATCGGGATGACGCTGACGAGCCCCGTCAAGAGCCCGATCACGACGATCCACGGCATGTAGTACTGTTTGTTGGTCACGCCTCACTCCGGCCGGCCTCGAAGGGCTCGGCGAAACTGTCGTCTGCGGCGCCTCTCCGCGCCGGGGTCGCGAGCATGGACGCCAGCGCCCGCGTCGCCGCGTAGCCTCCCCAGAGTCCGAAGAGCGCGCCCGTGCCGACGCGCAACGCGACCAGATCGGCCGGAGACCACAGGTTGAGAACGGCCACGTGCAAGCCCATCGGGACGAGCACGACGAGCCAGATCCGGCGCGAGCCAGGATCGAGCGGCAGCCTCGGCGCCGCCGCCGCGCCGAGCGCGCCGACGAAGAGCCCCGCGTAGATCCCGAAGCAGCGATGGCAGATGCAGAGGGCCTCGCCGCCCCAAGCGAACGAGCGCGCAGGGTCCTGGTGGCAGAAGGGCGCGAACGCACCTCGCGCGATCGTGGACGCAGGGCTGCCGGGGTGGGACGCCGCGACGACCACGGCGAGGAGCGCCGACCCGACCCCCAGCGCGAAGGCGAGCGACAGCCACCGCCCCCGACGGTCGACGAGCGCGTCGACCACCGCGTCGGCGAGCGCCTCACGTTCGGAGGACATCGTCTCCTCGCACGTCGCCGGGCGCCCTCGACGTGCCGCCGCGCGACATCGACATCCGGGTGATCATCGCCGCGGACGCGACGACGAGCAAGCGATTGTGATCGGGCATCGGCCTCACTTGATCGCGCGCTGCGCGTGCTCTTTGCCGTCGAAGCGGAGGCTCGTCGGTTTCTCCTCGACGATCGTGTGGATCTCCACCGGCCGACGCCACAGCCGCACGAGCGCGCGCAGGACCTCCCGCGCCCAATCGAGCCGCAGGTCGACGCCCATGTGATCGTGCGTGAGCAGGAGCTCCCCGCGGTTGCCGTGGTTGGCGTCGACGACGCGAATGATCGGGTTGCCTGCGTTCGTCAGCTGGGTGAGCAGACGCTGCTTCACGTCGGTGAAGGTCCGGCTCTCGACCTCCCACCGGTCGTTGCGGTGGTTGAAGCCGAAGGAGTAGAGCTTCTGGTCGACGACGAAGTCCTCGGTGAGGAACTCGTCGATGAAGGTCACGTCCGTGTAGAGCTTGCGGACCTCGAAGATCTTCGCGCGGCCGAGCCCGGTGCGGCGGTCCCACGAGCGCCGCTGCTCCCACGACTGGCACTCCTCCCACTCCTTGCCGAATTGGCCCTTGTCCCAGCGCTCCTCGATGTGCCGGTAGAGCTCGACGCCCAGCTTGTAGGGGTTGAGGCGGCCGGGGGCGGTCGCCATGACGCCCGCGTTCCGGTCGGCGTAGTCGACGATCTCGGAGGCGTCGCAGATGCGCGTCGTCATGAGGCGCGAGTGCCAATAACTCGCCCAGCCCTCGTTCATGATCTTCGTCTGCATCTGGGGCAGGAAGTAGTAGGCCTCCGAGCGGATGACCTCGAGCACGTCGTGCTCCCAGCGCTCGAGCGGGGCGTGCTCCAGCAAGAAGTCGAGCACGTCGCGGCGCGGCGACTCGGGGAAGCGCTTCTGCCGCTCCTTCTCCTCGACGAGCTTCCGCCGCTGCTCCTCCACGAACTCGTCGGGGTTGATGAACGACTCCATGTAGTCGCGGTCGACGCGCAGCAGGTGCGGCTCGGCCGCCTCGTCGAGGACCTCGTCGAGGCTCGCGAGCGGTCCCTTGCGCTCGGGCGGTGGGACGAAGGGCTTCTGCGGATCGATGAGGTTCTCGAGGCTGAGGCAGACGTCGATGAGCTCCTCGACGCGCTCGATGCCCACGCGGTTGGACCAGCGGCGGACGACCGCGCCGTGGTTGGCCATCGTGTCGACCCATTTGCGGATCGGGCTGCCGTCCCGGGGGTCGCGCCCCTGGTTCGTGACCGCGAAGGCGAAGTTGTTCTTGAAGAAGTCGACGTGGCCGAGCACGTGGGCCATCACGAGCTTCTGATCGACCATCGAGTTGCCCTCGAGCAGATAGGCGATGGCCGGGTTGTTGTTGATGACGAGCTCGTAGATCTTCGAGAGCCCGTACTCGTGCGACTTCGCGAGCTGCTCGTACTCCATCCCGAAGCGCCAGTGGGGGTAGCGCGAGGGGAAGCCACCGTACGCCGCGATCTCGTTGATGCGATCGTAGGGGAGGACCTCGAAGACGGTCGGGAAGAAGTCGAGGCCGTGCTCGCGCGCATGCCCCTCGATGATCTCCTGCCAGTCGCGCAGGTAAGCGGGCAGCTGGGTCTTCATCACGAAAGACGACATGCGCTCGGCTCTCCTTGCATCACTTGCCCTTGCCGAGGAAGTCCCGGATGGACCCCACGATGGCGTCTCGGTCGCGGATCTCGCTCGTGATGAGCCGCTCCTCCTTGGAGAAGTGCTCGCGCAGGTCCTTGATGAACTGCCCGCTGCCGTAGGGGCTCTCGACCTGGCCGTAGCAAAACACGTTCGCGGCGGGCAGGATCTTGGTCTTCAGGAGCTCCACGCACAGGAGCGTGTCGTCGACGGACCAGTTGTCGCCGTCGCTGAAGTGGAAGGGGTAGATGTTCCACTCCGAGGGCGGGTAATCGTCCTCGATGATCTTCGCCGCGACCTTGTAGGCGCTGGAGATCATCGTGCCGCCCGACTCGCGCGTGCGGAAGAACGTGTCGCGGTCGACCTCGCGCGCGACGGCGTCGTGGATGATGAAGCGCGTCTCGATCCCTTGGTATTGCTTGCGCAGCCAGGTGTCGATCCAGAAGGACTCGATGCGGACGATCTCTTTCTGCTCGTCGCCCATCGAGCCCGAGACATCCATCATGTAGAGGATGACGGCGTTCGCGACCGGCTCCTCCTCCGTCTTCCAGGCCTTGAAGCGCAGGTCGTCGCGCGTCGGGATGACCATGGGGTTCTTCGGGTCGTAGTTCCCCATCGCGATCTGGCGTCGCAGCGCGGTCTTGAACGTGCGCTTGAAGTGGCGGAGCGAGTTCGGGCCGACGTTGCGGATGCCAACGTAGCGATCCTTCTTGTCGACGATGGCGCTCTTGCCCTTGTTCTCGATCTCGGGGAGCGCGAGCTCCTCGCCGAGGATCTCCGCGAGCTCGTCGAGCGTGACCTCCGCCTCGAGGGCGTGCTCCCCCGCGTCGCCGCCCGCCTGCCCTTGTCCGTCACCAGGCTGCGGATCACCGCCCGAGAGAGGATCGCCGGGGTCGCCGTCTCCCTGCCCCACCCCGCCCTGCTGCTTGTCGGCGAAGCGGAAGCGCGGGATGTCGATCTGGGGGATCGGGATCGAGACCACCTCCTTCCCCTGCTTGCCCATCAGCTCGCCCTTGGAGATGTAGCGGCGCAGGTTCTGGCGGATCTTGCCGCGCACGATGGCGCGGAAGCGCGAGTGGTCCTGGTCGATCTTCAGCGACACGCAGACACTCTATCAGAGGCGAGGGTGCCGTCGCCTCCTCGTCGTGCGCGCGAGGAGGCCTTCGAAGCGCGGCAGGGCGCCGGCACGGGCAGGGCGCACGGCACGGGCAGGGCGCACGGCACGGGCAAGGGCACGGGCAAGGGCACGGGCAGGGACACGAGCAGCGCGCCGCGCCATCCGATTGAACTCGTGGGGCGAGGTAGTACGCTGCCCGCCATGACGGGGGAGCAGCCCACGCGACCATGGAGCGCCCTGTGAGCGGACCCGCGCGCCCGCTGGACGTCGCTCGCGCCATGGTCGCCCGCGGCGCCACCCGCGACGCGATGGTCCTGCTCCGCGGCGCCCTCGCCCGCAATCCCAAGGACGGTGACCTCCGCTTCGCGCTCGCCACCCTCGAGCGCGGCGAGGCGATGCCGCCTGGGCCTTCGGCCCCCTTGGACCTGGCGCTCGTCGACGGCTGGATCCGCGAGGGCCACCTCGTCGAGGCCCTCGCCCTGCTCGGAGGGCTCGACCTCGGCGGCCCCTCGGAGGAGTGGGCGAACCTGCTCGGTGAGCTGCTCGCGCCGGTGCCTGCCCACGCCGAAGAAGCCTTCGTCGCCATGCACCGCGAGCTGCTCTCGGGGGGCGCCTGCGTCGCGCTCTCGCACCTCGAGGATCGGCAGCGCGAGTCGGCCTTGCCCGGCTGGGCCGAGCGCCGCCTCTCGCTCTTGCGCTGGATGCTCCTCGACAACGCCCAAGACGCGCCGGACGACGCCCAACCCACGGGTGACGCGCCCACCGCGCTGGCGGGTGTCCTGCGGCCACCCTTCGCGGAGCGGAACCTCGAGGCCGTGCTCGAAGCGGCCGCGCGCTTCGCCGACGAGCACCCGGACGATCCCGACGCGCGCGCCGCCGTCCGGCTCTTGGGCGTGCTGGTCGACGAGATGGCATCCCAGCTCTCGCACGACCTCTCGGGCTACCAGACGGTGCCGATCGCGGGTCGCCCGGCCGCCGCGATGCAGCTCCGCATGGCGAACCTCGACGGCGCCGCGTCGATCTACCGCGGCCTCGTCGCGCGGCAGCCTGGCGACGAGACCGTCCGCGCCCTCGCGGACGCGGTCGTGGGCCTCCACCGGCTCCTCGAGGGCCGGCCCGTCGTCGACCGCAGCTTTCCGCCGCCCCCTCGGGACGTCGTGATCGTCGGTCGCGCGGCCACGGTCGGCGCGTCGCCCTCCCCCTCCCGCGTGGTGCTGGAGCCGCTCCCGCGGGGCGCGTCCCCGACCATCCTGGAGCCCGTCCCGACGTGGGAGCGCGCCGCCGAGATGTTCGCGTCGACCGCCCCCGCCTCCCGTCCACCGAGCACGCCGCCTGCGTCATCGGCGCCGCCGCGCGTGCGCCATTCGGCGAGCGAGCTGCCCGCGGGCGCGCTCTCCTGGCAGACGCCGAGCCCCTCGGCGACGCGTCGGTCCGACCTGCCCGTCCGCTCGACCGAGAAGATGTCTGCCTTCGTCGAGCCCGCTCCGACGGCCTCGGCGCCCAAGGCGACATCGCTCTTCGACGATCGCACCGAGAACGAAGACTCCGACGACGCCGTCGAGACCGACCTCGCCGATCTCGCGGAGACGGGCGACTGGTCGCTCGACTCGGCCACCTTCGATCTCACGACCAAGAAGACCGCGCTCGAGGAGCTCGACCCGCTCGAGGGTGAGGCCACCCGCGCCGTCGCGAACCCCCTCGCCGTGTTCGAAGACGAGACGGCGACCCGCCTCGAGCCCGACGCGCCGCCGACCCGAGACGCACCAGGCTGGGCGCCGCGCCCCTCGCGTCCGACGGTGCCGCTCGGCTCGAGCCCGCCGCCCGCGATGCCGCGAAGCGAGGTCGAGATGAAGCGCGCCGACGACCCCGACCCCACCCTCTACGGCCCGACGACCGTGGTCGTGCATCCGATCCGTCCGATCGGCGTCGGTGACCGCGACGGCGACGACGACGGGGGCGATCGATGAGCGAGACCGTCGCTCGCTCCCCTGCGCCCGGCTGGACCGCGCCGCCCGCCCGCGAGGGCGACGGACGCGCGCTCGTCCTCTACGTCGACGTCGACGATCAGAGCTGGCGGACCGCCAGCGAGCGCCTGCGCCGCGCGTACCGCCTGCTCCGCGCGGAGAACGACCGCGAGGCGTGCGAGCTGATCCGCACCTACGGCGCGGATCTGGTCGCGGTGCTCCTCGACATCGACCTGCCAGGCTCAGTGCTCGACGGGATCTTGCTCACGCGCATCCTCCGCCAACGCGTGCCCTCGCAGGCGCTCCCCCCTTTCGCGCGCAACCTCCCCCGCATCGACGTCCCCATCCTGCTCGTTACGGCGCGCAAAGGCGCATACCCAGAAGAAGAAGTGCGCCGCTACGGGGGGGATCGCCTCCTCGACAAGCCGGTCGACATCGCGCGCGTGACGCTCGCCCTCACCGAGCACCACCTCCAGCGCCACCACTGAGCGTCCCACGAAGACCATCGAAGACGCTCGAGGGACAGATGCGTCCGCCACGGACCCGCGCACCGGACGGATGGGTCACCGAACGCTCCGGACGCTTGCACGCGCCGCTCGAGCCCGGCATCACCTGAAGGCAGGGCCGCGCTCGCGCACTCGCGCTCGTTCCGCGGCCCCGACGTCGCGTCGTGACGTCCCCAACCGAAACTCGAAGCCGCGAGGAGGAGGCCCGTGCCCGTTCCGTCCGTCGATCAATCTGGAGAGCTCCAACCCCGACACGTCTTCGTGCTTCGCACGAAGGACGACGAGCGCCGCGTCAAAGGACGCAGCGAGGCCATCGACGAAGCCAAGCGATGGAGCCGCGAGGTCGGCACCGTCCGTCTGACCAGAGACGACGGCGCAGTCCAGATGGAGCTTCGCCGCGGCGAGGTGCTCGTCTACAAGTTCGACAGCCGAGCCGCGAGCTAGCGAAGCCTCCGCGGCTCAGCAGCGCGCCCACACCACGACGAGCGCGACCAGCGCGACGAGCGCGATCGACGCGACCAGCCCCGGGAGCGCGCTCTGCGCGGCGCGCGGACCACGCGCAGGCCTCTTGGGACCACCCGGGGCGTCCCGCGTCATCGGGCGCGCTCCGGCTCGCGCGGGTAGAGCTGCTCGAGGCGCGCCGACAGACGCGGCGGGGGCGCGAGCCAAGCGCTCGGGTCGAGACGCTCCTGACACTTCGGGCAGCGCACGGCCTCGCGGCGCGCCGCGTGACCGCACGAGGAGCAGGGGCGCCGCTGGCTTCGGTCGGCCGCGAGCGCGAGCGCGAAGCCGACCGTAGAGCCGACGCCGAGCATGATCAGGAAGACCGCCGGCAGGAGCGGCGCGACGAAGACGAGCGTCGCGAAGAGCACGAAGCCGCCGTCCTCGAGCCGCGCGAGCCAAGCGCTGGCCGCGGACTGGGCGAGCTCGGCGAGCCGATCGCGGACCGAGTTGCGGACCGTGGCGAGGAGCGCCGCGCCCCCTCCGCCCGCCGCGTACTCGAGCGCGCCGACCTCGAGCCCCTCGACGCCGGCCATCGTCGCGACGGCGGCGAGCGCCGCGGCCAACGCGAGGCCGCTGCGCGCGAAGCCGAGCGCGGAGAGCGCGCTCGCCTGTGAGTCGCGCGCGTGCATCCACTCGACGATCGCGAAGCCGACCGCGAGCGCCATCGCGATCGGGTGCCCGAGCCATCCGAGCGCGCCCTCGTCGGGGACGAGCCCGAAGCCGATCGCCAGCGAGCAGCCCGCGACCGTCCACGCCGGCCGGATGCCGGCGAGCAAACCCGCCTCCACCACCCTCAGGACGTCGCCTTGATCGTTCACGCGAGCCCCATCCAGGCCAAGAGGCCCGAGTACATGTTCCAGATCGTCGTCACGAGCATGAGAAAGAGCGCGACGCCGCCGAGCATTGCGGACGCGACACCGAAGAGCGCGAGCCATTCGCCGAGCGCGATCGGGATGCCGGCGCGCTCCCGGGCGAGCTGCGCGAGCAGATACGCCCGTCCTGCCCACCAGACCACGCCCACGAGCAGCGCCGTCTGCACGAAGCTCGCGCAGGGCACCACGAGGAGCAGCCCGGACACGGAGAGCCAGAAGGCCGTGCCGAGGCGCAGTGTCCAGCGCGCGACGAAGCGTCGCCGGCCCGCGAGCAACGCGAGACAGGGCCCGACCACCCAGAGCCGGAAGAGGACGAGCGCGACGATCTGGGCCGCGATGGCCAGGAACGGGAAGGGCCCGGCGAGCGCAGCGACGAGCACGGCGACGCCCAGGACGGTCCCGAAGCGCTCGCGGGTGAGCGCGCGCATCTCCTCGATCACGCGCTCGCCGAAGCGGTCGTCGTCGCGAAAAGCGCCCCCGCATACGTCGCAGGGTTGCCCCGAGAGGATCCCGGGCGACGCCGTCACCTCGGCGCAGAAGGGGCAGCGTCCGCGGAGCGCGAGCGCCAGCCCGTGGCTGACGAGCTCGACCGGCTCCGGCGCGGTGCGATACGCCCCAGCGTTCATGGGCGAGAGACTACCTCGACCGACGCGAAGACGGACGATCGAGCGAAAGACGGTGTACGACCCATGGAACGCTCCTTGCTCGTCGGTACGCATCAGGAGCAAAGACGATGTCAGCCGACCCCACCAGGAACGCCAAGCCCACCTCTCTGCTCGCCGATCAGCGGGGCCTCAGCACGGTGGAGTACATCGTCATCCTGGTGCTCATCGCCGTGATCGCGATCATCGCGTGGAAACAGTTCGGCGAGTCGGTCGAGTACCACGTCCGCGACTCGACCACGCAGGTCAACCACCTCGGCAACCACTGACGAGCGCCACGCCAGCGCGCCTATCCGTCCGCCCAGGGGCTTCGGCCCGCCTTAGGTAGGTCCATCGCTCCCAGCTCCGCGCGAACCATCCTCAGCGCTACCTCGCCGGGGCCGCGGTCCGCGTCCGAGTCCGTAGTCCGCGTCCGAGTCCGTGGTCCGCGTCCGAGTCCGTGGTCCGGTTCCGAGTCCGTGGTCTGGTTCCGAGTCCGTGGTCCGGTTCCGAGTCCGTGGTCCGGTTCCGAGTCCGTGGTCCGGTTCCGAGTCCGTGGTCCGGTTCCGAGTCCGTGGTCCGGTTCCGTCCGTTTCCGAGCTCCCCGGCGACGGATCCCTCAGAACCCGAACTCGTCCGCGAGCACCCGCATGCGCGTCGGAGAGTCGCTCCCCGGCTCACGCATCGACGTCGCGCGCATCGGCGTCGCGTGCCTCGGCGAGCTGGGCGTGCGAACCGTGTCCCGCTCGGCGCGCGGGACGTCTGACCCTACCCGCTGAGGCACCTCGACCTCGGCGACCTCCGCGGCGGGCGCTTCGACTACCTCTTGCGCGACGGGCGCGACGATGGCGTCCGTCGACGCTGGCGCGTCGTCCCCCTGCGGGCGCGCGGGTGTCGCCTCGATGATCTCGACGGGCGGCGTCGCGGTAGGCGTGGCGAGCGGCGTCACCGTCGGCACGGGCTCCTCCCCGCCGAGGAGGACCACCGTCGCGCCCGCCGCGACGCCCACGAGCGCGAGCGCCGCGACGGCGATCAGCCCGACGCGGGCACGCGGCGAGGGCTCCGCGGCCACCGTCGAGGGGGTGTGCGACTCCATCGCCCCCGTCGAGCTCAGCGCCGACGCGCCCGAGAGCAGCCCCAGCCCCGCCTCGAGCCCCGCCATGCTCACGGTCATCGTCCGGAGCGGCTCCTCGTCGACGCTCACGACCAGGCTCGGCACGTCGAGGCTGTCGGCGGCGCTCGAGAGGAGCGCGCGCTGCGCCTCGACCTCGTCGCTCATCACGACGCGGAGCAGCTCGGCCAGGTCGGCGCCGTCGAGCGCGGCCGCCGCCGGGAGGGCCTTCGCCAGATCGCGGCGGAAGTCCCGGGCGCTCGCGTAGCGCTCGGCGGGGTCCTTCGCGAGCGCGCGCATCAGGATCGCGTCCAGGCCGGGCGGCAGGTCGGGGACGAGGCGGCTGGGGGGCGCGATCTCCGGGTTGCGCACCTGGTCGAGCACCTCGAGATCGTTGCCGCCCGAGAAGGCGCGCCGCATCGTGAGGCACTCCCAGAGCACGATGGCGAGCGCGTAGACGTCGGTCCGCCGGTCCACCGACGCGGCGCCACGTGCCTGCTCGGGGGACATGTACCGGAGCTTGCCCTTGAGCATGGCGCCCTGGGTCCGCGTCGAGCGGGAGAGCGCCTTCGCGACGCCGAAGTCGATGAGCTTCACGTGGCCCTGCCACGCGAGCAGCACGTTGTCCGGGCTGACGTCGCGGTGGACGACCTCCATCGCCTGCCCGCCGTCGTCCTTGAGCTCGTGCGCGGCGTGCAGTCCATCGAGGACCTGGATCGCGACGTGGACCGCGAGCTCGGGCGTCATGCGCCGCTGGCGCTTCGCGAGCCCCTTCAGGAGCTGGGCGAGCGAGCACCCCGCCACGTACTCCATGACGAGCAGGTGGGCGCCCTCGACCTCCCGGAGCTCCTCGACGTGCACGACGTTCGGGTGGTTGATGCGCGCCGAGAGCAGCGCCTCGTCGACGAACATCGTGACGAAGGATGGATCCTCCGCGAGGTGCGGGTGGACGACCTTGATGGCGACTGGCTTCGAGAACCCCGACGCGCCCGTCCGGCGCCCGAGGTAGAGCGTGGCCATCCCTCCAGCCTTCAGACGCGCTACGATCTCGTAGTCACCGACGCGGTCGCCTTCTCGCAGCACGCGCGCAGCATACCTCACAATGCGGACGACGCCCTACGCCGCGCGAACGTGGCTCGCGATGGTGGCGAGATGCCACGGAGCCGTCACCGGGCGAGGCCGGCGCGGGTCGCCACCTTCGCGCCCTCGCGCCGGGCGTCCGAGCGGACCTTGGCGGCGTCGAGCGTACGCAGCGCCCCGGACTCGACGACGCAACGTCCGTCGACGATGACGTCCCGAACGTCCGCGGCCGTCGTCGCGTAGACGAGGCGCCCGTACACGTCGCCGCCGGGCTCTTGGTGGAGGCCGTCGTCGCGCACCACGATGAAGTCCGCCTTCTTTCCGACCTCGAGCGTGCCGATCTCGGCGTCGAGCCCGAGGGCGCGCGCGCCCTCTCGGGTCGCGAGCTCGAGCGCCTCCTGAGCGGGGAGCGCCGCGGCGTCGTCGCGACGGACCTTCGCGAGCAACGCCGCGGAGCGCAGCTCGGTCCAGGGGTCCATGCGGTTGTTGCAGGGCGCGCCGTCCGCGCCGAGACCGACGACCACGCCGTGGTCCCGCATCGCGCGCACGTCGGCGATGCCGCTCGCGAGCTTGAGGTTCGCGCTCGGGCAGTGCACGAAGCGCGTGCCGAGGCGCGCGACGCGCTTCATCTCGGCCGGCTTGAGCTGCACCCCGTGCGCCAGCACCGTGCGCGGCCCCGCCAGGCCGAAGGCTTCCAGCGCGGCGACGTCGTCGCGTCCGAGCATCGCCTTGACGGCCGCGCGCTCGGCGGCGTGCTCGGCCGCGTGGCTGTGCGCCAGCGTGTCCGATCCGGCGACCGCCTCCGCCACCTCGCGCATCAGCCGCTCCGAGCAGCTCAGAATGAAGCGCGGCGCGTAGGCATAGCGAAGGCGCCCGCCTTCCGCGCCGTGCCACCGCTCCCGGAGGCGGTGGCTCTCCTCGAGTGAGCGCTTCGTGCTCTCGCGCAGCGATCGCGGGACCTTCTCGCCGACGTCCATCATCGCCTTGCCGCTGTAGGCGCGCATCCCGCTCTCCGCGATCGCCTCGAAGACGGCGTCGTGGTGTTGGACGGTGCCCATGTCGAGGATGGTGGTGGTGCCGGCGAGGAGCATCTCGGCGAGCCCGAGCCGCGCCGAGGCGCGAAGGGACCGGGCGTCGTGCGCGCCCTCGAGCGGCCAGATGCGCTCGGCGAGCCAGGGCAGGAGCGGGAGGTCGTCGGCCATGCCCCGAAAGAGCGCCTGGCAGAGGTGCACGTGCGCCTGCACGAAGCCGGGCATCACCACGCAGCCCTTGGCGTCGATGACGCGCTTCGCAGGGCGCCGCGAGCCCCCGGGGCCGACGTGGACCAAGCGGTCCCCGCGCACTCGCAGGTCACCCTTCACCACTCGGCGGGCGTCGTCGAGCGTCACGATCGTCGCGCCGCGGACGAGGAGATCGTCTTCGTTCATCTCGGGCGCTCATAACACGCAACGCCGCCGGGCGCCGCGTCAGCGCGAGCGGGTCGCCTCGGCGCCGCGGGGCGCGAGGCGGAGGGTGGCGACGAAGACGGCGGCGGCGAGGCCGAGCGGGAGGAGCGTGACGAGCGACGACATGAAGAGCCCCCGTTGCGCGCCCCGTGCCACGGCGCCTCTCGTGGGCGCTCCTCGGAGCGAGCGTGGTCCGAGGGACACGACGGGCGCGTCAACGGCGGCGCGGGACCGCGATCGACCCGTCGACTGCGCGCTACAGCAAGCGTCGCAACACGGCGCCGAGGAGCGAGACGAAGCGCTCGCGGACCTGCGCGGCGACCTCCTGCACGTCGGCGTGGTCGAGCACCTCGTGCCCGAGGCCCGCGGCCTTGTTCGTGATGCACGAGATCCCGAGGACGCGCGCGCCCATGTGCCGGGCCGCGATGACCTCGAGGACCGTGCTCATCCCGACCGCGTCGCCACCGAGCGTGCGGTACATGCGGATCTCGGCCGGGGTCTCGTAGCTCGGCCCGAGCACCCCCGTATAGACGCCGCTCTTGACCTCGAAGCCGAGCGCGCGCGCGCCCTCGGTCGCGAGGTGGCGCAGCTCGCCGTCGTAGGGCGTGGTCATGTCGACGAAGCGCGGCCCGAGCGCGTCCTCGTTGTGGCCGAGCAGCGGGCTCGTGCCCGTGAGGTTGAGCTGATCCTCGATCAGCATGAGGTCGCCGACGTCGAGGTGATCGCCGATGCCTCCGGCCGCGTTCGTGATGATCACCGTCCGAGCGCCGAGGTGGAGCATGAGACGCAGCCCGAAGACGACGTCCTCGGGCGGATGGCCCTCGTAGAGGTGCACGCGCCCCTGCATGGTCACGACGCTCACGCCCTCGGCGGTCCCGAGCACGAGGTTGCCCGCGTGGCCCTCCACCCCGCTCGAGGCCATGCCTCGGATCTCGGAGAAGGGGATCACGACGCGGTCGTCGATGGCGTCGGCCCAGGCGCCGAGCCCGGAGCCGAGCACGAGCGCCACCTTGGGGACGCGGTCAGTGTGGCGGCGGACGTCTTCGGCGGCGCGCGCGAGCCGCTCGAGCTGGGATCCCTTCTTCGTCATCGCCCCCATGAACGGCAGATGGGGGGTGAAGTCAAGTGAAGAGGAAGCAGCGCAAACAGTCCCCTGCCCCTGCCCTTGCCCTTGCCCCCCGCTCGTCCCTCGTCCTCCCCTCGTCCTCCCCTCGTCTCGTCCTCCCCTCGTCCTCCCCTCGTCCTCCCCTCGTCCTCCCCTCCCCTCGTCCTCCCCTCGTCTCGTCCTCCCCTCGTCCTCCCCTCGTCCTCCCCTCGTCCCCTGGTACCCCATTCCCCTAGCTAGGCTCGCTCATCCATTCATCCCTCGTTCGAGTCGAGTGGGTGGGCTCGGGGGGCTCGAGGGAGAGATCGCAGACGAAGGGGAAAGGGCAGGGGCAGGGGCAGGGGCAGGGGCAGGGGCAGGGGCAGGGGCAGGGGCAGGGGCAGGGGCAGGGGCAGG
>JAHBWH010000107.1 GCA_019637115.1 Myxococcales bacterium | reverse complement strand
GCTGTGGGGCGAACACGCCGCGATCCCGGTCAGATGTGCAGCGTGAGGTGCACGTGCACGCGAAGCTGCAACCCCACGGCGTCGCCGTCCTCGCGGATGTTCACGCCCGTCACGTCGCGGACCTCTTCACCGGTCAGCGCCTGTCGGGTCATGTTGAGGAACGCCGCGTCGAAACCCCCGCCGAGGCTGAAGAGGCGACCGAGCTTGATCTTGAGCCCGAGGCCGGCATCCACCGCGAAACCGTAGACGCGGGTCTCGCTGAGCGCGGGGTCGGAGAAGTCCGCGTCGCCGAGCCAGCCGTAGCCGAAGCCGACGCGCACGTAGGGGCGCACGACCGGGATCGGAAGGTGGATCGCCAAGTCGGCGCCGACGGTGCCGAGGTCGAAGCCGAAATAACGCGCGATCGTGGCCCGCGCGCCCAGGGTGAGCCAATAGATGCGGAGCCCCGCGGCGATGCCGCCGAAGATCCCGCTGCCGTTGAGCTGCGTCGCCTCGGGGACGAAGTTCTCTTGAGAGAACTGCACGAGGTTGGCGAAGGAGTACCCACCGAGCGCCTCGAGGTAGACGACGCCCCAGTTCTCCTTCTCTTCGGCGGCCGGCGGCGCGGTGGGCTCGCCGGTCTGCGCGAGGCCGCGCTCGCGGGGCGCGTTGGCCGCGGTCCCCTGCACGCCCGTCGCGGGGTGCGCGTGGGGCGCGGGGCTCGACTGACGCGGCGCCGGCTGTGGCGCAGGCTGTGGCGACGTCTGCTGTGGCGAGGCCTGCGCCTGGGTCTGTGCCTGGTTCTGGGGCGACGCCGTCTGGGTGACGCTCGGGTCCGGAGCGTCCGTGGGTGCTTGTGCGGGTGGGTCCGCGGGGCTCGGCCAGGGCTCGGCCTCCTGGGCAGCTGCGCTCGACGCGAGCAGCGCGAGCGCGATCCCGAACGCGCGCGCCCTCACGCCTCGAACCCTCCGACCAACGCCTCGAGCTCTTCGGGCGTGAGGTCTTCGGGGTTCGGAGGCTCGACCGCCGGGATGGCGTAGTCGCCCCCGAGCCAGCTGCCGAGATCGATGGTCTTGCAGCGCTTCGAGCAGAAGGGCTTGTGGTCCGGCGTTACGGGGCTCTCGCAGATCGGACAGCGTGCCGCTTTCGTCATCCGCAGAGGATAGCAGCGCACGGGCTCGAGGAGCCATGCGGCGGGCGGCCTCGCGCGGCCCGTGCGACGGGCGCCCCCCACGCGCCGAGCGTACGGACGGGGTGGGCGCACGAGCGCCCGATTCGCGCCGAGCATACGGACGAGCCGACGGCGTCGGCCGTCGACTCGTCACCGACCTCAGCGATCGCTCAGCGGGACGTAGTCGCGGCGGCTCGAGCCGAGGTAGACCTGCCGCGGACGCGCGATCTTCTGCTCGCGGTCGTTGATCATCTCGTCCCACTGCGCCAGCCAGCCGGGGGTGCGGCCGATGGCGAAGAGCACGGGGAAGATGTCCATCGGCAAGCCCATCGACTGGTAGATGAGGCCCGAGTAGAAGTCGACGTTCGGGTAGAGCTTGCGCTGGACGAAGTACTCGTCTTCGAGCGCGATCTTCTCGAGCGCGACGGCGATGTCGATGAGCGGGTTCTTCCCGACCTCGTCGAAGACCTGGTAGGCGAGCTTCTTGATGACCTTCGCGCGCGGATCGTAGTTCTTGTACACGCGGTGGCCGAAGCCCATCAGGCGGACCTCGCCCTTCTTGGCGCGCTCGACGTAGCTGCCGATGTTCTTCACCGAGCCGATCTCGTTGAGCATCCGGACGACGGCCTCGTTGGCCCCGCCATGGAGCGGGCCGTAGAGCGCCGCGCACGCGGCGGCCGTGGCGCTGAAGGGGTCGACGCGCGAGGAGCCGACGCCGCGCATCGCGGAGGTGGAGCAGTTCTGCTCGTGGTCGGCGTGCAGGATGAAGAGCACGTCGAGCGCCTTCTCGATGACGGGGTTCGGGGTGTACTTCACCTCCGTCATCTTGAAGAGCATGTTGAGGAAGTTCCCCGAGTAGCTCAGGTCGTTGTCGGGGTACGCGTTGGGCAGGCCGCGACGGTGTCGGTAGGCGTAGGCCGCGAGCGTCGGCATCTTCGCGATGAGCCGGGTCATCTGCAGCTTGCGCGTCTCGGCGTCGTCGACCTCCTTGGCGTCCGGGTAGAAGGTGCTGAGCGCCCCCACCGTGCCGACCAGGATGCCCATCGGGTGGGCGTCGTAGCGGAAGGCGTCGATGAACTCGCGGATGTTCTCGTGCACCATCGTGTGGTGCGTGATCGCGTGGGTGAACTCGTCGAGCGCGGCGCGCGTCGGCAGCTCGCCGAAGAGCAGCAAGTACGCCGTCTCGAGGAAGGTCGCGTGCTCCGCGAGCTGGTCGATCGGGTAGCCGCGATACTCGAGGATGCCGCGGTCGCCGTCGATGTAGGTGATGGCGCTCTTCGTCGACGCCGTGTTCATGAACGCCGGGTCGTAGGACATCAGGCCGAAGTCGTCCTCGCCCACCTTGATCTGGCGCAGGTCGGCGGCGCGAATCGTCCCGTGCTCGACGGGGAGCTCGTAGGTGCGGCCGGTCCGGTTGTCCGTAACGGTGAGGGTGTCCTTCGCCATGTGCTCGTCATTCCTCGTGAAAGTTACGCATCCCCCGTGGGCCGGGGGAGCATAGCCGCTCCCTCCTCCGAAAGGCGAGAGGTGACGCACGGCGTCATCCCGTGCGCGCGCTCCGCTCGAGCACGGGCGCTTGGGAAGCCGCCGCGCGGGTGAGCGCGCGGACGCGCGGGAGGTCGAGCGCGACGGCAGCGGCGAGGTGCTCGTAGGCGGGCTCGAGCGCGTCGAAGACGCGGGCTGGAGCGCCACCGCGGAGCTTCAGCAACGCGGCGATGGTCGCGCGCGCCACGTGGCCGTAGGGGCCGTCTTGCAGCAGCACGACGGCGGTCGCGACCGGCGGGACGCCGTCGCGCACGGCCCGCGCGTAGAGCTGGAGGGAGCGCGCGGGCGGCGGCGGGTAGGCCCGCGCGACGACGGTGAGCAGCGCGGTCTCGCCATCACGCTGCGCCGCCGCCACCGCGTCGAGCTCCGCGCGGACGTCGACGGGCCCCGGCGGGGCGTCGTGTACGGAGACGATGAGCTGACCGACGCGGGCGAGTCGCATTCCCCTCGGGTCTGGGGCCGCAGGGGTCGGAGCGCCAGCCCAGCACGTCAACCCGAAGCGACGGCTCGACGCTTCGGCGCGCGGGATCGCACCAGCCCGGAGCGCGCCAGCCCAGCACGTCAACCCGAAGCGACGGCTCGACGCTTCGGCGCGCGCGGGATCGCACCAGCCCGGAGCGCGCCAGCCCGGAGGGACGGCTCGCGTCGTCGCGCGTGGTCGCGCCAGCCGGGTGCGCCAACCCAGCGCGCCCGCCTGGAGCGACGCGCGTCAGTCGGCGTGGAGGACGAGGTCGCAGCAGACGCCGAAGTGGTCGCTCGGGAAGACGCCGCCCCGATCCTCGTCGAAGCAGATCCGCGGGCCGATGGGGCGACCGCGGCCCTTCTCGTCGGGGCCGCGCACGAAGACGTAGTCGATGCGCCGCGGCGCCTCGTGGTACTGCACCGCGAAGGTGTTGCGCGTCGCGTCGAAGGTGAACCCCGGTCCCTCGCCCCCGTAGGCCCACGCGTCGGCGTAGCGCACGCTCTTCGGCTCCCCGAGCCGCGTGAAGCCGCCGAGGTAGCGGATCTCGTCGCTCTGCGGCTCGGCGTTGAAGTCGCCCATGAGGATCGGCGGGTACCGTCCGTCGCTCGGGGCGTGCTCGTCGATCAGCGCCGCGAGGGCCTTCACCTGCTTCTCCCGGATCCAGCCCTCGTCGAGCTTCCAGTTGAGGTGAGTGACGAAGACGTCGATCGGGCACGCGGGGGTGTCGATGCGCGCGTGGAGCACGCAGCGCCGCTGGTCGCTCTCCTCCGCGCCCGGCAACGGGTGCACGGCCTCGTGCACGATCGGGTGCCGGCTGAGCAGCGCGTTGCCGAAGTGGAGCTGCTGTCCGCTCGTGGCCCAGCTCACCGCGAGGTCGTGCGCGGGCGCGTACGCGCGGTGCCACCCCTCGGGGCGGAGCTCGTCGGCCTGGTTCATCGCCGTCGCGCCCGCTTCGAGCTCGAGCACCTCTTGCAGGCCGAGGACGTCGAGCTCGAGGACGGCGAGCTGATCGCGGACGAGGGCCATCCGCTCGGCCCACGGGCCGCTCTTGTTCCAGAGGTTCAGGGTCCCGACGCGGAGCCGATCCATCGGATCAGTACGCGAGGCCGCCGCCCTCTTGGCGCTCGGGGCCTTCGCCCATGCGGTCGACGATGCCGCCGGCGGGCGCCTGGTACTCGAACACGTCGTGGATGATGAACGCGTCGCCGTTGTCCGCGCGGATCGTGATGTCCACCGTGCCCGGCTGCTCGGACTGCGGCGCGACGACGAGGAGCGTCTCGGGGTCGATGATGGTGACCTGGTCGCTCTTCTTCGTGCCGAAGAAGACCGTGTAGCCGATGTCGGTCCGGAAGTTCCGGCCGCCGATCTTCACGGGGCGGCCCTGGCTGGCGGCCTGCCTCGGCTCGACCGAGAGGATCGCCATCTCACCACCTTCATCGCAGCCGACGAGCGAGAGCGAGGCGCCGAACAAGAGGAGGGCCGAGATGCGAGCGGAGAGCGTCATGACGGGCGCGACGATAGTGGCCCAGCGCAGATCGGGTCAAGCGTCGCAGTCTCCACAGTCCCAAAGTCCCGGAGTCCCAGAGTCCCAAAGTCCCGGAGTCCCAAAGTCCCAGAGTCCCCTGCCCGTGCCCCTGCCCCTGCCCCTGCCCCGAACAGGCCCATACGCAGACCCACCCGATCCCGGCCCCGGCCCCAGCCCCAGCCCAGCCTCGGCCCCGGCCCCGAACCCGGACACGGCCCCGGCCCCGGCCCCGGACACGGACACGGCCCCGGACACGGACACGGCCCCGGACACGGACACGGCCCTGAACACGGCCCCGGACACGCCCCCGGACACAGACACGGCCCCGAACGCGGCCGCCCGACACGACCCTGGACCCGAAACCCAGCTACCCTCCAGCCCGCTCGCCCGCCGCGCTCGCGCTCGGCTCGTACGCCCGGAGCGGCGCGCCCGCAGCCACGAGCGGCACGTCGAAGCTCCGCTCGACCCCGCCGGGCCCAGAGACGGTCAAGCGTCGTGTCCCGGTGCCCTCGGGGATGGCCACGCAGGGCATGTCCTGAAAGGGGAAGGCGTCGATCTCACCGCCGAGCGGCGCGGGGCTCGCGCCCTCCCACGCGGCCATCAGCGGCGCGCCGAGCACGGGCACCCCGCTCACACGGGCGACGAAACACGCGAAGCCGTCTCGCAAGAGCGAGCCCTCGTCCGCGTTCGGCAGCATCACGACCTCGTCGACCTCGCTCGTCGCCTGCAACGCGAAGCTCTCGACGCCCACGCTGACCGAAAAGGAGGCCACGTCCGCGACGTCGAGGGGGTAGACGTCCCACGCGCGCTCGTAGTCGCTCGGGAGCCCGTCCGGCATCCCGACGCTCGCGCTCATCGTCAGGCTCTCGTCGACGAGGCGCGCGCCCTCGGCGTCGTGGAGCGTCGCGAGGACGGTCAAGCGGAAGGCGCCCGACCAATAGCGCCAGATGCCCCCTTCGAAGGGGCCTCCGAGGCTCTGCAGCAGCCCGACGTAGGGGCGAAGGCCGCGACGCGCGACGGGCTGCGCGCGGAGGAGCACGCGGTCGAGCAGCCCGCTCTCGTCCGCCGCGAAGACGCGCAGGTAGCTCCCCGACGTCGCGGCGAGGGCGGCGACCTCCGCGGTGCCGCGCCGCGCGTCGACGGCGGCAGCCGAGAGAACGTCGAGCCCAGCCTCGACCTCCACCTCGAAGGCCGGCAAGGAGGCGCCCCCGATGGGCTCGAAGCCGATCGTCGCGCGGCCTCCCGTCGCGATCGTCGGCAGCGCCCCGATGGTGTCCGAGAGCGGCGTCGACCGGAACCGCAGGCCCATCGGCGTATGGGGCGAGCACGTCTCCCCGACCGGGCAGCCGCCGTCGCTGCGCGCGCGCTCACCTTCGTCCACGCCGCACGCGAGGATGACGAGGCCGATGATCGCCGCGCTCGTCCCGAGCGCGAGCCGCCGAGTGAATGTGGTGCGCATGCTTCGAGGATGGCTCCGTCGACGAGCGAGCGCGAAGGGACGCACGCGGTCGTGGTCGCCTTGCCCAGGCGAGGGACGCGCGGGCGTGCGGCTCCGCGTCAGCTTCCGTCGGCGCCTGTGGTGGTGTTCGGGTCTGGATGCGGATCTGGATGCGGATCTGGATGCGGATCTGGATGCGGGTCTGGGTCCGGGTCTGGGTCTGGGTCCGGGTCCGGGTCCGGGTCTGGGTCCGCTTCTGCGCGGGTCAGCAGGCTCCCTCGACCAGCGCTCGCGCGGCGTGGGCCCAAGCGTCGAGCGCGTCACGGGCGGGGGCGGGCGTCTCGCGCAGCGCGCGCCAGCGCATGATCGGCGTCTCGCCGACCCGAAGCTCGCCGTCCGCGAGCTCGAGGTCGGCCGCGTCGTCGTCGCCGACCAGCCGGACGAAGGTCGTCTCGGCGCGGCTTGCCTCCTCGGCCGCGAGCTCGGCGCCCATCGCCACATCGCCGACGTGGAGCTCGAGCACTCGACGCTCGACCAGATCGCGGAGGCTGATCGCGAGGAGGGCGCGCTCGGCCGCGAGCGCGTCGGGGATGACGAGGTGTAGCCGCAGCTCGCCCTCGCCGAGGAGCCCCACGACGCGTGTCAGCGCGACCCGGACGAGCGCCATCGTCAGGACGACGCGCTGCCATGGGAGGGCCGCGTCCTTCACGCGCGCCGAGCTGAGCGAGGCGTCGAGCGCGATCACGAGCGCGCGGCGCTCGCGCGTCGCGACCGCCTCGTCGCGCACGTAGTAGAGCAGCTCCCCCTGCGCCCAGCGCAGATCGAAGAGATCGAAGCCCAGCTCCACGCGCAGCGCGCTGCCGTCCGGCTCCATGATCGCGAGCTCGCTCGTGACGAGGTTCTCGAGCGTGCCCCGGGTCGACATCGAGGAGAACCCGCCGATCGGGTAGGTGCTCTCGTCCTCGATCCGGGTGCGCTGCGCGCCGCCGGTCGGGCGGCGACGCCGGAGGCGGCCGGGCATGCGCTGCTCGAGCGCGTCGGCGGCGAGCGCGAGCTGGCTGAGCGCGAGCCGATCTCCGAGCCCCCTCAAGGCGCGCGCGTGGGTCACGACCGCGACGTCGGCCGCCGTGAGCGCGGCGGGGGCGCCGCGCAGCGCGTGCACGAGCTCGTCGACGCGCGCCGCGACGCCCTCGGCGTGAGCGAAGGCGTCGACCGCCGCGAGCTCCGCGGGTGGCCGCGCGAGGACGCGCCCGAGCGACGCCTCCGCTGGCGTCGCGCCGGCCAGTCGTCCGGAGGGGCCGCGCGGCGCGCGCGAGAGCATCTGGGCGACGACGAGCGCGAGCGCCCACGGGCGGCTGCCCGATGGCAGCGCGGCGAGCGCGTCGGCGATGGCGACGGCGCGAGGATCGGCGGCGACGCGCGAGAGGACGTGATCGTCGAGGTGGCGGAGCGCCGTGCGCATCGGCTCGGGGAGCGCGGGGCGCGGGCGCGGCGGGCGGGCGCTCGACAGCACCTCGCCCAGCCCTGCGAGGACGGGGAGCGGCGGACGCACGCCGAGCTCCTCGACCACCGCCTCGGTGAGCCCCGCGAGGCGCGCGAGCGTGTCCACGTCGAGCGGCGCGCCGAGCAGGGCCAGCTCGGCCGCGATCGCGCGCTCGTCGGGCCCCTCGAGCATCAGCTCAGCCCGAGCAGGCGAGGCACCTTCTCCTCGAGCACGTCGATCTGCTCGTGGGTCTCGCCGAGGTACGAGAGCAGCGCGAGGTCGCGCCGCTCGACGACGCCGCCGCCGAGCACCCAGGCGTGCGTGCGGATGAGCTTGTAGAGCTTGACGATCTTGCGATCGCTCACGAAGAGGCCGTCCTCGCGCACGAGCGTGCGGACGACGCGCCGCAGCTCCTGCAGCAGCTCGGGCGGGAAGAACCGATCGCGATCGCGCGTCTCGCGGCCGTCGAGCGTCGTCTCGACCCGGCTCATGCGGAGGGAGAGGTAGCGGTGGGCCTTCACGAGATCGACGAGCGACGCGTGCCCTTCGGCCCAAGGTTTGCGGCCGAGGTCGCGATCGGTCTGCAGCGCGAGGCCCGCGTCGATGAGCTCGAGGAAGTGGTCCTCCTGCACCGAGCGGCAAGCAGCCTTCAGGCAGAAGCGATCCTTCAGCGCCGCGAGCTCGCCGTGCTCGGGGATCTCGTTGGTGGCCGCGAAGAGGACGCGGAGGTTCACGGGCGTCGGCACACCGTCCTGGTAGAACTTGCGCTCGTTGATGACGGTGAGAAGCGCGTTGAGGATGGCGCTGTTCGACTTGAAGATCTCGTCGAGGAAGACGAGCCGCGCGGTTGGGAGCTTGCCGCGATCGCGACGCACCCAGCGGCCCTCGCGCAACAAGCTCACGTCGATGGGCCCCATCACCTCGCTCGGCTCGGTGAAGCGCGTGAGCATGTACTCGAAGTAGTCGTCGTCCGGGACGCCGAGCGCGTCCTTGAACTTCAACACGAGGTCGCTCTTCGCGGTGCCCGGCGGCCCGACGAGCAAGATCGGCTCTTGGGCCACGGCGGCGACGGTCATGAGGTCGACGAGCCGCTGCTTGCCCACGAAGAAGCGCCCGAGCGCACCACGGAAGCGATCGATGCGCGCGCGAAGCTCCGAGGCCTCGGCGGCCAGGGTCTCGTAGTCGGCGCGCTCGGCGCGCTCGACGTCGCGGGGGCCCTCGGGCTCGCTCGGCGTCGGGTCGTTCTTGGTCTTCGTCATGCGGCCCTCGAGCGCTCGTCGCGAACGCGGAGGCGGATCTTGGTCATGAGGCCCTCGAGAGATCGTCGTGAACGCGGAGGCGGATCCGCGCCGCCTCTCGCGTGAGCGCCCGGCGCGCGTCCCCGCCCGGACAGACGCCGTCGTGCGCCAGGCCGAGGAAGAGCGCGTCCGCGAGCTCGACGAGCGAGAGGCAGAAGTGTGAGTTCGTGTTGTAGCTGTCGGTGACGAGCGGGATCTGCTCGGCGAGCTGCGCGACGGCGCCGAGGCCGGTCGGAAGCCGGCCCGCGGCGTTCGCGATCGCGCGCGTGAGCTGCAGCCGCTCGGGCATCGTCGTCGCGGGATCACGGAGGCGCGTGCGCGCGCCGGCGAGCAGCGGCTCCGCCCCGGCGACGTCGCCCAGGCTCACGAGCTCCCCGGCGAGGCGCGCGCGCGCGAGCAGGGAGGGGACGTCGTCCTTGCTCGCGCGGGCCGCGAGCTCCGCGAGGCGCGCGGCGCCGAGGGTCGCGAGGCCCGCGCCGGAGAGCGCCGCGAGCCCGGCGCCGATCGACTCGGCGACCTGCGCGGCCGCGTCGGCGTCGAGCGCCGCGAGCGGCTCGCGCAGCGCGAGGGCGGCCCGCTCGGCGAGCGCGGCGCGGTCGAAGTGGAGCGCGACGGCGATCGCCTGGTCGAGCAGGAGCGCCCGCGACGCGGGCGGGAGCGCGGAGAGCGCCGCGAGCAGCCCCTCGAGCCGCGGCGCCGCGACGGACTCCGGGAGCCGCGAGAGCACCGCGAGCGCGGCCGCCTGGGCGGCGGCGTCGTCCTCTGCGTGCTCGGAGAGCCAGCGCCCGAGCTCGCGGTCGAGCTCGATGGCCCCCTCGCAGCCGTCGAGGCGCGCCGCGAGCACGTCACGCGGATCGCGCTCTCGGCGCGCGAAGTGGGTCATCGGGTCGGGCTTGGCGTGGGGCTCGAGCGCCCAGCTCGCCTCGCGGAGCCGATCGATCTTGTAGCGCGTGAAGCGCTCGAGCGCCTCGCGCTCGGCGACGAGCGAGCCGGGCATCGGCGCGCCGACGGGCTGTCCGTCGAGGGCTTGCTCGATGCGGGCGCCGTAGGCGCGCACGAGATGGCCGTGGACCGGATCGCCGAGCGCGAGCGCGCTCAGGGCTTGCTCGCGCGCCGTCGCGGCGCGGTCGCGCGCGCCGAGGCGCGCGTGCGCGTAGGCCGCCTCGAGCGCGACGTAGGCGTGCGTCTGCTCGACGGGCGCCTCGAGCGCCGAGCGGCGCCGCGCGCTCGAGATGATCTTCGCGTGGAGCGTGGCGATCGCGTCGGCGGCGCGCTCGGCCGCCACGCTCGCCCCGGCGGAGACGCGCAGGAACGCGGGCAGGTCGCGGCTGACGGAGAGACCCGCGCGCACCCGCGCGAGCACGCGATCGCGCGCACGCGCGAGGCCCAGGGTGTCGCCCCCGAGCCCGCGGTGGAGCCCGAGCTGGGCGAGCCAGGCGCTGCGCACGTCGAGGCGGTCGTCGTACTCCGCGAGCACGGTCGAGAGGCGCGGGAGCACGTCGACGAGCGCGTGACGGGCTCCGTCGTCGACCGCCAAGAGCGCGGCGACGAGCGCGGCGCCTCGGATGGCGTCGGTCTGGGGGGCTGCGAGGCCGCGGCGAGCGAGCGCGTCGAGCTCGGCGTACGCTCGCGCGCGCACGTGCCACGAGTCGCGCGCGTCGACGCCGAGGCGCGTGATCTCGAGGGCGCAGCCGCGCGCGAGGATGGTCGCCTGCGCCTCGGGGTCGCTCATCCAGGCGGCGCGGACGACGCAGAGAGACGCCTGGTCGTGACGCCCCGCGTGCGCGTAGGCGTCCGCGAGGCGCATCCACGCGGCGGCGGTGCCCTCGTCCTCTCGGAGCGCGTCCTCGAGGGCCTCGATCTCGTCGTCGAGATCGGAGGGCTCGATCACCCCGTCCTCGGCCGGCGCGGCCGCCGCCCGCGCGAGGGCGGGGTCGACCACGCGCCGCGCGACCGTCGCCGCGTGGGTGGGCTCGGCGGGCGCCTCGAGCGGGCTCGCCACGACGCGTCGGCGCGCGCGGCCTCCCGTCGGGGCGTCGCGCGGCGCGGCCGGGGGTGCGTCGGCCCACTCCCGCTCCGTCGACTCGAAGGCGCCGAGCTCGAAGGTCACGCCGTCGATCCAGGGCACGAGCTGCGCCGCGCTCGCGCGCGCGTGGTGCTCGGCGAAGTCGGCGAGCGGCGCGAGCGCGCGCTCGGCCAGGCGCTCGACGCGGAACCCCTCGCCCTCGAGCGGCGCGAGCCAGACGACACACCCCTCGTCGCCCTCGGTGAGCAGGACCTCGCGCAGGCGAGTGGCGCGCAGAGGAGGCTCGAGGGTCGCCCCCGGCGGCGCGAAGACCTCGGGCAACGCGCTCAGGGGCGCGAACGCCTCCGCCCCCTCCGGACCGTCCACGGCGAAGCCAGGTCGCGCCCGCAGCACGACGAGGAGCGAGCCAACGCTCTCGGACGCAGACGCAGACCCGGACGCGGAACCGGACGCGGACCCGGACGCAGACGCGGAACCGGACGCGGAACCGGCCGCGGAACCGGACTCGGACCCGCGAGCGAGCTCCGAAGCGGCCTCGGTGACGACCGCGAAGAGCAGCCCCTCGGCGACGGCCTCGGGCGTGCTCTCGACGAAGCGCTCGAGCCTCGCGAGCGCGTCGGCGCCGCGCAGCACCCACAGGCTCGGCGCCGCCGCGCGGAGCCCCCTCCCGAAGCGCAGCGGCACGCGCAGGCGCGGCAGCGAAGGGAGGGGCGCGAGCGAGCGCGAGGGCGCGCCGACCTCGAGCTCGAAGAGCGCGAGCGCGTCCGCCCATCGCGGCGTGGCGAGCGTGCGCCACTCGTCGTTCGCGCCAATCCACAAGAGCTCGCCCGGCCGGGCGCGCAAGCGCGCGAGCATGGGGTGCTGGAAGCCGAGCTCGATCCACACGGACTCGTCGCCGGGCGCGCGGGGGACGAACGCGCGAAGCCCCGCGCCCGCCTCACGGGCGCGGAGCACGGAGTAGTACGGCGGCGCGTCCACGCGGAGCAGCGCGCCCTCGTCGGCCGACCCCGCGAGCGGGTCCGCCGCGGTGGCGACCCATTGCATGCGATCACAACCGAGCCGCAAGAGCTCGGCCGCCAGCTCGAGCAGGCGAGCGCGCCTCGGTAGCACGAAGAGGACCACGCCCAGCTCCCCGATGGGCGCCGGGGTCACTGGCAGCGCGGCGGGCCAGCACGACGCGGGCGTCAGCTCGCTCGCCTCGGCGATCTCCCGCGCGCCTACGGCGCAGAGCGCGTCGCGGGCGACCTCGCTCAACGTGCCGCGCGTGTCGATCCAGACCGCGCCGTCCGGGCGACGCGCGTACGCGACGGGCTGAGCTTGCGCCTCCGGCGGGACGAGCCCGGACGCGAGCGCGACCTCCAACGCCGCCGCGCTCTCGAACGCGAGCGTCATCCCTTTTGCTCGAGCGCGCGTCGCGCGGCGACGGGATCGGCCTCGCTCTCGGCCACGTCCTCGGACGCGAGCGCGCTCCCCTCGCGCTCGATCACGATCTCGCCGAGCTCGGAGGCGCGCAGCGCGCCCCCCGCGAGCAGCCGGTCCACGAGGCGACGGTGCTCCTCCTCGTGCTCCATCGGCAGCGCGTCCTCGTCCGAGGCGTACTTGATGAAGACGTTCTTCTTGCCCGTCACCGGGTCGACCACGAGCCGGATCTCCGCTTCCGCCACCCTTGCCTCCTCCGCGCGCGGACCGATGGATAGCAAATTGCGGCCGCCGTGGCTCTCTCGACGTGACCGAACGAGCACGAGCACGAGCACGCCGCACGTCCACGTCGTCCACGTCCACATCGTCACTCGTCCACGTCGTCACTCGTCCACGTCGTCACTCGTCCACGTCGTCACTCGTCCACGTCGTCACTCGTCCACGTCGTCACTCGTTCACTCGTCCACGTCGTCACTCGTCCACGTCGTCACTCGTCCACGTCGTCACTCGTCCACGTCGTCACGTCGTCCACGTCGTCACGTCGTCACGTCGTCACGTCGTCCACGTCGTCACGTCGTCGTCGTCCACGTCCACGTCCACGTCCACGTCCACGTCCACGTCCACGTCCACGTGCGCGTGCGCGTGCGCGTACTCGACCAGTAGGTCGCGAGTCCGTCTCCACCCCCACCTCCACCCCCACCTCCACCCCCATCTCCAACCCCGTCTCCGCCTCCAAGCCCATCTCCGATTCCGTCTCCAAGCGCCATCTCCGACTCGAACGGCCACGACATCGGGCTCCCCCGACGAACCGTCCGAGCGAGACGAAGACCTGGTACCCTGCCGCGTCATGGTTTGGGTCTACGTGCTGGTTGGCTTGGTCGTCGTCGGGGGCGCCACGGTGCTCGCGCTCGGCGCCAAGCAGAAGCGGGACGTCGCGGAGGCCGAGCGACGACGCGGACGCGCCATCGGGACGTGGACGATCTACTACGACGTGCCCGGCACCCGGATCGGCCTCGTCGCCGACTTCGGCGAAGACGAGCTGCTCCGCTACCTCATCTTCCGAGCGCATGATCTCTTCGACTACAACCAGGGCCTCGAGGGTGAGCGCCGGGCGCTCGCAGAGGCGCTGCGCGCCGCCGCCAAGGGGACGCCGATCGAACCCTGGGAGCTGCTCTTCCCGCCGTCTCCGGAAGACCGCTACCACGCCGATGCGGCCCCCCACGCGACGCTCTTCAAATTCTTCGAGGGCACGCTCTACGAGGGGGCGATTACGCAGCCCCGCTTTCTTGGCGGGGACTGGATCGCCAAGCAGAAGGGCCTCGTCGGCGAGTGCGTGGCGATCGCCGCGCACCTCAGCCGGATCCCCGCGCGCGCGAGGCAGGTCGAGCGCGCGATCGAGCACCTCGTGACGCGCGAGCTCAGCGAAGGCACGGCCCCGAGGGGCCCGCGCTTCTGGGAGCGCGCAAATGACGCGCTCCACGAGGCGTGATCGACCGGAAGGCACGAGGACGAGCATGAGGCGAGCGCGAGCGCGGCGTTCGTGCGACGTTCCGACGATGCGCATCGCTGCCCTACTCGCGCTCCTCGCCTTCGCGTGCGGGGACGACGACCCCAGGAACGACGGAGGTCACGCGACCGACGCCGGAGGCGACTCGGCGACCGGACCCGACGCCGAGATGGACCTCGACGCAGGCGCCGTCGACGCCCACACGGACGACGCCCACGCGGATGACGGCGGGGCGGCCGACGCCGACGTGGACGACAGCGGCGCGTCCATGGACGCCGCCACGGACGGCGGCGTGATCGATGACGCCTCGACCGGCGACGCGGCGGAGATGCGCTCGCCCCTCCTGCCGGGCTTCTGCCCGTCCACCGTGACCGCGCCGGGCCTCTATCGCGGCACGCTGGCGAGCAACCTCAACGACATCGCCGGCGCCTGCGGCTTCACCGCGCCGGGCCGAGACGGCGCGGTGCGCGTCCGCCTCGCGCCGAGCGAGCGGCTCCGCGCCGTCTACCGTCACGCGGGTGACGGTGTCCTCTACTTGCTCCGGAGCTGCCCGGTCGTGACGAGCTGCCTCGTCGGCTCGGATGGCTCGGCCTCGGGCCCGGAGACCGTCGAATGGACGAACGACACAGGCTCGTCGGTCGACGTCTCCCTCGTCCTCGACAGCACCTCGCTCTCGGGACCGCAGACCTTCGAGCTGGACCTCTTCGTCGACTGAGGCGCGGCCGACGCCGCGCATCGACGCCGCGCATCGACTCACGCACGACCCGCGCTCGCGCCAACCTTGGCGAAGACACCGAGCGCGCTCCGGTCGAGCGTCTTCTTCTCGATCAACAGATCACGCAGCGCCTCGACGCTCGCGCGCTGCGCTTCGAGGATGCTCCGAGCCCGCGCTCGCTCGGCGTCGAGCAGCGCGACCACCGCGCGCTCGATGCCGCGCCGCGCGTCGTCGCTGAGCTCGCTCGGCGCGTCGACCTCGATCCACCGGCGCACGCCGAGCTCGGTCGGGCCCATGCCGTATTGCTCGACCAGCGCCCGAGCGATCGCGGTCGCGTGCGCGAGGTCCCGCTCGGAGCCGACCGAGAGGTCGTCGAGCAGCAACGCCTCCGCTTCCCGGCCGCCGAAGAGCACGCAGATGGAGTCGCGGAGCTGCGCCCGCGTGACGACGTAACGGTGCGCAGGATCGCCGAAGCGCACCGCGCCGAGGGACCCGCCGAGATCTCCCTGGATCGAGATCCGCTCGATGGGCGGCGCGTGCTCGCAGAAGAGCGCGCAGACGGCGTGCCCGGCCTCGTGCGTCGCGACGACGCGCTCTTCGTGCGCCGTCAGCTCGGGGCGCTCGACCATCTCGGTGAGCGCGCGCTCGACCTCCGGCGCCTCGGTCGGCCCCTCGATCGCGCCGCGGAGGCGCCGCCGCGCCAGCGCGCGACCGAGCGCTTGGAGGTGGTCCCCCGAGTAGCGCGTCCCCTCCCCCTCGACGAGATCGCCGGTGCGACGCACGGCGTATTCGAGCGCCGCGGGCGAGAGGGCGAGCTCGAGCTTCTGATCGTAGATCCCGAGGATCGCGCGCCGATCGTCCGCGTCCGGGTAGGGGATCTGGAGCTTGAACTCGAAGCGCCCCGGTCGCAGGAGCGCGGGGTCGAGCGACTCGACGAAGTTCGTCGTGCCGACGACGAAGACCATCTCGTTGCTGCGAAAGCCGTCCATCTCGGTCAGGAGCTGGTTGACCATCGAGTGCTCGACGCCGCTGCCCGTGAAGGTGCCGCGCGCGGCGGCGAAGGAGTCGATCTCGTCGAAGACGAGGATGCTCGGCGCGCTCTGCCGCGCCTGCAGGAAGAGCCGCCGCAGGTTCTCTTCGCTCTCCCCGACCCAGCGCGACTTCAGCTCGGGGCCGCTGACGACGAGCACCGCGGCGCCGAGCGCGCTCGCCATGGCCTTCGCGAAGAGCGTCTTGCCCGTCCCCGGCGGCCCCCAGAAGATCATGCCTCGCGGGACGAGCTGCTCGATGCGCGCGATGCGCGCGGGGTCGCTGGTGCGCTCCTTGATCGCGAGCACGTCCAGGATCTCTTCGCGCAAGCGGCGCTTGACCTTGGCGTAGCCGCCGATGTCGGCCTCGAGATCGATCGTAGGCACGCTCAGCTCCCCCGCGAGCGTCGCGCCGCGGAGCGCCGCGAGCGCGCGCGACGGGTCCTCGGGGTGATCTTCGCCGTCGAGCGCCGCGAGCAGCCGCCGCAGGCGCACGGCGTTGACGCCGCTGACGTATTTGTAGAGCGCGTAGACGTCGAGCCCGCGGCCGAGCTTGCGTGACTCGCGCTGCGTCACCAGGTGGCGCAGCCGATCGCGCGCGATGCCGACCATGCCGACGCGCCGCGGGAAGAGGCTGACGAGCACATCGGGCAGCGGGAAGCTCGGGTCGCGGAAGCCGAGGCAGACGACGTTGGGGTTCTCGTAGAGGAGCGCGATGGCCTCGCGCGCCTCGGAGGTCAGCCCGCCGCTCGTCGTCGCGAGCAGGTCGAGGTGCGGCAGCACGACCACGCGCTGCTCGACCGCACCGCGGACCGCGTCACGGAGCTGCGCGAGCAGCATCCCGAGCACCCCGCCCGGCGGCGGCGGGCCCTCGGCGGGCGGACGTCCGTCGAGGTAGAGCAGCCGCGCGCCGTCGGCGCGCATGCGATCGCGCAGGCATTTGAAGAAGAAAGGGACGAGCTCCTTGTCGCACTCGACCAGCACCGGCAGCCGCCGGCCGAGCGCCTCGCGCGCCCGCGCCAGCTCGTCGGGATACGCCGCCTCGACGGCGTCGAAGAGCGAGAGCTCGCTCGGCAGCGACGCCTCGTCGACGAGGCGGCTCATAGCTTCACCCGGATCGTGAGCGAGCCGGTCTCGGGATCCTCCGAGATCTCTCGGACCTCCCCGAGCTGCGCGGCGCGCTCCTTCAGCGCCTCCTGCGTGGTGCGCACGACCGCGCGGTCGAGCTCCGCGCGCAGATCCGCGAGGCGTCGCTCGAGGCGCTCCGAGAGCTCGACGCGCAGCTGCTCGGCGCGCCGCTCGACGTGGCCCTCGAGGTCGCGCCGCACCGCCGCGCTCGCCCTGGCGCGGGCGGCGGGGGTGTCGGCGTCCACGAGCACCTCGCGCGTGACGTCGACGGCCACCTCTTGGTCCCCCGCGACCCGCACGTGCACGACGCCGCGCTCGAGATCGATCTCGATCTCGACGCCATCCTCTTGCACCCGCCGCGCGCACGACCCCTCGCGGCGGAACCCGAGGCGCTCGAGCTCGGCCGCGAGCAGCTCGCTCATCCGCTCGGGCGCGAGGATCGGCAGCAGGTCGAGCTCGGCGCAGACGCCGTCCTCTTCGCGGACGGTGCGGCGAACGCTCTCGGAGACGGAGATGCGGTAGGCGCGGCTCATGAGGGTTCTCCGAGAGGGGACGCGGTCACGGCGTCGAGGGAAGCGAGGCGCGCGAGGAGCGCCTCGGCGTCGCGGAAGCCCCCCTCCCGCCACGGCTCCAGAGACGAGAGGAGGAGCTGAGCGGAAGCATAGCCTTCGTCGAAGAACGCGGTCGCGCCCGATTGCGCCGCGAGCGCGCGCAGGCGGAGCGCCGCGCGCGGCAGGGTGCCAGCCGCCCGGAGCGCGGCCGCGCGCTCGGCGAGCGGTCCGCTCCGCGAGAGCGCGGGGGCCCACGCCGCAGGAGCGCGATCGCGCGCGACGTAGGGCGCGGCCGCCTCGCCGAGGAAGGCCGCGAGGTAGGGGGCGTCCGGGGGAAGCGCGGCGAAGAAGGCGTCGAGCGTCGCCTCGGCGGCGGCGTCGATGGCGACGATCGCCGCGGGCGCTCGGAGCGCGCGGCGATGCTCCTCGACGAGACGCCACGCCCGCGCGAGCTCGGGCTGCAGCGCCTCGAGCAGGATCACCAAGGGCTCATCGATCGACAACGCGGCCTCGGTGCGAGGCAGGAGCGCCCCGAAGGCGAGGCGCACCAGGCGCGAGGGCGCGAGGCTGGGCAGGGCCGCGACGCAGCCGTGGCGCACGAGCAGATCGGCCGCGAAGAGCATCCAGAGCTCGTCGCCGAGGCGCGGGGGGTCGAGGGCGACGCGGGGCGGCTCGAAGGCGCCGAGCGGGGATGCGGTCATCCACCGGAGCGCCGCCTCGGTCGCGGGCGAGATCGGGAGGGAGAGCGGCGCGTGGCGCTCCCAGAGCCGACCTTCGCGCGTGATCCCCTCGTGCACACAGCGGGCGCGGCGACCGCCGCCTCGCCGCGCGAGCTCGAAGGGCAGCCGCTTTCGTAGGGTCTCGCGGGCGAGCGCCGCGGCGGTCGGGCGCATCGCAGGCAACGCCAGAAAGGTGTCGCGCAAGAGCGCGTCGACACCCACGCCTCCGAGCCCGAGCGTCGCGCGCAAGATGCGCAGCTGCGCCGCCTCGCTCGGCGCGACACGCGCGACCTGGCCCGTCGGCGCGAGCGCGGTCACGAAGCCTCCGCTGGGCGCCGTCGCGGAGCCTCTCGCGTCCGCGCCGCCTGCCGGCACGAGGGAGCGAAGCGTGGGCGCGGCGCGGCGGAGGTCATCGGCGTCCCGATCTCGTACCACCCTTCCGGCGCGAGTAGTGCTCCAAGCCGACGTTTCGTGCCCGGTTGCCCGCGGATGCTCGGTGTGGAGGTCGGTTGCCGCGCCGACGAAGGACAGACCGAGCCTACTCCAGGAGGTCGGCGAGCGAGGTCGACGAACGAGGTCGACGAACGAGGTCGACGAACGAGGTCGACGAGCGAGGTCGGCGCGCGAGGTCGACGAACGAGAACCGCGTCGAAGGTCGGGGGATGCCCCGAACGCGTTTCGGTTCGAAACCCCGTGGTGGAACCGTGTTGGTACCGTGGCGGGTGCGCGTGATCACGACCCGCGGTCGAGCCGCGAGCGCATCGCAGCGAGGGACGACGTGACGCGGAGGTCTGGCTCGCCCTGCTCTGGGGGACGATGGGACGCGCACCAGCTCACCGCTGGGCCGAGCTCCGAGAAGACCTTCTTCGGAGACGTCGTGCGGCTCAAGAAGTGCAAACCCGTCACGATCGCTCGCACCGTCGCGGCTTGGAACCCAGAGGCGTCGATGAGCACCCCCTGCGCCCGCAGGTGCCGGTCGAACTCGTTCGTGACGTCCGCGGCTTCCTTCCTCGCCTCGCTCGACATGCTGTAGCCCGCCTGGGGCAAGATCCACGTCAGCGAGGGGAAGCCCGCGGGCTGCCGGCGCACCATCTTCTGGAGCGCGTGTCGCGCGAGGCTCATGTCCGCCGTCGTGGGCTCGGAGAAGAGCGTCATCACCCAGATCCCGCCGCAGGCTCCGTAGGCGACCGCCGATCCCCGCTCCAATTCCTCGAAGGGTGCGCCCGTCACGCCGCGAGCTTCCTTCGCCGCGGCGCCCACGGTCAACGAGTTTGCCGTGAACCAATGGTTCCCCGCGCGGTGGCGATCCGCCTTCCCGCCGTGCTATTCACTCTACCGAGAGTCATGGGGTCTTCGGGGTTGACGACGCGTGCGATGAAGACGCTGCTCGGGCTCATCGGGCTGCTCGCCCTCGTCACCTGCGGGAGCGACCCTGGCTTCGAGCTTCCGCCGGTCCCCGACGCGGCCGCACCGGATGGGGCGCGCCCCGACGGCGCTCCCGAGGACGCGGCAATGGACGCGCGCGCCGACGCGCCCGACGCGCCAGGCCCCGATGCGCCGGACGCGACGAGCGCCGACGCGGGGTCCCCGCGGCCCCCGTACGACTGGGACGACGCGATCCTCTACTTCGCGCTGACGGATCGCTTCGCGAACGGCGACCCGTCCAACGACGACTTCGGCGACGACTGCTTCGACCCGGGCTCGCTGCTCCGCTTCCACGGTGGCGACCTCGAGGGGCTGCGGACACGCGCGCTCCCCTACCTCCGCGAGCTCGGCGCGAACGCGCTCTGGATCACCCCCGTCCAGCGCCAGGTCGGCCGCCGCGGGATGCGCTGCGCCTACCACGGCTATTGGGCCGACCTCGACGACCCCGACGACGGCCGCATCGAGCGGCGCCTCGGTACCGCCGCGACGCTCGATCGCCTCCTCGCCGACATGCACGCGAACGATCTGCGCCTCGTCGTCGACTTCGTCGTCAACCACGTCGGCTACAACGCGCGCCTCACGCGGACGCGGCCCGAGTGGTTCCACGACCCCGCGACCTGCCGCGACCTCGGGCCGGCCGACCTCTACTGCCCCCTCGCGAACCTCCCGGACCTCGCGCACGATCGCGCCGACGTGCGCGCCTACCTCGACGCGCTCAGTCAGCGCTTCGTGCGCCGCTTCGACATCGACGCGATCCGCATGGACACGGTCAAGCACGTGCCCGTCTCGTACTTTCGCGACCATTGGATCCCGACCGTGCGCGCCGAGCGCGACCTCTGGCTCATCGGCGAGCTGCTCGACGGGGGCAGCTACGACCCCTTCGTCCCCTACCTCGACGCGGGCTTCGACGGCCTCTTCGACTTCCCGCTGCGGCAGGCCTTCGTCGACACGTTCGCACACGGGCGCTCGCTCAACGCCGTCGCGACGCGGGTCGACGAGTACATCCGTCGCTTCGGCCTCGCGGCCGCGCGGCGCAAGAGCAACCTGCTCGACAACCACGACCTGAACCGCTTCCTCTCGGAGTCCGAGGGTCAGCCCGAGGGCCTGCGCGTCGCGCGCTACCGCCTCGCGCTCGCGTTGCTCATGACGCTGCCCGGCGTCCCCCAGATCTACTACGGGAACGAGCTCGGCATGACCGGCCGCGCGGGCGCGGCGGACGAGAACCGCGCCGACATGCCCGCGTGGGCCTTCGACGCGGCGACGCGCGATGGGACGTTCCCCGGCTTCGTGGGCAACCCCGCCGAGACCTTCGCGCTCACGCGCGAGCTCGCCACCCTGCGCGGAGAGACCCCGGCCCTTCGTCGGGGCGGCTACGCCGAGCTCTGGCGCCCGGGCGGCTCGGGCGTCGAGATGTACGTGTTCTTCCGCAGCGCTGGCGCGAGCCGCGTGATCGTCGCCGTGAACGCGGGTGACACCGCCATCAGCGGCCGACGGACGCCGCTGCGGACGAACCCCGGCGTGAGCGCGCCCGATCGCGCAGCGTTCCCCGACGGCGTCGCGCTCGAGGACGCGCTCGGCGCTTGGTCGGGCGGCCGCGCCCGCGTGGACGACGGCCAGCTCGTCCTCGATCTCCCCGCGCGCTCGGCGTTCGTGTTTCGCCTCTGAGCCCACCTCCGCGATCCGCACGGACACCGCAGGCTTGCTCCGAGCTGCGCCGCGCGTCGGCGTGATGTGTGCCATGACCAGGTTGGTACGTGCCGCCGGGTGCGAACGCCCATCGCGTCGCTCTGAATAGAAGTTCAGCCGATTTCGCAAGCCGCCCTACCGGACGGCGCGCAGCGAGCGCAGCGAGCGTAGGCTCGTGGGAGGGGGCCCCGCGGGGCTTCATGCCCCGTGGGGGAGGGGCTGGCGACAGCCCCTCATAGGAAGCTGACCGGCGCTTCGACCGCGAGCGGAGACGAGGATCGCTTCCCGCGTGTTCGAGACGGCGCGTCGGTGGGACGACGCGGGCTCGACCCCGACGGGAGACGGAGCCAAACCCCTCCGGTGAAGCTCTGGCTCGCGTATGTGCGCTTCGCGACGCGACGTCCGCTCGTGCCGATCCTGCTCGGCCTCGCCCTCCTCGCCGGGGCCGGCGTCGGCGCGTCGCGGGTCCGCGTCGACGCGAGCCTCGAGGCGCTGCTGCCGGCGGGCTCGGGCACGCTGACGGATCTCGACGTGCTCCGCGCACGCGTCGCCGGCACGACGCCGCTTCGCCTCGCGGTCGTGAGCCCGGACGCCAGGCTGAACTGGCGCATCGCCGAGGCGCTGACCGCGCGCGTCGCGCGCTGGCCCGAGGCACGCGTCGTCTTCGACCGGCGCGACCCGTCCTACCTCTACGAGCGACGCCTATTGTTGCTGCCCGAGGCGGAGCTCCGCGAGCTGGCCGACTCGCTCGAGGACCGGCTCGAGTGGGAGCGCTGCGACCGCATGCCCGGCTGCGTGAACTTCGAGGACCGCCCCGAGCTGCCGAGCGAGGACGCGCTCGAGGCGCGCTGGTCGGAGCTCCCCGACGCGCGCGCGCTCCGGCAGCTCTTCGGCGAACGCCCCGACGGCGACGCATCGGCCGACCGCGTGACCCCTGCCGGCGCGCTCTGCGCCCGCGATGGCTCGGTGTGCGCGGTGCAAGCGATCCTCGACGGCGACCCGCGGCAGCTCGATCACGCGAGTGAGATCCTCGCGCGCTCCGAGGCGCTCTTCGACGCCTTGCGCGCCGAGGGGTTGCCGGCCGAGGGCGCGCTGCCCGCGGTCGCGCCGGACGCGCTCGCCGACGTCGCGATGGTCGTCGACGGCGTCTACCGCAGCTCGCCGATGGTCAAGCGCAGCGTCGAAGCCGACCTGCGCCGCACCACGATGGTCGGGCTGCTGCTGCTGGTCCTGGTGCTCGCCGTGCAGTTCCGCGCGATCCGCGCGGCGCCCTTCCTGCTCGTCCCCTGCGCGGCCGGCGTCGTCTGGACGCTCGGGCTCCTCGGCCTCGTGCACCCGACGCTCAACCTCATCAGCGCGTTCGTGCTCGCGATCCTGGCCGGCATCGGCGTCGACTTCGGGGTGCACCTGCTCACGTTCTTCGGGCGACTCCGCGCGGAGGGCGCGAGCCCCGCGGAGGGGCTCGAGCGGACGGCGCGCGAGCTCGCGCCCGCGATGCTCGCCGCTGGGCTCACCACGCTCACGGGCTTCTTCGCCCTCGTCGCGGCGCGCTTCCGTGGGCTCTCGGAGCTCGGCCCCATCGCCGCGCTCGGCGTCGCGCTGACGCTGCTCGCGTTCGCCCTGCTCTTCCCCGCGCTCGTCAGCTTCTTCGAGCCTCCTTCTCCCGCCGCCCCCCCACCGGGCGAAGATGCTTCCGACGAGCCGGCGCGCGCGCGTCGCGCGTTGCTGCGCCGTCTGCCCTTCCTGCGGCCTCCGGGGTATTCGCGGGGCGCCGCGCGCGGCGTGGTGGGGCTGGGGGCGCTCCTCGCCCTCGCGCTGGGCGCGCTCGGGCTCGGCCTCTTGGGGGAGGGGCTCTCCCTGGAGACCTCGTCCGACAGCCTCGAGCCCACCGACGTCCGCCACGGCCTGCCGGTCGGCGCGGCGTTCGGCGGGACGACGAACACGAACGTCGTCCTGCTCGCAGAGAGCCCCGAAGCGCTGCGCGCGGCCGTCGACGACCTGCGGACGCGCGACGAGCCGGACGTGCCGCTCCGCGACGCGCTCTTGCTCGCGCCCGAGACGTTCTTTCCCGCGGACGTGGACGCGCGCATGCACGAGGTCGCGCGGCTCGCCGAGGTGAGCGGCGAGATGATTCGTCACCTCGAGCGGCGGTCTGGTGGTTCGGAGTCCGGTTCCGAGTCCCGTTCCGAGTCCGGTTCCGAGTCCGGTTCCGAGTCCGGTTCCGAGTCCCGTTCCGAGTCCGGTTCCGAGTCCGGTTCCGAGTCGGGTTCCGAGTCCGAGTCTGGTTCTGCGTCCGAGTCTGGCTCTGCGCTCGCTTCGCTTCGCGCGCTCCGCGAGCTCGCGGCGGGCACCACCCCGCCCGTGCTCGACGAGATGCCAGCTTGGCTTCGCGAGCAGCTGGTCGAGCGCGACGGAAGCTTCGGGCGCCTCGCCGTGCTCTTCCTCGAGATGAGCGGCCGTGACTCGCTCGCGATGGCGTCCCTCACCGATGCGATGAACCGCTGGCGAGCCGACCACCCCGACGTCGCCTTCGGCTCGACGAGCGCGCTCCTCGGCGAGGTCATCCCGACCCTGCGGCAAGACGGTCCGCGCATGCTCGGCCTCGCCGCGCTCGGCGTGTTGCTCGCCGTCGGGCTGCTCGCGCGGAGCCTCCGGCGCGCCACGCTCGTGCTCGCGCCGCTCCTCGTCTCGCTCGCGACCACGACGGGCGTGATGGTGCTCGCGGGCATCCACCTCAACATGTTCAACCTGCTGGTCGTACCCGTCGGCTTCGGCATCGCGATCGACGGCGCGATCTACGTCGCGTGGCACCTCGGCGACGGCCGCAGCGAGGCCGCGCGCTCCACCTTTCGGGCGGTGCTCTTCAGCACCCTGACGACGCTCACGGCCTTCGGCAGCCTCAGCGCGGCCCACCACCCGGGCCTCGAGAGCGTCGGTCTGCTCGCGATCTTGGCGATGTCCCTCGCCACCGCCGTGAACCTGCTCTGGCTTCCCGCGCTCACGAAGCTCCTCGAGCCCTCACCGCCGCCATAGGGGCTGGCACAGCCCCTCATCGGAAGCTGACTAGAAACTCGACTCGCACGCCAAGAAATCACAGCGAAAATCGGCGGCCGGTTTCATCCCTATGGCTCGCCCGGGCAGGGCGGTCACGAGCTGAAAAGAAGCTTGGCCGATTTCGCGAGGCGCCCTACCGGACGGCGCGCAGCGAGCGAAGCGAGCGTAGGCTCGTGGGAGGGGGCCCCGCGGGGCTTCGTCGCACCGCGCTCTCGCACGGTTGCGACTGTCTCGCGGATTCGTGCAGCTTCGCGGACTACGTCCGCTTCGCCTCGCACGAATCCGCTTCGAACCATGCCCCGTGGGGGAGGGGCTGGCGACGCTGGCGACAGCCCCTCATAGGAAGCTGACTGGAAGCTCAGCCGTCCTCGCAAGCCGCCCTACCGGACGGCGCGCAGCGAGCGGAGCGAGCGTAGGCTCGTGGGAAGGGGCCCCGCGGGGCTGCATCGCACCGCGCTGCCGCGCGGTTGCGACTGTCTCGCTCGTGCAGCTTCGCGGACTACGTCCGCTTCGCCTCGCACGATTCCGCTTCGAACCAAGCCCCGTGGGGGAGGGGCTGGCGACCTGGCCACAGCCCCTCATAGGAAGCTGACTGGCCGGTTCTCGTCGGCGCTCTCGATCGGGATCGACACCGCTGCTAAGGACTGCTCGTGACGGCACGACCCATCGCGACCTCGAGCGCGCTCGCCCCCATCGACCTCGCCCGCCTCGAGGAGGCGCGCCTGGCGCGCGCGCTCGCCGACTGCTCGGTCGAGCACGCGCCCTTCGCCGGCGGCGTCCTCGGCTTCGGCGGGCCTGGCTCGTGGCAGAACGGCGCCTACGGCGCTGGCCTCGCGGGTGAGGTCGACGAGGAGGAGATCGAGCGTTTCTGCGCGTTCTATCGTGAGCGCGGCGTCGAGCCTCGGATCGAGCTCGCGCCCTTCGCGCACGAGTCCCTCGTGCAGGGGCTGGCGGCCCGCGGTTTCGTCATCCGCGAGTTCGAGAGCGTGCTCTTCCGCGAGCTCGGCCCGGAGAGTCCAGACATCGCGGACCTCGACCCGGCGCTCGTGGTGCGCGTCGTGGACCAGGGCGACGAGGTCGCCGTGCGCCACGCCGTCGAGATCTCGAACGCGGGCTTCCGCGCCGAGGGCGAACCGCCGAACGAGGTGTCGATCGCGTCGCTGATGCGCGCGGTCGTACGACCTTATGTGACGTGTTTCGTCGCCGAGTTGGACGGCGAGCCCGTCGGCGGTGGCATGGTGGAGGTTCATCGCGACATCGCGGCGCTCTTCGGCGCGAGCACGATGCACGGCCACCGCAGGCGGGGAGTCCACCGCGCGCTCTTCGCCGCGCGCCTCGCCCACGCTCGAGCGGCGGGCTGTCGCGTCGCCTCCATCGGTTCGATCCCCGGCGCTTCGACCGAGCGCAACGCGATGCGCTGCGGGTTCCGGACGGCCTATACCAAGGTGATCCTTAGGCAGCCCGCGCCTGGCCTGTCGGCCTCCCCATGACAGCGGCCTACTTCTGGCCGCGCGCCACGCGCGCGAGGCGCGCCTCGTCGGCGAGGTAGTCCTCGTAGCTCATCCAGAGGTCGAAGAAGTTCTCGCCGTCGAGCTCGAGCACGCGGCTGACGAGCGAATCGACGAACTTCACGTCGTGGGAGCTGACGATCAGGCTGCCCTCGAAGTCGATGAGCGCGTTGTTGAGCGAGATGATCGACTCGAGATCGAGGTGGTTGGTCGGGCCGTCGAGCAGGAGCACGTTCGGGTCCTGGAGCATCATGCGCGAGAGCATGCAGCGGACCTTCTCGCCGCCCGAGAGCACGCGCGCGCTCTTCTGTGTCTCTTCGCCCGAGAAGAGCATGCGGCCGAGGAAGCCGCGCACGAAGCTCTCTTCGGTGCTGGTCGTGTACTGCTGCAGCCACTGCACGAGGTTCAGGTCGGTGTCGAAGAAGCGCGCGTTGTCCTTCGGGAAGGTCGCGAGGTTCACCGAGCTGCCCCACCGCACCTCGCCCGCGTCCGGCTCGAGCTCGCCCGCGAGGATCTGGATCAGCGCCGTCGTCGCGACGTCGCTGCCAGTGATGGCCATCTTCTGACCCTTCTCCAGCGTGAAGCGCAGATCGCGGAAGAGCGTGACCCCGTCGACGACCTTCGTGAGGCCGTCGACGAAGAGGACTTCCTTGCCGAGGCGGCGCTCCGTCTTGAAGACGATGTAGGGGTATTTGCGGGACGAAGGCTTGATGTCGTCGAGCGTGATCTTGTCGAGGAGGGCCTTGCGCGCGGTGGCCTGGCGCGACTTCGAGGCGTTGGCGCTGAAGCGCTGGATGAAGGCCTGGAGCTCCTTGATCTTGTCGGTCTTCTTCTTGTTGGCGTCCTGCCGTTGCCGGAGCGCCATCTGGCTCGTCTGGTACCAGAACTCGTAGTTACCCGTGAAGAGCGTGATCTTGCCGAAGTCGACGTCGGCGATGTGGGTGCAGACGCGATCGAGGAAGTGCCGATCGTGCGAGACGACGATCACGGTGTTCTTGAAGTTCAGCAGGAACTCCTCGAGCCACAGGATCGAGTCGACGTCGAGGTGGTTCGTCGGCTCGTCGAGCAGCAGGATGTCGGGGTCGCCGAAGAGCGCCTTGGCGAGGAGCACGCGCACCTTCTCGCTGTCGTCGAGGTCGCGGACCAAGAGGTCCTTGCGCGCCTCCGGGATGCCGAGCGAGCTGAGCAGCGTGGCGGCGTCCGCTTCGGCGTTCCAGCCGTTCATGTCGCCGAACTCCGCCTCGAGCTCCGCGCTGCGGATGCCGTCCTCCTCGCTGAAGTCCGGCTTGGCGTAGATCTCTTCCTTCTCCTTCATCACGCGGTAGAGCCGCTCGTGGCCCATGATCACGGTCGTGAGCGCGCTGACGTCGTCGTAGGCGAAGTGGTTCTGCTCGAGGACGCTCATGCGCATCCCCTTGGGGATGCTCACGGTGCCTTGGTAGCTGTCGACCTGGCCGGAGAGGCAGCGGAGGAAGGTGGACTTGCCCGCGCCGTTCGCGCCGATGAGGCCGTAGCAGTTCCCGGGCGTGAACTTCACGTTCACGTTCTCGAAGAGGGGGCGCCCACCGAAGGAGAGCGAGAGGTTCTCGGTGCTGATCATGGGTACGGCTCGAAGAAGGAGGGGCGGGCCGACCGGGGGTCGCCCGTAAGGAGCCCACTCACTAATGGACGAACGGCCCGAGCACAAACGCTCGCCCGTGAGCACGGCTCGCGAGCGCGCCTCGATCGGGAGGAGCTGCTTGCACCCACTCTCGGTCTGTCTCCCGGCGGAGCGTTGCGCGGCGCGCGCGGGCGGCCATGCTGCGCTCCCCGAGACGGGCGAGCGGACGCGGCCGAGGACCGGACGTGGTCGCCGAGCCGGACGGGGCCGCGGACGCGGACGTCGCGCGGAGGTCGGAGCCGCGGGGCCACCGTGGCCGAGCGGGGGCTACGACGGAAGAGCACGAAGTGATGACGGAATCGGACGAGCTGCTCGACAGGGGAGGTGCCCACGCGCACGCGGAGGGGGATGATCCGCTCTCCGACGACGCGCTGACGGGCGACTTCCGGATCTGGCAGCGTGTCCGCGGGCACCGGTACAGCCTCGACGACGTGCTCACCGCGAGGGAGGCCCTCGACGCCGTCGCTGGCCGCGTCTTGGGGCGCGCCTGCGATCTCGGCTGCGGCATCGGCTCGGTGCTCCTGATGGTCGCGTGGGCTCGCCCCGAGCTGCCGCTCGTCGGCATCGAGGCGCAGGACGTGAGCTTCGGGCTCGCGCGGCGGAACGTCGCCCGCAACCACCTCGAGGCGCGGGTACGCCTCGTCCACGGGGACCTGCGCGACGTCGCGACGCGTGTGGCGGCGCTCGAGGGCGCACCATCCGCAGCGGCGCCGTCCGAGATTGCGCCATCCGAAGCGGCGCCGTCCGAGATTGCGCCAGCCAAAGCGGCGCCGTCCGAGATGCCGCCATCCGAAGCGGCGCCGTCCGAGATTGCGCCGTCCGAGATTGCGCCATCCGCAGCGGCGCCGCCCGAGATGCAGCCATTCGAAGCGGCGCCGTCCGAGATTGCGTCATCCGAAGCGGCGCGTTTTGGCCTGGTGACGGGCACCCCGCCCTACGTCCCGCCGGGCAAGAGCACCCCCTCGCCCGACCCTCAGAAGGCGCACGCCCGCGTCGAGCTGCGCGGCGGGATCGAGGACTACCTCGCGGCGGCGTCGTCGCTCGTCGCGCCGGATGGCGTCGTCGTCGTCTGTGGCGACGCGCGCTTCCCCGAGCGTGCCTTCGAGGGCGCGCGAGCGGTGGCGTTGCACCCGAGGCGCCAGCGCGACGCCGTCCCTCGCGCGGGCCGCCCGCCGCTCTTCTCGGTCTGGACCTTCACACCGGCGCCGGGACCCTTCGAGCACGCGCCGCCCTTCGTGGCGCGAGACGAAGACGGGCGGCGGACGCCCGCGTACCTCG
>JAHBWH010000106.1 GCA_019637115.1 Myxococcales bacterium | reverse complement strand
TCCTCGTCGTCGTCCGAGTCCTCGTCGTCGTCCGAGTCCTCGTCGTCGTCCGAGTCCTCGTCGTCGTCCGAGTCTTCGTCCAAAACCCGGCGCGTCAGGTCCTCGTCCAAGGCCTCGTCGTCCGAGTCCTCGTCGTCGACCGACCGCTCCGCGCTCGAGTCGTCGGCGAAGGCGTCCGTCGTCAACGGGTCGAGCGGGTCCTCGCCGGCTTCGACCGGCTCGTTCCCCGGCTCGTTCCCCGGCTCGGTCTCGGGCTCGTCACCCATCTCGCCCAGCTCCGCGCCAGTCACGGCGGCGTCATCGTCGCCCCGCCCACGGCGCCGCCGACGGCGACGGCGACGGCGACCCGGCTCGTCGCCGCCCTCGCCCGTCTCGCCCGTCTCGCTCGTTTCGCCCGTCTCGCTCGCTGCGCCGCCCTCCTCGAGGGGGGCGGAGGCCGCTGCCTCTGGCTCGGGACGCGGCGCGCGGACCCGGCCGGGACCCGTGAGGGCGTCCAGCAGCTCCACGTCGAGGAAGACGGTCGTGACCTGGGCGCGGCGAATTCCGACGCCCGCCTCCTCCATCGCCGCCACCAGGTCGAGGCCCCCGAGGACCGAGACGGGTACGGCGTGGGCCGCGCTCGCCTCTTCCAGCGCCCCGCGGAGAGGTGCGCTGAGCGAGATCACCCAGGCGGCGCGGGCGTCGCCGTAATGATGAAGGCTTCCACGCACCTCGATGACCTTCTCTCGGCCGACCGGCGCGTCCCGGAGGACGACGATCGCGAGCGGGAGCGTCTGCGGACCGCGACGCCACGTGCCCGCGAGGTGGAACTCCCCGGGACCCGCGTCCGGCCGTCGGACCCCGCGGAGGCCGCTCACGCCTTCGGCGTTCAGCCACGTGGCGACCAGCTCCAGGAAAGGCGCCGCGGGCATGTCGGAGAGGCGGCGCGCGAAGGCCCGCCGCACGAGCTCTCGCTGGCGCTCGGCGGCCCGATGGACCTCTTGCTCGGCGCGGACCGCCTCGTGAGGCAACGACCACTCGTCGAGCTCGATCATGCCCTGCGTGAAGCGGAAGCGCGGACGCGCCGAGGACCGGAAGCGTCGAGCGTCGTCTCCCCGGGCGGCCGCCGCCAAGGTCGGCGCGAGGACCGAGGGATCGCCGCTGAGGCGCCCCTTCTGGACGAGCGCCTCGGCCACGCTCACGAGCGTCCGTGGCTCACGCCGTCCGTTGGAGAGCGCCGCCTCGATGGCGTCCGCCAGGCCGCGCCCGCTCGGATCGCCCTCCCCCTTGGCCGCCTCCCAATCCCCCTCCAGCGGGGGAGGCGGCGCCGGGCGGCGGTCGCGATCCCGATGTCCTCGGTCGCGGTCGCGATCCCGGTCGCGATCCCGGTCGCGACCGCGCGTTCGGCGCTGCTCGCGGCCCTCGCGGCTGCCCTCGCGGCCAGGCTCGCGGTCGCGGCCCTCCCGACCCTCCTTAGCGTCGGCGCCCTCGGCCTCGTCGTCGCGCTTGCGGCGGCGGCGGCGGCGCTTTCCGCGGCGGTCGTCGTCATCGTCGCCTGCGGCGGGCTCCTCGGCGAGCTTGCCGAGGATGGGCTCGTCGTCGTCTTCTTCTTCCGGGAACACGTCCGCACCCGGCAGATCCCGCTTCGGCTTTGGCGCCACGGGGGACGCGGCCTCGTCCGGTGTCGCCTCCTCCTCGTCGACCACGACGGGCACCTCTTCCTCGAGCTCATACTCGTGCCCGGACTCCGCTTCGGCGGCGTCGAGCACCTCTTGCGAGAACTCGCGCAGCCCGAACACACCAGGCTTCACCTTTACGATCGGCGCTTCGCCGCGGTCCTTTCGGACCATCGTGGCGAGGCGAGAGCTCATCGTGATTTCAGGGGTCTTTCCGACGTGCGAGAGCAGGTTCCGCTCGATGGCGAGGTCGGTGATTTTTTTGTAGTGCAGGGGCTTACCGACGAGTCGGAGCACCTCCACGGCAGCTTCTGTGAACGTCATCGAAATCTCTGGGTCGAAGCCGGGCGTGTTGGCCGCGCGGCGGGGGTTGGAGGCGTCGAGCGGTCGGACACGACTCGCTCGCGGAGAGATCACTGGGCTCGAGGTGCGGGCGTGCACCCGCGAGGACCTCGCGCGCCGCCCTCGACCCCACCCTCGGGCCCACCACGCGGGACGAGTCACCGAAGGTGGTGAGGTCCGGAGCGGTGGAGGGGTGAAGGGGTTGGGTGGAGGCGCGCATCGCCGCTGGCCCTCGAGCGTCGCTAGGGGTACCACCACGGTCCGTGGAACGCAACGCCGCCGAAGCCGGCTCCGCCCCCCGCTCGCGCAAGGAGCGCGTCACCCTGCGCCTTCGGGGACTCGCGGCCATCGCTTGCGCGCTGGGGCTCGGCGGGTGCTCCGACCCTCCCCTGACAGGTGACGGTGATCTCACGACCAGCCGCTGGGCGAGCCTCGGCACCCTGGACGATTTGCTGGTGGACGAGGCGGAGCCCTTCGATCCGCGGCTCGCCACCATGTTCCCAGGGGAGCTTGCTGGGAGAGAGCGCCTCTGCGACCTCGTCTTCGTGGGCACGGTGCACGCCCTCCGGCGCGACGAGCTGGACGCCTACGCCGAGCCCGAAGGGGTGCCGTCCGTCTCTCACCGAGCGACCGTACGCTGCCGCGCGACGACCGGTGAGGGGTGGGCCGACCTGACCTTCGCCAAAGAGAGCTCCCCGCTCGCGAGCTACGTCCGCGCGGGCGCGCGGGTGCGCGTGCGCGTCCGAGGGGTCGAGGGCTTCGAGGGCTACCCAGTGCTCGAGTTCCTCGCCCAGCGTGGCGACGCGCCCACCGCCGTCTCTGGACGCACGACCTATGCGCCCGTCCGAGCGGGGGCACGTTTCGACGGCGCGACTCCCGGCGCCACGCTCCCTTGCGGGGTCGTCCACGCGGGCACCATCCGCCCGGTCGAGCGCGAGGGGGCGTCTCACGCCGCGCTCGTCACCTGCCGACACCCTACGGGAGAGACGACCGTGGACGTCTCCTTCGCGGAAGGCGTTGCCCTCTCCGCGCTCCACGTGCAGCGCGGAGAGGTCGTGCCGTTGCAGGTGCTCGACGCGGCGGGGGCGACCAGCGGCCACCCCACGACCGCGTACGCCGGCCCCTGAGCGCCCCTCGCGACAGGAGTCGACCTCGCGACAGGGTCTTCACCGATTGACGCGGTCCTCGACCTCGATCTCGGCCGCGCGCCTCCGGTTTCGGTCCGTCGTCGCCGAACCGACCTCGAGGGCGATCCTTCACGCTGAGCCGGTCGCGCCTGTGGCGGGGGGCTTGCCCGGGCTCACTCCGCGTCGTGGAGGTTCAGCTCGAGCGGCGCGCCGGCGGCGACGTGTCCGGCGGAGACGCCAGCCGTCCCTTCGAGCAGCGCGCGCTGCAGGATCGCCTCGCAGAGTTCGTCGAAGCCCATCCCTGCGCCCCGCGCGATCATGGGCAGGAGCGACGTCTCCGTCATGCCCGGCAAGGTGTTCACCTCGAGCACGTACTCGTTCTCGCCCTCGGTCACGAGCAGGTCGACGCGCACCGCGCCGCTCGTGTCGAGGCATCGCGCCGCCCGCTCCGCGATCGTCAGCACGCCGCGGTACCGCGTCGGGGGCAGCCGCGCCGGGAAGTGGTAGTCGCTCTGCCCGCGCTGGTACTTCGACTCGTAGTCGTAGAAGCGACCCTTCGGGACGATCTCGAGCGCGCCGAGCGCGCGACCGTCGAGCACGGCCACGGTGATCTCGCGCCCCGGCACGAAGCGCTCGACGAGGATCGAGCGATCGTAGGCGCTGGCGGCCTCGCAGCGGGCCCGCAGCTCCGCCGCGTCGTTCGCCCGGCCGCTACCGACGCTCGAGCCCGCGCGGCGTGGCTTCACGAAGGCCGGGAAGCCGAACGAGCCGTGGATCTCCTCGAGCCGTGCGAGTTCCTCGACGTCCAGCCGGTAGTAGGGCGGCGTCGGGACGTTGTGGAGCCGGAAGAGCTCCTTCGACTTGAGCTTGTCGAACGCCAGCGCGCTCGCGAGCACGCCGCTGCCCGTGTACGGAATCCCGAGCAGCTCGAGCAGCCCCTGGATGCAGCCGTCCTCCCCATAGGGACCGTGCAACGCCAAGAACGCCACGTCGATCGGGCTCTGGCGGAGCACCCGGTCGATGTCTCGATCCACGTAGACGGGGACGGCATCGTACCCGAGCCGGGTCAGCGCGCCGAGGATCGCCTCGCCGCTCCGCAACGACACTTCACGCTCGGGGCCGAGGCCGCCGAGGAGTACTCCGATGCGCTTGGTCTTCATGAACGATGCTCCTTCTCGGCGTGAGCTCGGGGAGAACACAAGGTGCGTGCCAGAGGCGACAGCCGCCGAAATCCTGGTCTCGACCGCGTCCTGACGTTCTCGTGAGCGTGGCTCCTGGAACACTCCGATACCGGGTCGGGCCCCGGGGGGTCAAAAAAACGTCCGCAGGCCCCGAGGGGCGCCGAGCGAGCCGCACCGTATGCGTCACCCGTTCGTCACGGTCAAGGACCGCCCATCTGCCCAGGTCTTGCGCGTTCGGTGTCGTCAGCGCGCGGGCCGAACCATCGCAGGATCACCCGACCTTCGCCGCGGTAGCCGACCACGTCCAGCTCGAGCGGGCCGAGGTTGGGCTCGAGGGGGCATCGGTCGAGCGACGCCCAGGGCGCCGCCCCCGTGTCGGAGCTGAGCAATCGATCGCCGCTCCGAAGCAGAAGGTCCACGTCGAGGACCCCGTGATCGCCAGCTGCGACCACCCGCAGGCAGTCGGCGTGTGGCACCGCGATCGTGGCGCGCTCTCCTTCCACCACCTCTACCCACTGCTCATCGAGCGGCGTCCCATCGAGCAACCCGCTCGCAGCGAGCCGGAGCGCCGCGAGCGAGGGGAATTCGCCGAGCAAGGTGGCGAGCGCGTAGTGCCCTTCCCCATAGGCCTTCACCAGGACGCGGAAGGCCCGCACCTCGTTCGGGCAGGCGGCGACGAACCCCCCTCGCCGCACGCGCACGTCGCGATCGCGGACCGTCGCCTCGTCTTGGGCGTCGAGCAGGTAGAGGTCGAGGTCCAGCTCGGAGGGAGTGCCCGCGGCCACGACGACCCCACAACCCGGGCCGAGCGTCACGTCATGGACGCGCACCTCGCTCGGTCGGACGGTCGCGTCCTGGACGAGGAAGATCGGGGAGTGGAAGGCCTGGGCGCGCAAGCGCTCGAGCTCGCGCCGCAGCCCGTCCGCGGCATCTTCCTCTGCCGTCGAGCGCTCGACGCGGGGCGGAGGGGGGCCATCGTCGGGGCGCGTTCCGACGTAGACCGCGACCCCTACCGCGCCCGCGCCCGCGAACGCACGGACCTCCAGCGTCCCCTCGGCGTCTTCGGCGGGGCAGTACTCCACCCGCGGCGCTGCGTCGGGGCCCAGATCCCGCCCGACCTCCGCGCCCGCGACGTGGAGGTAGAGGTCGACGTCCTCCAGCCCCTCGCCCCCGCGCGCGACGAAGACGTAGCAATGCCCCTGCACGAGCCGGACGGGCAAGCGCCACCCTTGGCCCTCACCCATGGGACGGTACTGAGGCGGGCCCTCCGCCCGGAGGCCGCGATCGCGCAGCGCCTGTCGGTCCGCGGCGAGCGCCGCTTCGACCCCAGCGAACGGGACGGTCGGGGCGACCAGCTCGTCGAAGAGCCCCTCGAAACCTTCGCCCTCCCCCACGCCCGAGGCGAACGCGGCGAGGACGACCGCCCCCGCCCCCTCGCGGGCGCGGAGCTCCAGATAGTGGCGCTCGGGCCCGTCAGGCGGGCAGACGTGCACCAGCGCGCCTTCGCCTCGACCGCTGCTTCGCACCAACGGGGCGCCGTCGACGTCGTAGACGATCAGCGCGAGATCACGGATCGCCCCACCCCCAAGTGCGATCCAGGTCGTGCAGCGGTCGGTTGGCAGGCTGACGGGGAACGCCCGCGCCCGATCCTCGAAGAGCAGCTCGCGGGAGACACGCGTCGGGGTGTAGCCGCGCTCGACGAGCCGCGCCCGGAGCCGGCCGAAACGCCGCGCGAGCTCGTCCAGGGGGCCCACGCCCGATCCTCGCTCGTCGGGTGTGGCTACAGGGGCGCTCGGCTCGACCGCATCGCAGGCCAGGACGAGCACCAAAGCGCAGGCCCACGCGCTCTTCGATCCGGCGCTCATCGGGGCACGAGCTCCACATCGTCGAGTGAGAGCTCGAGGCCGGTCGGGCCCCGAAAGCGCTGAGCCGCGAAGAGCCCCGACCCTGTGGCCTGGAGAACGACGAAGTACGCGCTCGTCCGGTCCGGACAGAACTGCAGCGCCACGTGCTCGCGCGCCCGCGCCACCTCCACCCCCTCGGCGTCATGCACGGTCAACGCCAGATGCCGCACAGCGGAAGACGCCGCACCCAAGAAGACGTAGCAGCTCCCTCGGCGCAGCTCCTGTTCGCTCACGTCCACCCCTCGATCGACGAGGAACCCTCGCCAGACCTGGCCGTCGGGCTGAAACCCCTGGGTGACGACCCCCCGGGCGATCGCCTCGAGCTGAGCGTCGACGTGCTCGGAGCGGAAGGACGGCGCCTCTTCCTCGATTGCCGGGGCGGACGCCTCGGGCACACACCCGAGCGCTCCTCCGAGGACGGCCCACACGAAGCTCCTACCCCAGCTCCTGACCAGGGACACGACGCGCGAGCGAGGGAGCACGTGGTGAGCGGGCACCCTGGTTCCTACCACGCCACCCGCCGTCCATCACCCCAGCGCCAGGCCGCCCCGAGACCGGTCATCAGAGCCGGTCATCAGAGCCGGTCATCGGAGCTGGCCATCGGAGCCGGCCATCAGAGCCAGCCATCGGAGCCGGTCATCGGAGCCGGCCATCGGAGCTGGCCATCGGAGCTGGCCATCGGAGCCGGCCATCGGAGCCGGCCATCGGAGCTGGCCATCGGAGCCGGCCATCGGAGCCGGTCATCGGAGCCGGTCATCGCCCGGCGGGAGGGTTCGCGGCTTCCTGCGCGCGGTCCTGGATCGCCTGCAGCGCCTCGTCGATCGCCGTGCGAGCCTCCGAAGACCGCTCGGACTGGCGAACGCGCCGAAGCGCGGGGACCGCGAGGGCGTCACCCACCTGCGCCAACGCGCGGATGGCGCGGACGCGGACCCGCTCTTCGGACTCGGAGAGCAGGGCGACGAGCGCGTTGACCTTGTCCGGCGACTCCAGCGCGGCGAGCGAGTTGATCGCTTCGAGGCGCTCGTCGAGCGCCTTGTCGGCCCCTTGCGCCAGCGTCCGCAAGGGCGCGAGCGCGGCGGGATCCCCGATGCGACCGAGGCTGCGGATGACGTCCATCCGAACGGCGCCCTCCGGGTCGTTCATCAAACGGAGGAGCGGCGCGGTCGCGCGACGGTCGCGGACGACACCGAGCGCGAGCGCGCCCCATTGACGGGCAGCGGCGTCGTTGTCGTTCAGGAGCTCGATGAGGCCGGGCACGGACGCCGGGTCGGGGAGTCGCCAGAGCGCCGCCGCGGCCACCACGCGGACCTCGACCTGCGGATCGCGCAGCGCGGCGACGAGGTCCGGCACGGCCGAGCGGACGCTGAGGCGGCCAAGCGCGCGGCCCGAGGACGCCCGCACCCGCCAGTCCGCATCGCGGCGCAACAAGCGCTGAAGGCGAGGGGCGATGTCTCGGCGCTCGCGCCAACCGCGGCGACCGAGCATCTCGACCGCCTCGATGCGCTTGTCGGGCGAGGGATCTTCGAGCTGCCGGTAGGCAGCCTGCAGGTCCTCGGGCGAGAGGCGCTGCGCCGTCGCCGTCGCGGCCCCCAGCACCGCGAAGGCCACCAACCCCATCCACACCGTCGCACGTCGCGCGACGATACTCGGTCGCGGTCTCATGAGCACCTCACCTCGCCCCCTGCGCCCTGCGGGGGCCCCTCGGATCAGACTCTACCATAGACGTCGCCGCGCCTGCGGCATTCAAGCATGGCGGGGAACGGAGTACTCAGCGCTCTTCGAGGCGCGCCCGCGCGGCGTCGGCCCACTCCCCTTCGGGCTCGAGCTCGAGGTAGGCCTGCCAATGAGGTCGTGCGCGAAGGCGCTGGCCCAGCTCTTCGAGCGCGGCCGCGACGTGGAAGTGGGCGTCCGCGAACCCCGGGTCGCTCGCCAAGGCCTGCAGGAAATAAGGCACCGCCGCCTCGAGCAGACCCCGCTCGACCCTCAAGAACCCGAGGTTGTAGAGCGCCTCGGGTTGCTCGGGATCCACCTGCAGCGCGCGGAGGTAGTGGGCTTCGGCCCCCTCAGGGTCGGCGCGGCGAAAGCGGAGGTTCCCGAGGTTCGTGAACGCGTTCGCCAGAGACGGGTCGAGCCTCAGCGCGTCGCGGTAGGCCTCCTCTGCCGCGTCCCAGGTGGTCGGATCCTCGTCGAGCCGACAGCCGTCGAGGTAACGATCGTAGGCCGTGCGCCGCGACGCCGCGGTCGGCTCCGTGTGCAGCACGCGGACGACGTCATCGCGGAGCGACTGCACGTGGAAGTCGAGCACGAGCTGCCCGGTCCGTGGCTCGTAGGTCCCGGCCTCGTCGCGGACCAACATCACCTGGCCCTCCGCCACGACGCGGAGCTCGGCGAGCGGGCGGACGATCTTCGGCAGCGCGGCGCGGATCGCCTCCACGCTCTGGCGGACCTCGCGCGCCGGCACGCCCGCCTCCACGAGCGACTTGGCGGCACGGATCGCGATGAGATCCTGGAAGGAATAGAGCCGTCGGCGACCTCGACGAGCGCTCGGGCTGGCGACCCCGGTGCGGTCCCACGAGCGCAGGCGCGACTCCGTCAGCTCGAAGAGCCGCGCGACCTCGCGTCGGTCGTAGAGCTCGGAGAGCGGGTCGTCCCCGCGCACCCGCTCGGCTCGGCGCTCGGACGGCGCTGCGACCGGCGCGGCCGGGACGGGCTCGTCCCGCAGGATGCGGTAGCCACCATCACCCCCGAAGACGACGTGGATGACGTTATCGTCGCGTTCGCTCACGGGTCCTGCTTCCCACGTCCAGCGTCGACGAGCCTACCCGAAACGGGCACCGCTGCCACCGACGTCATGTCGACCCTCCCACCCGCTGCGCCTCGGCGACCGCGGGCAGCACCAGGTCAAGATCGAGGTGGAGCCGATCGCCGACCACCCGAACCTGGGATTCGACTTGGGCGGCCGCGAACTCCCGGTCGGGAAACCGGTGCATCACGTCCGCGCGCGCCAGCCGCATCGCGCGGAGGTGGACACGCACCGAGCCCTCGACGAGCGAGGCGAGGCGGGTGCCGTCGAGCGAGCCTCGGAGGCGCCGCGAGAGCGCGGCGAGGTCGATCGTGATCATCGTCGTGCCGAAATACGTCTCTCCCGCGGCGCTCGGCCGGAGGTCCCCCTCGCTCATCCGCTCGGCGACCTCGAAGATCAGCTCTTCGGCCTCGCGCGTGAGCGCCTCGCCGCTCCGCGCCCGGCTCAGGGTCGCGCGCTGTGCGCGGGCCAGGCCAGGCATGCGTCGTTCGTGCATGCGCGGAAGCTACATACACCTACATGTCGCCGCCAAAAAGTGGGGTGAGAAAGGCGGCTCGCGAACTGGTGGAGAAGGCGCGGCACGAGAAGTGGCTCTCGGAGGGCGGCTCACGAGAACGGAACGCGGCTTTCGGAGGGCGGCTCACGAGCAGGACCCTCAAGGCTCGCCATCTCTCGCCCCGCGGCCGTCGGGCGATCGCACGCCGCTCGGACCGTCTCCGCGCACGCGGTCATCGGGTGCGGATCGCGCCCAGCTCCAGGAGCTCGACCAAGGTCTTGAGCGCCTCGAGGCGGAGCATGCCGCTCACGTCCAGCAGCTCTTCGACGGTCTGCACGCCGTCGACCCGCGACAACAAGAAGCCCGCGCGGTGATCCAGGCCGAGCCATCGAAGCTTGTTCTCAGGCATCGCGATCTCGACGACACGCTCGGTGCCGCCGAGCGCCGAGGTGTAGATCTGCTCGAGGCGACGTCGGCTCTCCCGCGCGATGCGCTCCGCGTCCGGGTGTGGCGTCGCGCGGCCGAGCAAGAGCTCGGCGACGCGCAGCGAGCCCGTGAAGTCGTCGAGCGCGTAGCGCTCGGCCATCTCGGCGGCGAGGTCGAGCGCGGGCTGAGAGCCGGGGTTCTTGTCGACGAGGGCGAGCGCTTCGGCTCCCTCGTCGTCGAGCTCGTCGAGCTCGAGCGAGAGCGGCTCGGCAGGCTCAGGGCGTGCGCTCGCTGCGTCGCCTTCGCGGAGCTCGTCGAGCTCGAGCGCCAGCGGCTGGGCGGGGCCCTCCACGTCGTCGACGTCCTCGGGGAGCTCCAGGGGCGGACCCGAGAAGTCGATCGTGACCCTCCCCTCCCGCGTGGGCGCGAGGGGGATCGCCGGCTCGGAGACGCGACGTGGCTCACCTGTGGACGGCGTTGCGTCGGTCGGCGCCGCGTCAGTCGACGCCGCGTCGGTCGACTCCGCCTCGGTTGGCGCCGCGTCGGTCGACGGGGCCGTCGACGGCGAGACCGGTGTCGGGAGGCCCTTGAGCGTCGGCGCCCCTCGGGGGTAGCGTCGCGGCCTCTGGTCGTCGTCGCCCTCCATGTCGGCCCGCGTCTGCGTCGGCTCAGGCGCTCTTGCCGACGACCCCCTTGAACATCCGCTGCGTGCGCGCGAGCGCTTCGATCTGCTCCTTGAGCGCGGCAGCGTCGTTCCGCTCCATCAGCGCCCGGGCCCGATCGACCACGACGCGCGCCTTCTCGATGGCGTCACGCCCGAAGTCGCTGCCCGCGACCACCGCCTCGACCTCCGGGAAGAGCTTCTCGATCTCGGCGATGAGCGTCTCCGCCTGCTGCTTCGCGCCCTCGGACGCCTCGTCGGCGCGGCGGGCCACGGCGTAGTCCTGCGCGTCGTTCATCATGCCGTCGATCTCGTCCTGGGTGAGGCCGCTGGTCGCCGTCACCGTGATCGACTGCTCCTTCCCCGTCTCGACGTCCCGCGCGTGCACGCTGACGATGCCGTCCGCGTTGATCTCGAAGGTCACGTCGATGGTGACCTCCCCCGCGGGCGCCCGGCGCAGGCCGGTCAGGACGAACTCCCCGAGCAGCTCGTTCTCTTCGGCGCGCCTCGACTCGCCCTGGAGCACGAGGATCTTCACCGCCGTCTGGTTGTCCCGCACCGTGGTGAAGGGCTTCGTCTTCGCCGTCGGGACCGTGGTGTTCTGCGGGATGAGCTCCTCGAAATACCCGCCCACGACCATGATCCCGAGGGTGTGCGGGGTCACGTCGAGCAGGACCATGTCCATCTCGGGCGAGTCGTCGACGAGCGCGGCCGCCTGGATCGAGGCGCCGAGCGCCACGACCTCGTCGGGGTGCACGCCCTTGGTGGGCTCCCGCTCGAAGAACTGCGACACCGCGCGCTGGACCGCCGGCATGCGCGTCATGCCGCCGACGAGGACGATGTCCTCCACCTCGTCCTTGTCGAGGCCGGCCTCGTCGAGCGTCATCTCGCAGATCTGCACCGTACGCTCGACCAGATCCTCGGTGAGGTCCTCGAGCTGCGCCCGCGTCAGCACGCGCTGCAGGTGGAGCGCCTCGTTGCGTGCGCTCGAGATGATGAACGGGAGATTGACCTCCGTCTCGACGACGGCGCTCAGCTCGCACTTTGCCTTCTCCGCGGCGTCCTTCAATCGCTGCAGAGCCATTCGATCTTGGCGAAGATCGATGCCGTGCTCTTCCTGAAAACCCTGGACCAACCAGTCGATGATCCGCTGGTCGAAGTCCTCACCTCCGAGGAAGGTGTCTCCGGCCGTGCTGATCACCTTGAAGACGCCGCTCGAGCTGATCTCCAAGATCGAGATGTCGAAGGTGCCTCCGCCGAGGTCGTAGACGGCGACCGTGCGGTCGATGTTCTTGCCGAAACCGTACGCGAGCGCGGCCGCCGTGGGCTCGTTGATGATGCGGATGACGTCGAGGCCGGCGATGGTGCCCGCGTCCTTCGTGGCCTGGCGTTGCCCATCGTTGAAATAGGCCGGCACCGTCACGACCGCCTTGGAGACCTCCTGGCCGAGGTAATCCTCGGCGATCATCTTCATCTCCTGGAGGATCATCGCGCTGACTTCGGGGATGCTGTAGGCCTTCTCCCGCAGCGAGATCCGGCAGTCCCCGTGGGGCCCTTCGACGATCCGGAACGGACACGTCGCCATCGCCTGCTTGACCTGCGGGCTGTCGAATTTGCGCCCGATCAGCCGCTTGGCGGCGTAGACGGTGTTCTCGGCGTTGGTGACGGCTTGGCGCTTGGCGATGTGGCCGACGAGGCGCTTGCCCGCCTCGGTGACCGCTACCATCGACGGCGTGACCTTGTACCCGCCGCGGTTGGCGATGACGACCGGCGTCCCCCCCTCCACGACCGCCACGCAGGAGTTGAAAGTGCCGAGATCGATTCCGATGACCTTTTCCATCCAAGCTCCGTGGGGTCGGCACACCGACGCGGCCCGCTCTACTTCAGCTCGCGCAGGAGATTCTTCACGAAATCGTCTTCGGGATCCAGCTTCGCGGCGGCCTCGAGCTCTCGTCGTGCGTTCGCGCGCATCCCGGCAGCAGAATACACGCGCCCGAGGAGCGCCCGGGTCTTGGCGTCGTCGGGCTTGAGCTCGACCGCGCGCGCGGCCAGCTCCTTCGCCTGCTTCAGGTCGGCGGCCTTGGCGCGTAGGAGGGCCTCCACGGCGCGCACATAGCCGCGGACCTGCGCCGGGCGGCCCTCGATGACGCGGCTCCACGAGCGCGCGGCCGCTTCCCACTCGCCGAGCTCTTCCTCGTAGACCGCCTGCTTCTCGTAGGTGCCCGCCATCTTCTTCGCGAGCAGGTGCCGCACGCGCTCGAGATCGCGCGCGATGTCGTCTCGTTCCGGCGCGAGCGCCGCCGCGAGCCGGAGGGCGTTGACCGCGCTCACGAGATCGTCGGCCTGCTCGGCCGTCGCCGCGTCGGTGAGGTGCCGCTCGAGCTTGCCCCCGCCGGTGGTGTGGGCGGCTTGCTTGAGCGAGGTGGCGAGGCCACGGAGCAGCGCCTCCCGATCCACGGGCGCGGGCGCGGACGAGGGCTGCGCGGGCCGAGGTGTGGACGGTGGGCGACCCCCCTGCCCCGTCGCGCCGCGCAACCTGCGGCTCAAGAGCTCACGCGCGAGCACGCGGCGCTCGTCCTCCCCCAGCGCGGGGCGAGGCCCCGCGACCGGTGAAGGCTCGCGGGCGGGTCGGGCAGGCTCGGGTGGTGGAGGGGGCGGTGACGGTGCTCGCGGTGGCGGTGCTCGCGGTGAGGGGGCCGGCGAAGGCTCGGGGGCCACGGTCGGCTCGACGAGCGCAGCGGCCGCCACCCGTTGAGAGGTGCGCTCCACCTCGGTCGCTTGCGCCTCGCCAGCCGCGAGCCCGGAGTCGACGGCCTCGACCTCGTCGCGGGTCTGCAGGTAGTCGTCGTACATGCGCCGGGTCTTGTTCTTCCCGAGCACGTCGTAGGCGTCCGTGAGGCGGCGAAAGACCGCCTCCATCTTCTGCTGATAGGTCCCGAGCCGCTTGCCGAAGAGCGTGTCCGGGTGGAACTGCTTCGACAGCCGGAAGTATGCCTCGCGGATCTCCTTCTTGTCGGCGTCACGTGGCACGCCGAGCAGGACGTAGTGGTTGCTGCGCTCCAGCCGATAGTAGGCGTCGAGGATCTCCCGCCGGCGGTCCTCGTCGAGGTCGACGCCTGGCTCGTCGAGCTCGACGGGGTCGTAGAGGCGACGGGGCTCGTCGGGGGGCGCGGGGATCGTCCGAACGACGCCTCGAGCCGGGGTTCGTGCCGGCCGCCCCACCTTGTCGCTCGGGCCGCGGCCCGGACGCTTCGTGGCGTCGCTCGGCGGCCGCTGCTCACCGGACGCGGGCGTCGGTGGGGGGCGGCCAGTGGCGATCGACGAGGTGGCGCGGACCCACTCGATGACACCGGCGGCGTCCAGCCGCGCGACCAGCTCGGCGACCGCGGACACCTCCGCGCCGGTGAGCTCCGCCACATCATCCACCCCGAGGCTGCCGTCGAGGCGCGAGAGGATGAACCCCTCGAAGGGTGTCAGCGAGAGCTCCGTGAGCTTCGCTCCTTGCATCAGCCGCGGCGCGCGCATTCCCCGGTGGTCCCTCGATGGGCAGCCTACCAGTCGTTCGCCGTCGGCCGTAAGCCTTTCGGCGTCGGCCGAACCTCGGTTCGAGCGCCGTCACTCGAACGGGTTACCACGGCGCCGCCTCGGTTGGGGAACGCGCGAAACGCCGCTCCCGGCGCGGGAGGCCGGCGGAGAGCCACTGCCTCGAGAGCCACTTCCCCGAGGGTCGGCGCGCCCCAGCGTGTCTCTGCGCAAGCGCGAGGTATAAGGATGCGTGCTCCTCCGAACGACCGCGCTCCTGCTCTTCGCCGCCTCCCTCGCGGCCGCGCAACCCACCACCCATCGGCTGGCCCAGCCGATCGAGGTGCGCCACGCGGTGAGCGAGGGGATCACCACGCTGCGGCTCCGCGCGCGCGGGAGCCTCGACGTCGACCTCCCGTTCCCAGCCGCGCAGGTGGCGGCGCGGGTCGTCGAGCTCGCGGGCCGGCGCGTGCTCGTGGTGGAGGCGAGCGCCTCGGAAGAGCCCAGCAGCCGACGCCACGCGCTCGTCGTCGACCTCGTCGCGGGGCGCCCTCTCGTCCGGTGGCATGGGCGCCTCGACCCGCACGGCGACCCCGGCGAGCGCCGACGAGACGTCCTGCGCGTCGCGGACTTCACCGGTGACGGCGTGGACGATCTCGTCGTCGGCTTCGTCGAGGAGAGCCGAACGCTCTGCGGCGGCGAGCTGCTGCTCGAGCCCCGCGCGGTCGACCCTCGGACGGGAGAGCTCCGCGCCGTCAGCCTGCGGCGTCTCGCCGACATCGAGGGTGAGACGGAGCTCCGCGCGTCGGCCGAGGGACCCGTCGCGGACGACGCCCCCCCGCTGCTGCCTGGTCTCGTCGCGGTGGGCGCGTCCTCCAGCGTCGGCTCTCCTGTCGCGTTCGTCCCTCCGCCCGCGGCGCTCGTCGATGGGGATCCGACCACGGCGTGGGTCGAGGGTCATCCGGGCAACGGGCAGTGGGAGGCCGCGATCCTCCGATGGACGGCGAGGGACATCCGCCCTCGCCACCTCGCGCTCGTGCCGCCCCCCGCGCCCGCCGTCCCGCCCGAGGCCATCTGGATCGTGCACGATGGCGGCCGCTTGCGAGTTCGAGGCCCCGACGCAGGAGGGACCTGGTGGATCCCCCTGCCCGCGGACCTCGAAACGCGCTGCCTGGCCATCGTGCTCGACGCCCCCGCGGGCGCGCCGGCCGCCGCGCACGCGGGCTTCGCCGAAGCGCGCGTCTACACGGAGCTCGATCTCGGCGGCGGTCTCGAGGTGCTCTTCACGCGGGTCGCCGAGGGCGGCGATCAGGGCGCCGAGTCGGCGCGGGTCCTCGCCGCGGTCGGTCCGAGGGCGGTGACGGCGGCGATCCCCCGCTGGGCCGAGATGACGAGCCACGAGCGCCGCGCGCTCGTCCCGATGCTCGCGCGCGCGCTCGCCGACGAGCCCGCGGTGGTCCCCCTCTTGCTCGGCGCCGGCGCGGCGGACGACGACGCGCTCCGGCAGAGCACGCTCGAGGCACTCGAGGCCGTCGGCCCCGCCGCGCACCCTCTGCTTGGCGAGCTCGCCACGGGGTTACGAGGTGACGAGGCCGCCCTCCGTTTCGCCCGCGCGGCGCCCACGGCCGCCCTCCCCCACCTGCTCGCCGCGCTCGACGCGCCTTCGGGGACGCAACGACCAACGCTCCGCGAGGCCTTGCGCACGGCGGCCCAGCGCGGAGAGCTCTCCGCCATCGACGCTTGGCTCGGCGCGGCGCCGAGCGCCGCGGCCCTCGCCGCGGCCGCGGAGGCGCTCTCGCGCGGGGGCGAGGTGCTCGCCGACGTCGCCGAGGCGAGCTTCGAGGCGGGCGCCACCGCCGCGCCCGAGGACTTCGCCGACCGCTGGCGCCTCACGCAGGCGGCCGCCTCGCTCCCCCCGAGCGACGCGACGCGCGCGTGGCTCCAGCGAGCCGCCGAGGCCGACGAGTGGATGCTGCGGGCGGCGGCGCTCCGGGCGCTTCCGCGCGTGATCGGGTCCCCGGCGCGCGCGCGGCTTCGCGCAGGGCTCGCGGACAGGTACCCCCGCGTCCGGGCGGCAGCGGCGGAGGCCTTCGGCCAGCTCGACGCGACGCGCGAAGACGTCCTCGAGCTGGCGACGCGCGCCCGCCGTGACGAGTGGCCGCTGGTCCGAGCCGCCGCGGTCCGCGCCATCGCCGGCCACGAGGTGGCGCGGCCGGTGGTCGTCGCGGCGCTCGGCGACCGCTCGCGCAAGGTCCGCGGCGCCGCGATCGACGCGCTCCGCGAGGCGGGCGTCGACGAAGCGTGGCCCCGGATCGCGGCCCGGATCGAGCACGCGGGCGAGTGGCCGGAGGTCCTCGCCGCGGCGATCCGCTTCGCGCACGAGCGTTGCCGGCGGGAGGGCGCACCCGAGCTCCTCGCGCTCGTCGAGCGCGCGCGATCCCCCGAGGCCGTCGCGGGCGACGTCGAGCTCGGGGTCTTCGCCCTCCAGGCGCTGGTGGCACTCGGCCGCGAGGACGTGCTCCCGACCGAGACTGGGATCCCGGCGCTCGATGCGGCGCGCACGCTGGCCGAGCGCGCGCCGCGCTGCCCCTGACCTCGAGGTGAGGAGGGCCGACGCCGGAACCTCGAAACTTCGCAAGCCGCCCTACTGGACGGCGCGCAGCGAGCGCAGCGAGCGTAGGCTCGTGGGAGGGGGCCCCGCGGGGCTTGATGCCCCGTGGGGGAGGGGCTGGCGACAGCCCCTCAAAAAAGGAAGCCGTTCAGCCCTTCAGGCTGTTCAGGAGCGCGGTCGCCTCCGCGTGCCCAGGCTGCTCGGCGACCGCTCGCTCGAGCATCGAGATCGCCTTCTTGGCGTCCCCTTCCTTCGCGCTGATCTCGCCGAGGTGGAAGTAGACGTCTGCCTTGGTGATCCCCGCGCCGTCGTCGAGCTTCTGCAGGAGCAGCGCGCGGAACGTCTTCTGGGCGCGGGCGAGGTCACCCGTCCGGAGCGTCAACCGCCCCAGATCCCGGAGGACGTCGATGTTCGTGAGGTCGATGCGGAACGCGGCGTCGAACGCGGCGAGCGCCTTCTCCGTCTCGCCCAGGCCGTCGAGGGCCTGCCCGAGGCGGTGGTGGTAGCTCGCGAGCTCCTTGCTGCGTCGCGTCCCGAAGCTCTCGATGATCTTCTCGAGCACCGGGATCGCGTCCCGCTGGCGGTCGGCGGCGATGTAGAGATCGCAGAGGGGTAGCAGCACCTCGCGGTCGTCGGGGGTGAGCGCAACGGCCTGCTCCAGGAAGCGCGCGCCGGCCGCCGCGTCCCCGAGCTGCTTGCGATGGAGATCGGCGAGGCGCCGGAGCAGCGCGACCTTCTCGGCCGGGGCCTCGAGCCCATCGAGCTCGCCTTCGAGCAGGCTCGCGAGCTCGGCCCACTCGCCGTGGGCCTCGTGGTGGGCCTTGAGGAGCTCGCGCGTCGTCTCGGACGGCTGGAGCGCGAGCGCCGCGTAGAGAGCGCCTCCCGCGCGGGCGGAGTCGCCCAAGCGGTCCGAGGCGAGCGTCGCGACGCGGTGGCAGATCGCCACCGCCTCCTCGGGCGGTACGAGCGTGCGGAGCCGCTCGAGCCCGTCCACGAGCGCCGCCACGTCGTCGGCCGCCTCGTGCATCCCGATGAGCGTCCGGAGCGCGTCGACGTCGTCGGGGTCGAGCGTGAGCACGCGCTCGAGCAGCGTCCGTGCCTGGGCGGGCTCGCCCTGCTCCTCGTGAATGGTCGCGAGCCGCACGAGGCACGCCTTCTGCGTGTCGACGGCGCCGATGGCCGCCGCGTCGTCCGCGCGGCGCTCGAGGATCTCGATCACCTCGGCCCACTGCCCGTCGGCCGCGAGGAGCCGCTCGAGCTCCGCGAGGGCCTCAGCGTTGCGCGCGTCGAGCTCGAGGATCTCCCGCAGCTGCGCGATCGCGTCGTCGCGCCGCCCGAAGGCCTGCTCGGCGAGGCGCGCGAGCCGCACGCGGACCCCGACGCGATCCGCGTCCGTCGCCGCCAAGTCGAGCCGGCGGTCGAGCAGCCCGCGGAGGTCGTCCCACCGCTCCGCGTTCGCATAGAGCCCCTCGAGCGCCTCGATCGTCTCGAGGTCCTCGGGCGCGTCGAAGAGTACGGCCTCGAAGGCCTCGGTAGCCCCCGCTGGATCACCGAGCGGGCCCGCGAGCGTCTCGGCGAGCTGGCGGCGGAAGCCCAGGCGGGCGTCGCCGTCCATCTCCACGTCGATGCGGCGAGCGAGGAGCTGCGCGACCTCTTGCCACTTGGACTCGCCCTGGCGAAGCCGGAGGAGCGCGTCGAGCGCCTCCACGTGCGTTCCGTCGGCCTCGAGCGCGCTCGCGTAGAGCGTCGCGGCGAGCGACGTGTCCCCGAGCGCGCTCTCCGCGAGGCGCGCCGCCTCGCAGAGACGGTCTCGCTTCGCGAGGTCGTCGTTCTCGACCTCCGACCACGCCCGGAGGGCCGCCACGAGCTCCACCTCGCGCCCGCCCTCGCGGAGCGCCTCGATGAGCGCCTCGTGCGCGTCGTGGGACTCCGGATCGGCCTCGAGCGCCACGCGCAGGCGAGCCTCCGCCGCGCCGAGATCCCCGAGGTGCACGCGATACCAGCCCGCGGCGCGCAGGTTGAGGTCTCGTCGGAGATCCCCGTCCAGTGCGCCCGCCTCGTCGAGCTCCTCGACGAGCCCGCGCAGCGACTCCCAAGCCCCCGCCCCAGCGGCCAAGCGCTCGAGCTCGGCGAGGAGCGTCGCGTCCCGCGGATCGACCGTGAACGCGCGCCGGATCACCTGCGCGGCCTTCTCGGGCTGCCCGAGCTCGTCCTCCCACAGGCGCGCAGCGTCTTGGAGCATCTGCACGCGCTCGCCGTCGCTCGACGCGAGGTTGATGCGCACGTCATAGAGCGCCGCGATCCGATCGAGGGCGCCGGTCTCCCGGAACGCCGCCTCGAGCGTGTCGACCACCTCGAGCGCGAGCTCCTCGTGCTGGCCGAGCCGCTGCAGCCCGTCGAGCGCGCGCGCGTCGTTCGGATCACGTTCGACGACCTCTTGATACGCCGCGAACGCGCCGCGAAGGTCGGCGAAGTGGGTCTCGCGCACCTCGCCGAGCCGCACGAGCAGCTCCGCCCGCTCGGTCGGATCGTTCGCGAGGTTGATCCGGCGCTCGAGGATGCCTGCGAGCTCCGTCCAGGACTGCCGCCCGAGGTACAGGCGGTCGAGCACGGCGAGCAGCTCCTCGTCGTCGCCGACCTGCTCGAGCGCGCGCGTGTAGGCGTCGATCGCCCGCGCCGGGTCGCTGAGCCGCTCCTCGGCGATACGCGCGAGGCGGACCCAGAGGCCACGCGCGACCGTCGGGTCGAAGCTCGCACCTGCCCGCGCAGCGAGCTCGTCCGCGAAGCGTGGGTAGGCCTCGGTGATCGCGGCGAGCCGCTCGAGCTCCTCCGCCACCTCCTCGTCCGCCGGATCCTCCGCGAAGGCCCGCGCGAGCGCGTCGAAGGCGCCGGCGGGATCCCGCAGACCGGCCTCGCGCACCTCGGCGAGCGCGCGGAGCTCGCGCTTCTTCTCGTAGGGATCGCTCGCGACCTCGGCCTTCAGACGCTTGAGGTCCGCCAGCACGTCCCATCGCTCCTGCACGAGCAGGAGCGGCTCGAGCACCTCCGCCGCCTGGAGGCGGTAGTCCTCCAGGTGGCTGATTCGCACGAGCGCCTGCAGCGACGGCTCGTGGCGGCCGTCGAGCTGGAGCGCCTGCTCGTAGAGCACGAGCGCCTCAGGCACGTCGTCGAGCTCCCGCTCGGTGATCTCGCCCGCCCGGTGGACGAGCTGTACCCGCGCCGCCACGTCCGGCGCGAGCGCCGCGCGCAGCTTCAGGTTCTCGAGCAGCTCGGGCCAGAGCGCCTGCCGCTCGTAGAGCCGGCCCAGGCTCTGGACCGCGTCCGGCTGGTCGGCGCTCAGCTCGAGGACGCGGTTCAGGGCGTCGATGGCGTCATCGAAGCGCGAGAGCTGTGTCTCGAAGAGCTGCGCGAGGCGGAGGCCGAGCTCGACCCGGAGCTCCTCGTCCTCCTCCACCACCATGCGTCGGTCGAGCACGCGCGCGAGCGACTCGAAGTCCGACGCGCTCGTGTAGATGCGGTCGAGCGCCTCGAGGGCGATCGGGTCGGCCTCGTCCTCCTGCGCCGCCTGCTCGTAGAGCCCGATGGCTCCCTTCGGGTCGCCGAGCAGCTCCTCGAGGACCGAGGCCGCCCGCCGGAGCAGGTCGGCGCGCTCGGTCGGATCGAAGACTCGCTCCACTTTCCGCTTCAAGATGTCGACGAGCCCCTGCCAGTCGCCGACCAGCGTGTGGAGCGCCTCGAGGGCGTCGAGCGCGCTCAAGTCCTCGGTGTCGTGCTCGACGAGGCGCTCGTAGGTCTGGATCGCCGCGCGCGGGTCGCCGCGCCTCTCGTCGTGGATCCGCGCCACCGCGCCGAGGAGCTGGCTGACGCGGGTCGCGTCCCCGCACGCCGCGAGCGCCTGCTCGTACGCCGCCACGTGCTCGTCCCACGCGCCGAGCGATCCCGCGAGGCGATCGAGCTCGGCCTGGGCGTCCTCGTCGAGCGGGTCAGTCACGAACGCGCGTGTCCAGGCGTCGAAGGCCCAGGCCAGATCGCCCCCTCGCTCCTCGTGCAGGCGCGCGATCTCGCCGAGCAGCCGCACGCGCTCCACCGCGTCGTCGCTCATCGCCGCTTGGGCCTCGAGCACCGCGATGAGCTTCTTCCATTGATCGGCCGCGCGGTAGAGCGGCTCGAGGATGCGGGTCACCCGCAGCTGGTGCTCCGGCTGGGTCACGAGCCGCTCGAGCGACGCGATGGAGGGCGTGTGGTCGGGGCGTGCCTCGACGTTCTCTTCGAGCAAGTCGATGGCGGTGACAGTGTCCTCGAGGCGCTCGGCGAGCAGCCCGGCGAGCCGATGCTTGAGGTCGGTCTCCTCCGGCGTGCCGACGACGCCGTCGATGCGGAAGCGGAGGTGCTCGGCGAGATCCTCCCAGCGCTCCGCGCCCGCGAGCAGCCGGTCGAGCGCCTCGGCCGCGCCGAGATCCCCCGGCTCGAGCTCGAGCGCGCGGCGGTACGCCTCCACGGCCGCCTCGGGATCGGAGCGCTCGCCTTCGTGCAGGCTCGCGATCCGGTGCAGCAGGAGCACGCGCTCCTCGTCGCTCTCCGCGACCTCGACCCGCCGACCGTAGAGCTCGAGCAGCGCGTCGTGCGCCGACGCGGCGCGATGGATCGCCTCGAGGGCCTCGAAGGCCTCACGATCGGTCGCCTCGTACTCGAGCACCCGCGACCAGAGCGTGGCCGCTCGCTCCGGGCTCGAGGGCGCAAGCCCACGCCCCGCCATCCGCGCGAGCGTCGCGGTGTCCTCGTCGACGACCCCCTCGGCGTCGACGGCGGTCGCGTAGACTTCCGCGACGCGAGGGCCCGCGTCGAGCACACGCCCGAGCCGCGCCACCGTCTCCCAGGAGTGCCGGTCGCGGATGTCCTCCGCAAAGAGCCGCGCGTAGTCGTCGAGCGCGGCCTCGAGGTCCTCGAGCTGGTCCTCGTGGATCTCGCCGAGCTTCGCCAGGATCGCTTTCCGCTCCTCGGTCTCGTCCGTCGAGCGCAGACGGGCCTCGAGGGTGGAGAGGACGCGCGGCCAATCCATGCGCGCGAGGAAGACCGGCTCGAGCACCTCGGCGGCCTCGCGCCGCGTCTCGTCGTCCTCGAGCAGCCGCTCGAGGAGCTGGACGCTCGGCTCGTGCGACGGGTCGCGCGCGACGGCTTCGCGGAGCTGGTCGAGCGCCGCGTGGAGATCCCCCGCGTGCTCCACGTGGGTTCGGGCGATGCGGTGACGCACCTGCACGGTCGAGCCGATGTCCGCGTCGAGCATCCGCTCCAGCGCGGCGATGACGTCGCTCCACCGCTCGGCGCCCTCGTGGAGACGCGCGATCGCCTCGTAGGCGGCGAGGTGGCGCGGGTCCTCGAGGAGGACCTGCTCCCACGCGTCGATCGCCCCCTGCACGTCACCGAGCTGCTCCTCGCAGAGCGCCGCCTGTCGCTCGAGGAGCGTGATGCGCTCCGCCGGCGTCTCGGCGACCTCGGTCTTGCGCCGGAGCGTCTCCAGCAGCGCGGCGTGGTCGCCCGCCTGCTCCTGCAAGGAGAGGAGCGCGTCGAGTGCCCGCACGTCGTCGGGCCGTGCCTCGAGCACACGTCGGAGGAGCCGGCGCGCGCGCTCGACGTCGCCGAGGCGATCGCGCGCGATGGTCGCGGCCTGCCGGTAGCTCGCGACCTGCTGATCGCCATCGAGGATCTCGGGCGCGACCTCCTCGAGCAGCGCCGCGTGCGCTTCGTGTTGGCCCGACGCGGCGGCGTAGCGCTCGAGGTCGACCAACATCTCGGGGAGCTCGGGCTCCACCACCCCGACACGCACGGCGCGCGAGAGGAGCGCGAACGCCTGCGCGTGATCTTCGCGTCCCATCTCGGCGATGGCGGCGGCTCGTCTCAGGGCGCCGAGCCGCTCGACGGGGTCGTCGCTCTCGGCGACGACCTCGAGCACGTCGACGAGCTCCGACCACCGCTGGGTCGCCTCGAGCTGAGGCGCGAGCACCCGCGCGGCCTCGACCCGAAAGGGGGCGTCGGGATCCGTGACGATCTCCTCGAGCGCGTTCAACACACCCTCGTGCCCGATCGAGAGCTCGAGCACCTCCCCGTAGGCCTCGACCGCGCGCTCGATGTCGCGCGTCTTGGTCCGCAAGATCTCGCCCATCCGGAAGCGCAGCTCGGCGCGGCGCTCGTCGCCGTCCACCTGGCCGAGCTTCATCTCGAGGATCTCGAGGAGGTCGTCGTATTTCTCGGTCTTCTCGTAGAGGCGCGCGAGGGCGCCCAGCGTCGCCTCGTCGCCGCCGAAGCGCGAGAGCGCGTCGTTGAAGGCGACGATGGCGCTGTCGGAGTCGCCGAGCTCCTCCTCGTAGACTTGCCCGATGCGGAGCGCGACCGCGCGCTGCTCGGCCTCGTCGGAGACGACCTGCTCGCGTGATTGCAGGACCCCAATGAGCCGCTGCCAATCGGCGGTCTGCTCGTAGAGCCGCTCGAGCGCGAGCATCGCCTCGAGGTCGTCGGGGTCGAGCTCCAGGCGCTGGCGATGCACACCCACCGCCGCCTCGACCTGCCCGAGCTCCTCGAGCAGGGTCGCGAGCCGCACGAGCAGCCCCCGACGCGCTTCGTCGTCGAGCTCGAGGCGGATCTGCAGCCGCAGGTCGTCCGCGACGGCGGCCGGGGCGTTCGCCGCGAGGTGGATGCGTTCGAGCGCACGCGCCGCCGGCAGCACGCTGTCGGGGTTGTCCCCGTCGACGGCGATGAGCCGCCGGTACGCCGCCTCTGCCTTCTCAGCATCGCCGACCCGCTCGTCGAGGAGCCGCGCGAGCTCGAGCAGGAGTTCGGCCTGCAAGAAGGTCGACCCCTCGGCCGCGTCGACCGCCTTCGCGAGCACGTCGGCTCGCTGGCCGTCCACGCCGCGCAGGGTCGCGATGCGCGCGAGCTCTTCGCGCACGGAGGCGTCGCCAGGTTCGGTGAGCACGGCCTGCGCGAGCGCGTCGAAGGCCCGCTCGGCGCTGCCCAGACGGTCCTCTTCCAGCGTCGCGAGGCGGAGGAGGAGCGCGAGGCGGGTGGACGGCTCGCTCGCGTCCTCGAGCTGGACGCGGAGGATTCGGGCGAGCTCGGGCCACGCGCCCTGCCCATCGTAGAGCGGCTCGAGGAGCGCCGCGATGCGCTGGCGCTGGCTCGGGACCTCGATGAGGCGCTCGAGCGCTTGCTGCGCGCGGACGTGCGTCGGCTGGCGCTCGAGCACGCGCTCGTAATGATCGACGGCCAGCGCGGGCTCCTCGAGCTTCTGCTCGTGCAGCTCACCGATCTCGAAGACGAGATCGATCTCCTGGCGCGGGTCCACTCCGCGCTCGAGCTCTTGCCCGAGCAGCGCGACGAGATCCCGCCAGCGCTCGGCGCGACGGTAGAGGCGATCGAGCGCCCGGCGCGACGCGGAGTGATCCGGATCGAGCTCGAGCACCTCCTGATACGCCCGGATCGCGAGCGAGACATCCTCGAGGATCTCCTCGAAGAGGAAGCAGACCTGGAGCAGGAGCTCCCGCTTGGCGTCCGCGTCCAGCGTCTCCGCGATGCGGTTGCGATAGAGCGCCTGCAGCTCGTCCCAACGCTCTTGCTCGGTGTAGAGCTCCTTGAGCGCGAGGAACGCCGCGTCGTCCTGCGGGTCGAAGGAGAGCACGCGCTTGTGGTGCGGCTCGGCCTTGGCGGGCTCTCCGATCACCGACGCGTAGAGCTCGGCGACGCGACGCGCGAGCGCCACGGCGTCTGCGGGCTCGAGCTCGGCGACCTCGAGCGCGGTGGCGAACGCCTCTGTGCAGGCTGCGTGCCGGTCGGCGGCGTCGGCGGCCCGCGCGAGCCGATCCCACAGGTCGACGTCGCTTGGATGCTCGAGGAACGCCGACTCGAGCGCCGCGTAGGCGCCGGCGGGATCTCCGAGCATTGCCGCGATCTCCGCGACGCGCAGCTGGAGGGCGCGCTTCTCGTCCTCGTCGGTGGAACGCTCGAGGCGGACCGCCAGCACGTCGCGGAGCTGCTCCGTGCGCCCCGTCACCTCGTAGATGCGCTCGAGGTGCGTGCCGATCTCGAGGACCGGCGCGCCGTCTTGCGCCGCGAGCGCCTCGAGGCCCTCGCGCGCCGCGTCGGAGCGGGGGTCGTCGCTCGCCACCTCGGCGAAGCACGCCAGCGCGCGGGCTGGGTCCCCCAGCCGAGTGCGGTAGAGTTCTCCGAGCCGCAGGCTGAGCGCCGCGCGGTCGGTCGCGAGGGCGCGGCGCCGCTCGAGCACCGAGACGACCTCATCCCAGCGCCCGGCCTCGGTCGCGAGGCGGTCGAGCGCCTCGAGGGCGCCTGCGTGCTCGGCGTCGAGCTCGAGCATCGAGCGGTAACGCGCGGCGGCCTCTTCGGGGCGGCCGGCTTGCTCCTCGAGCCGCGCGAGCGAGGCCAGCGCACCGAGGCGCTCGTCGTCGGAGGTCGCGTGCTCGAGCTGGTGCTCCCGGAGCCGCTGAAGGTCGGCGGCGCGATCGAGCCGCGTGTAGATGTGCTCGAGCTCGTCCAGCGTCTCGGCGTCGGTCGGCCGCAGGGCGAGCACGGCCTCGAGGGGCCGCGCGGCGTCCGCGAGCCGGCCGAGCGGCCCTGCGAGGGTCGCGGCCAGCTTCCGACGCAACCCCACGATCTCGTCCTCGTCGGTCGCCTCGGCGAGGCGCGCCTCGTAGGCGGCCGCGAGCGCCTCGTGCCCGCCCACCGTCGCGGCGAGCCGCTCCATGCGGGTCCGCGCCGTGTCGTCCGGCCGGAGGCCGTAGGCGTCGCGCGCGAAACGGAAGGCGCCCTCGTCGTCGTTCAGTCGGTCCGCGGAGAGCGCCGAGAGCTCGAGCAGCGCGTCGGCCCGCGCGTCCGCGTCCTCGTCCGGCACGTGGTCGAGCAGCACCTGCTTGAGGCGCAAGACCTGCGGCCACTTCCCCTGTTGCTCGTAGATCGGCACGAGGGCGCTCGCCGCCTCGACGTTGCCCGGCTCGACCGAGAGCACCCGCTCGTAGCTCCGGAACGCGCGCTCGGGGTTGCCGAGCCGATCGCGGTAGAGCGAAGCGGCGCGGAAGCTGAGCGCCTTGGTCAGCTCGGGATCGTCCGCGCGCTCGGCGGCGTTGCCGAGCACGTCGACGAGCCCCTCCCAGTCCTCGGACTCCGCGTAGAGGGCCTCGAGGCCCTCGAAGTCACGTGCCTTCAGGAACGAGTCGCGCAGCGTGCGGAGCGCGCGGCCGTTCTTCGGATCGACCGCCAGGATGGCCTTCCACGCCTCGGCGGCCTTCGCCGGGTCGTTCATGTGCTCGCCGTACGTCACGCCGAGCTTCTGGAGGATCTTCACGCGCTCGGCGTCCCCGGCCGTCTGCTTGGCGCGGAGCTCCAGCGCCCACGCGAGGCTCGCCCAGTCCTTCTCGCGCTCCGAGAGCTTCTCGAGCGTGTCGACGCCACCGGGCGTGTCCTCTCGCTCGGTCAGCACCTGCTTCCAGAGCGCGATGGCCTCGCCGTGCTGGTGCAAGCGCTCGCCGGCGAGCTTCGCGAGCTCGAGCGTGCTCTCGAAGCGCGCGTCGGGGTCGCTCGTGAGCCGCGCCTCCTTCTCGAGCACCGCGAAGAGCTGCTTCCACGCGCGCTTCTTCGCGTAGATCGTCTTGAGCTCGCCGAGCGCCTCGCGGTTGTCGGGATCGAGCTCGATCACCGACTCGAGCGGTTTCGTCGCCTGGTTGTAGTTGGCGAAGCGGTCGATCCAGAGGCGCGCGACGCGCATCAACAGGTCGACGCGCGCGCTGGCGTCGTCCTCGGCGTCCGCCATCCGCGTGACGACCTGGATGAGGTCGTTCCATCGACCCATCGACTCGTAGGTCGCCGCGAGCTGTGCGAGGGCGCCGACGTCGTCGGGCTGCTCTTCGAGCAGCTGGTTGTAGGTCGACACCGCCATCGCGTCGAGCTTCAGCTCGTCGCGGTAGATCGCGATGAGCTCGCGGAGGAGCGCGACGCGTCGCCGCTTGATCTCCGGGTCGTCCGAGCTCGCCGGGAGCGCGTCGAGCTCGCTGCGCATCGTCTCGACGAGCGCGTTCCACTTCTGCCCACGCCGGTAGAGGGCGCGCAGCGCGCTCCCCGCCTCCGCGTTGGCGGGCTCGAGGCGCTGCACGGCCTTCCACGCGTCGATGGCGCGCTCGGTGGCCTCGCTGCCCTGCGCGAGCTTCGCGAGCTCGACGGCGAGCGTGAGCTTCGTCGAGGGGTCGTCGGTCGCGCGCTGCGCGTCCGAGAGCACCGTGAGGTAGCGCTGCCGCGCCTCGTCGGCCTCCGGGCCTCCCGCCGCCGCCTTCGTCCCGAGGTGATCACGGTAGAAGTCGATCATGCCGGGGTGGGCGGGCTCGATCTTCCGCAAGCGCGCGAAGTGCGGCTCGGCCTCCTCGGCCCGGCCGCGGATGCGCCAATGCACCATCCCGATCTGGAGCAGGATGCCCTGCTCGCTCTCGAGCTTCTGCCGCGAGCGCAGCGCGTCCTCGTAGAGCGCGACGAGGTGGTCCCACTCTTCCCGCTGGGTGAAGTAGTCGACGAGGAAGCGCAGCGCCTCCTCGTGGCCGGGCGCGAAGTCGAGCACGCGCTCGTAGCAGGCGGCGGCCGAGGCTGGGTCGTCGACCTTGCGCGAGAGCACGCGCGCCGCGGCGACGTAGAGGTTGAGCTTCTCGTCGCGGTTGCGCGCGGCATCGGCGGTCGTCCGCAGCACGGCCCCGACGTCCGCCCATTTGTCTCGGGCGCGCAGGGTGATCGCGTAGAGGCGAGCGGCGCGGACGCTGGACGGGTCGACCTTCAGCGCCTGGCCGAAGATCTTGTCGACCTCCTTGTTCTTGCCCTTCGGTCGATACTGCCACACCAGGCTGCCAGCGCGCGCCAAGAGCGACGCCTTGAGGCCCGGATCGCTCGAGTCCTTCGCCTCCTCGAGGAAGCGGTCCGCGATGGCGCGCCACTTCTCGGCGGTGTGCTCGAGCTCTTCGATCGACTGCTCGAGCGCCTCGTCCTGCCCGCCGCTGAGCTCGAGCGCGCGCCGTGAGGCCGCGATCGCGCCCGCGTCGTCGAGGAGCTCCTCGTGCTTGATCCGGGCGAGCTCCTTGAGCAGCGCGACCGCGAAGCGGGCGTCGGCGTCGAAGGCCTCGAGCTCGACCTCGATGAGCCAGGCCACCGCCTGCAGCTCTCCGCGTCGCTCGTGGCCATGGCGAGCGACCTCGAGCAGTCGCTCGGGTTGCTCCCCCATCCGCTCGGGATCCTTCGAGGCGAGCGCCTCGCGGAGCCCCTCGATCGCGGAGGCGTCCTCCGGATCATCTTGCAACATTCCCAGGTATCTCGACACCGTCAACGACGCCATCGGCTCTCCGCCTCATGCTCGATGACGTCCGCGACGTCACGAGCGCTGGGGTGAGGACGGCACCCTGGGCGGCCCCTCGCGGCGCGCCCCCCGGAGCCCTCGCTCACCCGAAAACTGCAAGAATTCTCGAAAGAAAGCGCCCCATACCAGGGGCGGGCCCGATGGTACAGGTGGGGGGGTTGAAGCATCAAGGGCGAAAACCCCACGTCGTGGTCGCGCGGGGGGTCGGCTCCGGTGCTCGATGCGGGCGGTGCGCGCGCCGCGTTGGGGCCAGCTTCTTCAGGGCCTGGAGCCGCGATTGGGTTCCGACGCGGTCATACCCGCGGGTAAAGTGTTCGCGTGGCGTGTGGTGGGTCGCTGAAGTACCCGAGAGAGAGGCGGTGGCGCCGCGTGTCGTCGTTGGCGTCGCTGCGCGGGCGCACCTTCCGGGACCGGGACCGCGACGGGGACCGGGACGGCGGCCGCGGTGGGGTTCCGACGCTGTCGTACCCGCGGGTGAGGCGTTCGCGTGGCGTGTCGTCGTTGGAATTGATGGTCGGTCGCACCTTCCGGGGCCGGGGCCGCGACGGGGACCGGGACCGCGGCCGCGGTGGGGTTCCCACGCTGTCGTACCCGTGGGTGAGGCGTTCGCGTGGCGGTGTCGCGGTCGGGGTTCCGACGGTGTCGTGCCCGCGGGCGAGGCGTTCGCGTGGCGTGTGGTCGTTGGAGTTCCGACGTTGTCGTGCCCGGCGGTGGTGGCGTTCGCGTGGTGTGTCGTCGTTGGGATTGATGGTCGGTCGCACCTTCCGGGGCCGGGGCCGCGACGGGGACCGGGACCGCGGCCGCGGTGGGGTTCCGACGCTGTCGT
>JAHBWH010000105.1 GCA_019637115.1 Myxococcales bacterium | reverse complement strand
GTCCCGGATGCGGTCCCGGATGCGGTCCCGGATGCGGTCCCGGATGCGGTCCCGGATGCGGACCCGGGTTCGGTCGCGGAATCCGTCCCGGATGCGGTCCCGGATGCGGTCCCGGATGCGGTCCCGGATTCGGTCGCGGAATCCGTCCCGGAGTCAGCCACGGATCTGCGCACGCTCGAACTTCCGGGCGGGGGTACTAGACTCCACGCGGAGGCCACCCATGAACCGTCCCGACCTCGAGCGCGCGAGCCGCGCCATCGAGGACTTCCTCACCGCGCTCGGGCATCCCCCGGGCTCCGACCCCGAGCTCTCCGAGACGGGGAGGCGCGTGGCGGAGGCCTTCGCCGCGGAGCTGCTCACCGGCTACGCCGACGATCCCGCCGCGATCCTCGCGGACGCCACGGCGAGCGTCGCGCCCGGCCTCGTCTTGGTCACCGACGTGAGCACGACGGTGGTCTGCCCCCACCACCTCCTGCCGGCCACGGGCGTCGCCCACGTCGGCTATCTGCCCGGGGAGCGGGTCGTCGGGCTCGGCGCGCTCGCGCGCCTCGTGCACTGCTTCGCGCGCCGGCTGATCCTGCAAGAGGACCTCGGGCAGCGCGTCGCCGACGCGCTCGTCACGCACCTTGGCGCGAAGGCCGCCGCGTGCGCGCTCGACCTCTCGCCGACGTGCATGATCGCGCGCGGCGAGCGGGCACATGGCGCGCGGGCCGTCAGCGTCGCGTACGCTGGCGAGGCGGACACCATGCGCAGCGCCTTCGAAGCCGCCCTGCTCGTACGGAGCCGACGATGAGCGCCCCGACGAGCCCACACCTCGCGCGCAGGGGCTCGCTCACCTCCCCACTCAGGAGCCGACGATGACCGAGAGGCAACGACGAACGAAGAGCGCCCCGCTCACCGCCGACGAGCTCTCGTCGCTCCCGGTCTTCCCACTCCCGCGGGTGGTGTTCTTTCCAGGCACGCTGCTCCCGCTCCACCTCTTCGAGGCGCGCTATCGCGCGATGATCGAGCATTGCATCGCCCACGGGCCGAAGGCGATGGCGGTCACGCTGCTGAAGCCGGGCTTCGAGGCGAGCTACGAAGGGCGCCCGGCCTTTCACCCCGTCGCGGGCGTCGGCCGCATCGTCACGCACGAGCGCAACCCAAACGGCACGTACGACGTGGTCCTCGAGGGCGTCGACCGCGTCTTCCTCGAAGAGCGCACGGATCACGACCACCCCTTCCGACTCGCGAAGGCGACCGTGCTCGGGCCCACCGGGACGGACGTCCCGCGCGAGGAGGTGCTCGCGCTCATGGCCTGCGCGTCGCAAGTCGCCGCGGTCGTGCGTCAGCGCCACCCCGAGCTCGAGCTCGGCGTCAGCGTCGAGGACCGGCCCGCTGTGATCGCCGACACGCTCGCCGATCGCTTCGTCGCCGCGCCGGACCGCCGCCAAGAGATCCTCGAAGCCCGCGACGTGCGCCGCCGCGTCGCGCTCGTGATGGACGCCATCGGCGAGCTCCTCGCGCTCCTCGCCACCCACGACGCGCCCTCGTGAGCCGGGAGCTCGCGCGAATCCCCGTCGCGGTGCTCTCGGGCGGCGCGCTCGTCCGGCTCCGACATCCACCTTTCGACGTGGTCGTCGGAATGATCGACGGTGTCGCCTTCGCGCTCGAGGACGCCTGCCCGCACAGCGGCGCGAGCCTCGCGGAGGGCTGTGTCCGCGGCACCCACCTCGTCTGTCCCATGCACGGCTGGGAGATCGACGTCCACACGGGCGCCGTGCTCACCGCGGTCGGCGCGGGTCTCGCGAGCCCGGTCCACGAAGCCGACGTCGTTGGCGACGAGGTGATCGTCCGCGTCTCGTCCGCGACCTGAGCGGGCGCTCCGGCGGGCCCGTGGCCGACTCCGTGGCCGACTCCGTGGCCGAATCCGTGGCCGAATCCGTGGCCGACTCCGTGGCCGACTCCGTGGCCGAATCCGTGGCCGAATCCGTGGCCGACTCCGTGGCCGAATCCGCGGCCGGTTCCGTGGCCGAGTCCGCGGCCGACCGTTCCGTGACGAACCGAGAATGCGGCGAGACCGGCGCGGTCCGGGTACGCTCTGCGGGAGTCGCGGATGGTCGCACCTCTCCCCAAACCCGGTGAGCTCGTCGCCGGACGCTATTTCGTCGTCGGCAAGCTGGCGGCGGGTGGAATGGGGCTCGTGCTCGCGGCGCGCGACGAAGCGGAGGGCGGGAGGCCGGTCGCCCTGAAGCTCCTCCACCCCGAGCTCGCGCGTGACCCGGAGATGGTCCGGCGGTTCCGGCGTGAAGGTGCCGTGCTGCGCTCGCTCGACCACCCGTCGATCGTGCGCATGTACGACATCGGCGGCGACGATCGCGGACGCCTCTTCACCGTGATGGAGCTCCTGGAGGGAGAGACCTTGCTCGCACGCATCGAGCGCGAAGGGCCGCTCGCGCTCGAGCTCGTGCTCACGCTGGCGCGCGGCGTCGGCGCTGCCCTCGATGCGGTGCACGGGCACGGTGTCCTGCACGGCGACCTCAAGCCCGCGAACGTCTTCCTCGTCGACGAAGGCGGCGCGCTGCAGGTGAAGCTCGTGGATTTCGGGACCTCCAAGGTGCACGGGCTCGAGCGCCTCACGCGCACGGGCGAGGTCGTCGGTACGCCGATCTTCATGGCACCCGAGCTGCTCACCGGCGATGGCAGCATCGACGCGCGCATCGACGTCTACGCGTTCGGCGTCCTCCTCTACGAGGCGCTCGCGGGCGCGCCCGCGTTCACAGAGCGCAACCCTGGCAAGCTGCTCTTCCAGATCGTGATGGGGCAGGCGGTGCCGCTCGCCGAGCGGCGAGCAACACTGCCGCCGCACGTCGTCGCCGCGGTGGCGCGAGCGATGTCCCCGAAGAAGGACACACGCTTCGAGAGCGCGCTCGCGCTCGTCGCCGCCCTCGAGGGTCGCTGAGCACCCCCTGGGCGACCTCTCGCCCGTAAAGCGCGCCGCTCCCGAGCACGGTCGGCGACCTCTCGCCCGTGAAGCGCGCCGCTCCCGAGCAACACTGGCCTGAGGAGCAGCGGTGTGCCTGTAACAGAGTGCTCACATTGAATGCCGGCCACCGACCATGATCGATTGAAGCGCTTTCATCGACAGGGTCTCGTCACTCACGGGCGATCTTCCGCCGGATCCGCTACGCTTCCCCGCGCATGGCGGAAGAGCTGCCTCGGCAGTTCGGCGACTACGTGCTCGAGCGAAGGCTCGGTGTGGGTGGGATGGCCGAGACGTTCGTTGCGCGCCGAGGCGTGCTGCAGCAACGCGTCTGCCTCAAGCGGGTCTTGCCGGCGTTCTCGCGGGACGCGGACTTCGTCCGGCAGTTCGAGCGCGAGGCGCGGCTCGCGGGTCGCTTGCGCCACAGCAACGTGGTCGGCGTCCTGGACTTCGGCGGCGTTGGCGGCGAGCTCTACCTCGCGCTCGAGCTGGTCGAGGGCGTGGACTTGCGCGCGCTCATCCAGACGCAGCCCGAAGGGCGCCTGCCCATCGACGTCGTCGCGCTCATCGCGCTCGATCTCTCCTACGCGCTCGAGTACGCGCACGGCGAGCAGGTGGTGCACCGCGACGTCACGCCCTCGAACGTGCTGTTGAGCGTGCGAGGCGAGGTGAAGCTCGCCGACTTCGGCGTCGCGAAGGCCCTCACGGGCAGCACGCTCCCGACCGCGAGCGGCTTCATCAAGGGCAAGGTGCCCTACATGGCGCCCGAGCAGATGAAGGGCGGCGCCATCGACGGCCGGACCGACCTCTTCAGCGTCGGCGTCACGCTCTTCGAGATGATCGCCGGGCGGCGGCCCTTCATCGGCTCGCACGACGTCGAGATCATGATGAAGGTCATGACCGGCGAGCGACCGACGCTGAAGGAGCTCGCGCCGCGGACGCCGGCCGCGATCGCCGCGCTGGTCGAGCAGCTGCTCGCGGGTGATCCGAACGCCCGACCGCGCGACGCGGGTGAGCTCCTGGACGTCCTGGCCGGCGAGGTCCGCCCCGACTCGCGCGAGCGCCTCGCGCAGTGGGTGCGGGCGGCGTACGGGACCGAGGCGCCGGGCGAGCGCGACACCGAGCTCGCGTCGAGCCCGATCGGGGTGGCGACGCCGAGGCCCGCGATGCGCGCCGCGCCCTCCTCCGCCCCGCCTCCGGTCGTCGCGCCCGTGTCGGCGCCGCCCAACGCGGTCGGCCCCGCAGCGCACGCGCCGGTCGCCTCGGCGTCGTTCGACCCGAGCGCCGCCATCCCCCCGCACGCTGCCATGGACGCCGCCGCGATGGGCGTGATGAACGCCACGGCGCCCGCGCGACCCGCCGCGCTCGCCACGGTCGTCGACCCTCCGGGTGGGTACGACGAGGCGGCGAGCTCTGGCGTCTGGGCGCCCGGCACCCGCCGCGAGCCAGACCCGACACCCAGCACGACGCCGCTCGCGGCGACGCGCGTCGCGATGCCCCGCCCCGAGCGGAACGATCCGCCCTCGGCGCCCCGCATGCTCGCGGTCGAGGAGCCGCCGCCGAAGGGTCGCGCGTGGGGGCTCGTCGCCGCCCTGATGGCGGTCCTCTTCGCCGGAGCTGGCGGCGCGTTTCTCTTCGTCGGTGACGCCACCACAGAGACCCCAGAGGAGCCCACCGAGGTCGGGGTGGGTCCCACCGGGCCAGACGACCGCACCGAGCAAGACGACCCCGATCCCAACGGGCCAGGCACGACACTCGACCCAGGAGACCCCACGGTCGAGCTCAATCGGGACACGCATGGTGGCGCAGAGGAGGATCCGATCGACCCGGCGGGGGCGGAGGAGCCGGAAGCCACCAACATGCGGAGGCCCCCCAGAGACACCTCCATGAACGGCTCGATGACCGAGAACCCGGTCACGATGGGGGCGACGATGGAGCCGGCGGTGGAAACGCAGCCGGTGGTGGAGCCCCCATCGCCGCCGCCTCCTCCTCCGCCCCCTCCGAGCGAACGCAGCACCGAGCGCGGCTCGGGCCGCGCGCTCATCACGGTCATGCCGTGGGGTGAGGTCTGGATCGACAACCAATACATCGGCCGCGCGCCGATCAACCGCTCGATGCCCGCCGGCACCTACACCGTCCGCGCCGGCCACGGGCGCCCGTCGAGTCGGCGGTTCACGCTGCGCGTCGACCCCAACCGCACGACGAGCCTCGAGATCCCCCTCGACGACGGAAGCTGAAAGAAGCTTGGCCGATTTCGCAAGCCGCCCTACCGGACGGCGCGCAGCGAGCGAAGCGAGCGTAGGCTCGTGGGAGGGGGCCCCGCGGGGCTTCATGCCCCGTGGGGGAGGGGCTGGCGACCTGGCGACAGCCCCTCATAGGAAACTGAGTCGAGGGCGAAAGGGCCAGGAGGGCGCGTCGCGCGCTCACACGAAGCGCGCAGCGAACGGCTTGAAGAGACGCCTGCGCCGGTCCACCCTCTCGCTCGCATGAGCCGAGTCATCAACTTCAGCCCTGGTCCCGCCACCCTCCCGCTCTCGGTCCTCGAAGAGGTCCGCGATGAGCTCATCGACTTCCGCGGCTCCGGCATGTCGCTCCTCGAGCACAGCCACCGCGGCAAGGACTACGAGGCCGTCCACAACGCGGCCAACGCCGACCTCCGCGAGCTGCTCTCGATCCCGGACACCCACACGGTGCTCTGGATGCAGGGCGGCGCGACCGGCCAGTTCGCCTTCGTGCCGATGAGCTTCCTCGGCGGCGGCGTCGCCGACTACGTCAACACCGGCTCGTGGTCGAAGAAGGCCTTCGAGTCCGCGAAGTTCTACGGCGAGCCGCGCTGGGCCGGCACGGGCAAGGAGGGCGACAAGTTCGTCCGCGCGCCGATGACGCTCGACCTCTCGGCGGACGCCAAATACGTCCACCTCACGTCGAACGCGACGATCATGGGCATCCAATACGACGCCTTCCCGGACGTCGGCGACAAGCCGCTCGTCGCGGACATGTCGAGCGACCTGCTCTGGAAGCCGCTCGACGTCTCGAAGTTCGCGCTCATCTACGCAGGCGCGCAGAAGAACCTCGGCCCGGCGGGGGTGACCCTCGTCATCGCGCGTAAGGACTTCATCGAGCAGGGCGCCAAGGACTTCCCGGAGATCTTCCAGTACCGCTACATCGCGGAGAACGACTCGCTCCAGAACACGCCGCCGACCTTCGCGATCTACATGGTCGGCAAGGTCCTGAAGTGGGTGAAGGCGAACGGCGGCGCCGCCGGCATGGAGGCGCGCAACCGCAAGAAGGGCGAGCTGCTCTACGGCCTCATCGACGCGCACCCGGAGTTCTTCCGCTGCCCGGTCGAGCAGGGCTCGCGCTCGGTGATGAACGCGGTCTTCCGCCTGCCCACCGAGGAGCTCGAGGCGCAGTTCCTCGCGGAGACGAAGGCAGCCGGGATGGTGAACCTCAAGGGTCACCGCAGCGTCGGGGGCGTCCGCGTGTCGATGTACAACGCGATGGAGCCGGAGAACGTCGCGAAGCTCGTCGAGTTCATGGACGCTTTCCGCAAGAAGCACGGCTGAGCTGGCACAATCCGCTGAGCGGCACAGTCCGCGGCAGCCGTGAACGAGGGGCCACGGTCCCAAACAGCCTCGAGCAGCCCGCTGAGAGACTCTCCGAGTCTCTCGCCGGGCTGCTCTTCTTCGTGGCCTCTCGACGCGGCCGAGCCGAGGCTCTCGTTCGCCACCCCTCGATCCGTGGGCGGACGGGCCCGCGTCGACAACGAGACCCTCGTCCTGACGCCGCGCGAAGGCCTCCGCGCCCCGCCCGCCCTGCTCACGCAGGCGGCACCGGCTTTGCGGCACCGGCTTTGCGGCACCGGCTTTGCGGCACCGGCTTTGCTAACGTACGTCGCCGCGACGGCACCGAGCCCGTCGAGGAGTCGCACGTGCCCTTCACCTTCCACGCCCTCGTCACCGCCATCCTCCTCTCCCGCGGCTTCTGCCTCTGCACGCCGGTGCCCTCCGGTGAGGCCGGCACCGCCGTCCGCTGCAGCTTCTTCGCCGACGACGCGGGCGCCACCGAGGAGCGCGCGATCGAGCTCGGCGAGCTGGTCGACGACGTGTTCACCCCCTGGGAGGACGGCGGCCAGGCAACGCGCATCCGCGGCTTCCAGGGCTCCGACATGCTCCTCCCCGTCGTCCGCGTCCCCATCGCGGAGGGCGATCCCACCACCGAGCTCTGCGCCCTCGTCGTGCTCGAAGCCACCTCCGACTTCGGCGATCCGAGCGTCTCCCGCTCGTGGATCTTCACCCGCCGGGGCGACCACTGGATGACCGGCACGATCGAGATGCCGCTCGGTGGCGACAGGACGACGATCACCACGACGGTCCACGGGCCTGGCTTCACGGGCGCGCTCGAGCCGATCTCGCTCACGCTCCGGTGAGCCCACGGTCACGCGGAGGCAGCGCCGCGGTCGCCAACCAGCGCGCGCACGGGCCCGCGGCCGAGGGCCCCGCGCCTTCGCCCAGCGACTCGTCCCCGCGCTTCCCGACGCTCGAGGCCCTCTGCGCGGCGCGCGCACGCGAGACGGGGCCGCAGGCGACCTGCGCGCCGGGCGAGCGCTTCGCGCCACCGACCCCCACCGCCGCGCTCCGCGAGCTCGCGGTGATCGTCGTCCACGACCCCGACGAGCAGCAGGAGCGCGGCTACCTCGTACTGCGCGGCGACGCGGGGTGGCGGCAGGTCGCGCTCGTCACGACCACCGACGACACCGACGCCTTCGGCCGCCTGGAGGTCTCCGAGACCGTCCACACCGTGCGCTTCGCGGAGCGCGGGTGATCGTCGTCGTCCACGGCTCGGTGGACGAGGCGGAGGGCGAGGCCGAGGCGTGGTTCGGCTGCGAGGAGCACGCCGACCCCGCCGCCTGCTTCGAGCAGGCCATGACGCGCGTCGGCGAGCCGGAGCGCTGGGAGCGCGAGGTGACGTTCACCCTCGAGAGCGACCTGCTCGTCGAAGCGTGAGCCAGCGCGCTCGGCGCAGCGGGTCGAGCGCTTCGTCGGGCCGCCCGAGAACGAGCGACGCTCGTGTCCAGCAGGGGAAGCCCGAGCGCTCAGCTCGAGGCGCCGAAGACGCGGGCGCGCAGCGTGTCGAGCGCGTCGTGGGGAAGCCCGAGGGCCTCGGCCTCCTCGACGTAGCGCGCGAGCAGGCGCTCGGTCTGGTCCCGCACCTTCGTGAAGTGGTAGCGGAGGTAGATCTCCAGCTCGAAGGGGACGAAGCGCGGCGCGAAGCGGCTTGCGAGCTCGAGCGTCACGCCCGTGTAGAGCGACGTGGCGAGGGGCGGTGGCGCCGAGACCTGCGCGGCGACGATGGTGCGCGCTTCCTTCGACGCGCGCGCGGCGAGCTTCGCCCAGTCGGCCTCGCGGAGCCCAGCGAGCTTCCACCCCGCGCCCTCGAGGGCGGCGATCGTCGGCATCAGCGTCGCCGAGCCGTACGCCATCAGCGCGCCGGTGTCCGGGTGCAGCTTGGCGGGGGCGCCGCCCGCCCTCAGCGCGTCCACGACGCCGCGCGCGTCGACGCCGCTGAAGGGCGACGGTCCAGGGAGCCAATAGGCCACCCCGGGGATGGCCACCTCGCCCCGCACGAGCGGCGCTTGGTAGCTCACCATCGTGATGCCGCCGTCGACGCGCGTTCGGTCGGGCACGTAGGGTGCGAGGAGCGCCTTCAGGTGCAAGCCCGGACCCATCGACACCACCGTCGCGCCCGTCGTCGTCGCGAGCAGGGTGCGTAGCGGGCTCTCTTCGGCGAGCGCGCGCTCGAGCGCCGCCGTCGAGATGCAGAGCCAGATCTGATCGAAGCCCCGCGCCGCCGCCTCGTGCGGATCGACGAGCACCTCGTGCGCCCGCCACACGTGGTGCTCGCGGCCCCGCCGGCTCGTCATCCGGTAGAGGTGCAGGTCTCCTTCGGTCTGCGCGCGGTGCTTCTTGCGCACGAAGAAGGAGACCGTCGCGCCGCCGCGCTGCAGGTGGTAGGCGTAGACCTGTCCGACCGCGCCGCCGCCGACGACGAGGACCCGGAGCGCGCGCGCGCTCGTCCGTCCCCGTCGTTCGAGCGCCGGCATCGGCTCACTCGCTCCCGCGGATGCCGTAGCGCTTCGCGAGCTCGCGGAGGTGGTAACGCGTGAGGCCGGCGGCCTGCGCCGAGCGCGTGATGTTGTTGCCGTGCTTGTCGAGCAGCGCCTTGAGGTAGGCTGCCTCGAAGGCGTCGAGCACCTTCTGCTTGGCCTCCTTGAAGGGGAGGTCCTCCTCGACGAACTTCTCCGCCGTGCCCCCGGGGAGCGGCTGCGCGGGCGTCTTCTGCGAGCTCGGCAAGAGGTCGCGCACGCCGAGCTCGAGCCCGTCGGCCATCGCGGCCGCGCGCTCGATCGTGTTCTTGAGCTCGCGGATGTTACCGGGCCACGGGTAGCTCTCGAGCCGCCGCATCGCCTCGGGCACGACCGTGAAGCGGCGACCCGGCTCGTCGGGGAAGCAGCGGTGCGCGAACTCGTCGAGGAACGACTCGACCAAGAGCGGCACGTCCTCGGGGCGCTCGCGGAGCGACGGGAGCTCCACCTGCACGACGCTGAGCCGGTAGTAGAGGTCCTCGCGGAAGGTGCCCTCGTTCACCATCTGCCGCAGGTCGCGGTTCGTCGCCGCGACGACGCGGCAGTGGACGGGGATGGTCTTGTCGCCGCCGACGCGCTTGACCTCGCGGTTCTCGAGCACGCGCAGCAGCTTCGGCTGCAACGCGAGGTCGAGCTCGCCGATCTCGTCGAGGAAGATCGTGCCGCCCTCGGCCTGCTCGAAGCTGCCCTTGTGGCGGTCGGTCGCGCCCGTGAACGAGCCGCGCTCGTGGCCGAAGAGCGTGCTCTCGATGAGGTCCTTCGGGATCGCCGAGCAGTCCTGCACGACGAGCGGGTGCTCGCGCCGCGGCGACGCCTGGTGGATCGCGCGCGCGACGAGCTCCTTGCCGGTGCCGGTCTCGCCGCGCACGAGCACCGTGAGGTCGGCGGCCGCGACCTTCTCGAGCACGGCGAAGATCTCGCGCATCCGCACGCTCCGGCCGACGAGGTCGTAGAAGCGGTCCTTCTTCGACAGCTCGATCTCGACCTCGCCCTGCTGCGGCTCGAACTGGACACGGGTCTGCCCGACCGTGAAGGTCGTGCCCGGCCTGATCCAGACCTCGCGGATGCGCAGGTCGCCGACCTTCGTCCCGTTGGTCGACTCGAGGTCGCGCAAGACGAAGCCCCGCTCGGTCGCGATGACCTCGGCGTGCGTGCCCGACACGGCCTTGTCGGCGAGCACGAGGTCGCAGATCACGCTGCGGCCGAGCGTCACGCGCTCGCGCTCGATCACGAGCTCCTTGCCGCGGTCGGCGCCGTCCACGACGAGCAGCTTGGCCTTCTTCAGGCGCCGCTTGGTCGCCTTCTCGTCGACGAAGATGGTGGTGAGCCCAGGGTTCTCGTTCAAGACACTACCTCGACGTCCTCGCGAAGCGCGCGGATCGCGCGCGCATAGTCCTCGCTCGTCGCTCCGCCGCGCCCGAAGACGGCGCTGCCCGCGACGAGCACGTCGGCCCCCGCGCGCACGACCTCTCGCGCGGTGCCGACGGCCACGCCGCCATCTACCTGCAGGTCGATCGGGAGAGCCACTTCGTCCATCATCGCACGAAGCCGCCGGATCTTGGGCAACACTTCGGGGATGAAGGCCTGACCGCCGAAGCCGGGGTTCACGCTCATCACGAGCACGAGGTCGACGTAGCCCAGCACGTAGCGGAGCGTCTCCTCCGAAGTGTGGGGGTTCAGGCTCACGCCCGCGCGCTTCCCGAGCTCGCGGATCTGGGCGAGCGTGCGCTGCAGATGCGTGCACGCCTCGACGTGGACGGTGATGACGTCCGCGCCGGCGCGCGCGTAGGCCTCGATGGAGCGCTCGGGCTCGGTGATCATCAGGTGCACGTCGACGACGCGCTCCGTGGCGCGTCGCACGGCGGCGACGACGGGCGGGCCGATCGTGAGGTTCGGCACGAAGTGGCCGTCCATCACGTCGACGTGGATCCAGTCGGCCCCGGCGCGCTCGACGGCGCCGATCTCGGCGGCGAGCTGGCCGAAGTCGGCGGAGAGGATCGAGGGCGCGATGCGCACGTTTCGTGCGGCGCTGGACTGCCCAGCAGCGGTGTCTGACGACTGCGTCACCCGCGGCAGTCGAGCAGCGCGCGCCCCCCCTGTCAATGGTCGCAGGTCGACCCACGTGGGGGATTGCCCGTCGAGCGCGTGAGGGCGCTCGCGCACGCCCTCGAGCCCTCGCCCCACGAACGTGGGCCCCCCGGCGCGCCGAGGAATGCCTTTCGCGCCCGGCCAGGCGACGCGGGGCGTCGCGAGCCCCCCGAACCTTGACGCAGCGCGCCGTGAGCGCGCATGATGCCGCCCTGCGCCGCGACGTTTGTGGGCGCCCCCGAACTGATGGCCGAACAACGATACCGCGTCGTCAAACGCCTCGAAGCCGGTGGCATGGCCGAGGTCTTCATCGGGGAAGCGCAGAGCGTCCAAGGCTTCAAGAAGAAGGTCGCGATCAAGCGCGTCCTCCCGCACCTCGCGCAGAACCACAACTTCATCGGGATGTTCCTCGACGAGGCGCGCCTCGGGGCGCGCCTCAACCACGCGAACATCGTCAGCGTCTTCGATATCGGCGCCGCCGACGGCACGTACTTCATCGTCATGGAGTACGTCGATGGCAGCAATCTCAAGCGCATCATCGAGTCGCTCCGCAAGCAGGGCCGCCCCTTCCCCTTCAAGGAGGCGCTCTACCTCTGCATGGAGGCCTGCCGCGGCCTCTCCTACGCGCACGAGCTGCAGGACGACGACGGAGTCGACCTGAACATCGTGCACCGCGACGTCTCGCCGCCGAACATCCTCATCTCCAAGCGCGGCGAGGTGAAGGTCACCGACTTCGGCCTCGCGAAGGCGACGACGCAGCTCGAGAAGACCGACCCCGGCGTCGTGAAGGGCAAGTTCAGCTACCTCGCGCCCGAGGCGGCGCTCGGTGAGCCGACCGACGCGCGGGCGGACGTCTTCGCGCTCGGCATCGTGCTCTGGGAGATGCTCGCCGGCCGGCGGCTCTTCCTCGGCGAGACCGACTACCAGACCGTCAAGCTCGTCCAGCAGGCGCAGATCCCGAGCCTGCAGCGGCTCAACCCCGAGGTCGACGCCGAGTTCGAGGGGCTCCTCCACAAGGCCCTCGCGCGCGACAAGGTCCAGCGCTTTCAGACCGCGCGTGAGCTCGGCGACGCCATCGCGGGCTACCTCTTCAGCCACCAGCTGAAGGTCACGAGCTACGACATCGCCACCTTGGTGAAGTCCATCCTCGCGGACGAGAAGCCCGAGTCGAGCGCGCAGCAGTCGATCATCGACAAGCTCATCCAAGAGGAGCTGCTGCGCTTCACGTCGCTCGACGACTTCGCGGCCGCCCAGCCCATCGGGGTCGAGGCCGCCGACGGAGCCCAGCCGCTCGACGCGGGGCTCTTCGAGAACCCCGCGGATTGGTTCAGCGACGACGCCGAGGTCGGCGCTGCGCTCGGCGCGGGCCTCGGCTCCGGGAGCAACACGACCTCCGACCACGGCTGGAGAGAGTCGGGCCTCGAGGGGCTCGTGGACGAGATCGAGGATCTCGGCTCGGAGCCGCTGGACCTCGGCCCCATCGTGAGCGAGCCCGCCCCAGCCCCTCAGGAGCCTCCGGCTCCGCGGCCGCCGATGGTCGCCGCCGCGCCCGAGCCGCAGAAGAAGGGCGGCGCCGGGCTCGTGATCGCGCTCGTCCTGCTCCTGCTCGCGGGCGCCGGCGCTGCGGCGTACTTCCTCACGCAGGGCTGACGAGTTCGTGGCTCGAGCGGCCGCGACGGATCGCGGCCGCTCGATGGGCTCAGCGCACCCGGCTCCAATCTCCGGGCCGCGCGCAGCTCCTCCCGAGCGATCGAACGTCGACCAACCCGCACTCGGTCCGGACGCCGTCGTATGCGGCGATCGCGTTCGCGGCGTACACACACATGAAGCCCGCACCGGACACCACCGCCGACGCGCTCGCCGACGAGTCGAAGCAACCGTTCAGGCCGATGTCCTGTACCCGCGGCGTCGAGGTCGTCTCCTGGTAGCAGCGGCAGGTGATGTCGTGCAGCGCGCCCTCGACCGGCGCCGGGGGCGGAGGGGTCGGTTCCGGGGCCGGCGCGCACTCCGGGTAATTCAGCCGCCACCACGACCACGACGCTCTGGCGGCCGAGGTCGGAATCTCTATGTAGGGGGTGGCGCTAACGTTGCTCGAGTCCGCGCACTCGGTGTCCGACAGCTCGATCCGTAGGTGGCGAGTCCGCGCGCGGAGCTGGTCGAGCAGTGAACGCACCGCGTCGGGGGAGCCCACGCGATGCGTGCAGGTGACGTCCAGGCCACCTGCGCGCGAGGTCCCCGAGCAGCTCAAGCGCGTGTCCGGGGTAGCGCCTCCGAGGAGACGGAGCGCCCCGCCACGGACCTGCCACTCGGCGCCCTCGACCCGGAGGTAGAACGCGAGCGTCGTGCAGTCGGCGGTCGGCGCGATGAATCGGAAGGTCGCCGTTGGTGCCGCTCGCGGTGCGTCCGAGAAGTCACGCGTCCTGATGGTCGAGCTGGGAGAGGAGCACCGGTTCGCCCAATCGCCGTTGTTCCGGTTCTCCGCCGTGCACCCCTCCGCGTTCCGCTCGAGGCTCGCGCTGTACATGCCATACGTGCGCCCGCTGATCACGGTCTGCCCGCTTACGCGCGCCTCGAAGCCACCGCATCGCCCCGGCCTCCAATAGTCCTCGCCGAGCACACGCGACGGCGCGCTCCACGGGTAGATGTCGTCGTTCCAATACACGCGCGGGACGAGGGTCGTGCTCGATCGACCGGTGCTCACCGTGTCGTTCCGGTTCGTCCGGAAGTTGAAGGCCTGAACGTTGACCACCGCGTCGGGCTGGGTGTGATAGCCGGAGAAGCGGATGGTGTCGCTGCGGCTGGCCACCGTGTGGCCATCCGCGGGTGAGTCGACGCATCCACCGAGCGTCGTGAAGATCCCGAAGAGAAAGGCAATTGTGCGCGGCGTTTGCCGCGGCGGCGTGAAATTCATGGGCGCGACCTGAGCAACCGGCGTGCCGGCCCAAAGCTCCGAAAACGGAGGGATGCGCGGCAATCGGCGCTGCACACGAGATGCATCGCCGTCGCACGCGACGTGCAAGCGCGGAGTCGTCCAAACCTTCGACGGGCGACCGAGCGCGCCTCGTCGGGCTCAGCGGAGACCGAGCATCGGCTGTCCGCTCAGCGTCGCCGGGCCGCGCCGCTCAGCGCGGGCCGATCATGTGCTCGGGGCGGACCCATCGGTCGAAGTCCTCGCCGGTCACGAGGCCGAGCGCGAGGGCCGCGTCGCGCAAGGTCGAGCCCGCCTCGTGCGCGCGTGCCGCGATCTTCGCGGCGGCGTCGTAGCCGACGTGGGGCGCCAGCGCCGTGACGAGCATCAGCGAGCGCCGCAGGTGCTCGGCGATGACCTCTCGGTTGGGCTCGAGCCCGCGCGCGCAGCGCTCCTCGAAGCTCTCGAGCCCGACCGTGAGCAGGTGGATCGAGCGCAGGAGGTTGTCGGCGAGCAAAGGCTTGTAGACGTTGAGCTCGAAGTGCCCCTGGGTCGCCGCGAGCTTGATCGCCGCGTCGTTGCCCAGGACCTGCACTGCGACCATCGTGAGCGCCTCGCTCTGGGTCGGGTTCACCTTGCCGGGCATGATCGAGCTCCCCGGCTCGTTGGTCGGGATCACGAGCTCGCCGATCCCCGCGCGCGGCCCCGACGCGAGCCAGCGGACGTCGTTGGCGATCTTCGTCGCCGCGGCCGCGAGCTGGCAGAGCGCGCCGCTCACGCCGACGAAGGCGTCGTGCGCGGCGAGCGCGGCGAATTTGTTGGGCGCGCTCGTGAAGGGCTCCCCCGTCAGCGCGGCGAGCTGCGCGGCTGCCTCCTCCGCGAAGCCCTCCGGCGCGTTCAGCCCCGTCCCCACCGCCGTGCCGCCGAGGGCAACCTCCAAGAGCCGAGGCGTCGCGGCCTCGAGGGCGGCCCGCGCGTGGTCGAGCTGCGCGACCCAGCCCGAGATCGCTTGGCCGAGCGTGAGCGGCGTCGCGTCCTGTAGGTGGGTGCGGCCGATCTTCACGACGTCCGCGAAGGCGCGCGCTTTGGCGTCGAGCGTGGCGCTCAGGGCCTTCACGGCAGGCTCGAGGCCCCGGAGCGCCCGCACGGCGGCGACGTGCATCGCGGTCGGGAAGACGTCGTTCGACGACTGCGACGCGTTGACGTGGTCGTTCGGGTGCACCGGGTCCTTGCTGCCGAGGACGCCGCCCGCGAGCTGGATCGCGCGGTTCGCGACGACCTCGTTGACGTTCATGTTCGTCTGCGTGCCCGAGCCCGTCTGCCAGATCACGAGCGGGAAGTGGTCGTCGAGCGCGCCGTCCGCGACCTCGCGCGCCGCCGCCTCGATCCACCCCGCGCGCTCCGCGTCGAGCACGCCGAGCGTCGCGTTCGCGCGCGCCGCGGCGATCTTCACGAGCGCGAGCGAGCGCACGAGCGACGCGGGCATGCGCTCGCTCGCGCCGAACGGGAACGACTCGAGCGAGCGCTGCGTCTGCGCGCCCCAGAGACGATCCGTCGCCACCCGCACCACCCCGAGGGAGTCTCGCTCTTCGCGTGTCGTGGTCATGCCTTCGTTCTACGGCCTCTCGTCGCGGGCCGCGAGGCCGGCGCACGACGAGGACGACGCTCGACATCGCGAGATCAGGGGGCGCTCGTGTCGCCGCGGCGCGCTCCCCGTTGGAGGATGGTCGCGGAGGTCGGCTGAACGTAGCGGAGGTCGGCTGAACGTTGACATCGACGCGTTCCCCCTTTTTCATCACGTGATGCGGGCGCTCTCGATCATCCTCCTCGTGGGAGCCTGCTCCTCGTCTTCGACGCCCATGGAGACCAGCGACGCAGCGACGCGCTGCGAGCGCGACGAGGACTGCCGCGGGAGCTTCTGCGACGGCGAGCGACGCTGCCTCGCGAGCGCGCCCGGGGCGGACGCGCGCGGCTGCATCACGACCCGCGCGGCCTGTGGGGTCGCCGAGATCTGCGACGAGGTGATGCGGCGCTGCGTCCGGACCTGCGAGAACCCCGACGCCGACGGCGATGGCTTCGCGGCGATCGAGTGCGGCGGCAACGACTGCGACGACAGCGACCCGAACCGGTTCCCGGGGAACATGGAGGTCTGCGATGTCGACCACGTGGACGAAGACTGCGACCCGGAGACCTTCGGCTATCGCGACGCGGACGGGGACGGCTTCCCCGACGCTCGCTGCTGCAACGCCCGCCCGTCGGGTGCGCTGCATTGCGGGACGGACTGCGATGACACGCGACCGTCGATCAACCCGTCGTCGCCCGATACCTGCAACGGCATCGACGACGACTGCGATGGGATCATCGACGAGGACGGCGCCACCGGGGTGTTCTTCCCCGACTGCGACGGCGACGGGTTCGGCGCGCTCGGCGCCGCGCCCTTCGAGGGCTGCATGCCGTCGGGCCCGCCCGCAGCGTGTGGGGGCCGCGACGTCGCGGGCTGGTCGACGAACGCGACGGACTGCGACGACACCCGGGCGTCGGTTTTCCCCGGTGCCGCGGAGGTCTGCGATGGGCTCGACAACGACTGCGACCCGTCGACGTTCGCCATCGGCGAGGACGACGACGGCGATGGCTTCGCGGACGTCGCCTGCGGCGGCGACGACTGTGACGACGACTGCCCGACGTGTTTCCCCGGTGGGGGGCCCGAGCTCTGCGATGGGCGTGACCAGGACTGCGACGGGCTGATCGACGAGGGCGTCGACCCCACGCTGATGACCACCTTCTACCGCGACGCGGACGGTGACGGCGTGGGCGACTCCACGATGGCGATGACGCTCTGCGTCGCCCCGGCAGGGTACGTCACGGCACGTGACGACTGCGACGACGGTGACGCGCGAGTGCGGGCCTGCGTCGCGCCCCCGCGCTGCTTGAGCGAACGCGACGACCGTGTCTGTGGTTGCCGTGCACAGCTCCTCAACAACGCCCAATGGCTCGACCTCGACACGGGCACGGTCTCGCTCGTCACCGCGCCGTCCGGGGGCCGCGACATCATGCTCGAGCAGGGGACGTTCGCGCAGATGTACCTGCTCACGTCGACGGGGGCCGAGTATCGGCGCTACGAGCCCGCCGACTTCCGGGACGTCGACGCGACGTACGCCACAGGCGCCTTCGTGCGTGGCACCGACCCGATGCCCTGGACCGCCGCCACGGTCTACGTCATCCGCACCGGCTCGGGGGTCTACAAGCTGGGGTACTTCGACAACCCCGGAAGCGGCGGCCCGCGCTTCATCTATGCGCCGCTCGGTGCGCCGCCGGCCGGCTTCGCCTGCTACCAATGAGCGCGACGGTTCGCGGACCCGTCAGCGTTGTCCGAAGGGGTCGCCAGCCCCCCCACCGCTAGCGCCTCCCCCACCGGGAATGAAGTCCCGCGCCGTCCAGGAGGGCGGCCTGCGGAAACGGCCAAGCTGCTCTCAGAGGTAGATTTGGCAGAGCATCGCGGGTGGTGGCTCGAGCGCGGTGAGCGCGCAGAGCGTCCGGAGCTCGTCTTCGTCGATGGTCGAGGTGCGTAGGACGCAGACGATGGCGTCACACCCGTCGAACGTCGTACCAGGCTCGCACTCGAGCTCGGGGGCGACGGCGCGCAGGCGCGCGAGATCCGCGGCGTCGGCGGCGCAGACGAAGACGTCGTCGCAGAGCTCTCCGAGGCCGACGGGTGAGCCCTCGGGGCGCGAGTCGATGAGCTCGAGGCGGCATTCGCCGCCGTCGCTTGGTGGCGCGTCCGCTGGAGCGTCGGCCGTGGGCGCATCGAGCGTCGCGTCCGGCGGGCTCGCGTCGAAGGGGCTCGCATCCGAAGCGCTCGCGTCGCTCGTGGGAGCGTCCGTCGCCGCGTCGAGGAGGACGACGTCGTCGTCACCGCCGCACGAGGGCAGCGCGAGCAGAGCCAAGGCAGAGATGACGGCGGTTCGCATCGGGGGAGCCTCTCACGCCCCGCGGCGGATGGCGACGGGCGGGCGAACCCGGCGGGCAGGGCTCCGGCGCCCGACGGGCTCAGAGCGCCGTTCGCACACCATACGAGAATGTCTACTCTCGAGCGCAAGACCGAGTTTCTGATGTGTTACCGTTCACGGATGTCCGTCGCGATGCCCCGACTACGCTGCGTCACGGGCGCGGCCCTCTCCGCTCTGCTCATCCTGGTCGCTTGTGGCGGCTCCTCGGGTGGCGGAGCGGCTTGCGTGACCGCGGACGACTGCGAGCCGACGGAGCTCTGCCTCGACGGCACGTGTCGTCCGCGCGCGACGACGGACGCCGGGCCGCTCTCCGACGGGTCGCCCGACGACGCGGACACCTCGAGCTGTGATCCGGCCTGCGGCCCAGGCCAGCTCTGCCGCTTCGACACGTGCGTCCCGGACCTCGGACCGTGCGCAACGAACGACGACTGCCGAGGCGACTCGTATTGCAGCGCGGACGGGGAGTGTCTCCCCTACGGAGTCCCACCCGACGTCATCAACGACCCGAGCTGCCGACGACGGGACGTGCTCGACGAGATCTTGCCAACGCTCCAGTGCGAGTGGGGTGGCCCCGCCGACCCCGCGACCGATCCCGAGCCTCGCTCACGGCGGATCTACACGGCCCCCCTGGTGGCCGACCTGAACCTCAATGAGGACCGCGGTCGCCCGCGTCCGTCGATCGTCGTGACGACCTGGTACCAGGACAACACCCTCGGGCCTGACACGCAGCACCGACGGCGGGGGATGCTGCGCGTCTTCGACGGTCGCACCTGCGAAGAGCAGCTCAATTTCGGGGGCCCCGGGGACGAAGAGAATACGCCCGCGTACGGCGCGCAGTGGACGATCATCGATCTGGACGGCGACGTCCCGGCCGGCGGGCGCCCCGAGCTCGTCGGTCTCCACCGCACGACCGTGACCCCCGGCGCCGCGACGCGCGTTCGTGTGTACGCGGTGAAGATCGACGTGGTCGACGGGGTCCCGACGGCCCGGCGCCTCTGGTACGGGCGCGACTGCGACACCGGCGTCCCGGTCGACTTCGGCAACAACGCGAACGTCTCCGGGCTCCTCTCCGCCGACCTGGACGACGACGGACACCCTGAGATCATCGCGGGGACGATGGTCTTCGACGACGAAGGGTGCCTGCTGAACGAGCCGGGGGCGATGTCCTCGAACCAGTTCTACGCGGTCGCCGACGTCGACGGTGACGGCCGGGTCGAGCTGGTCACGGGCGACCGCATCGCGGAGTGGGACCCGGCGGTGCGCGATTGGATCGACGAGCCCTACTTCGAGCCCGCCGCGGAGGATCGCATCCCCGGGAGCGTCGCGATCGTCGATCTCGGGCAGTTCTCGGCGCTCGAGGGCGTCCCGACGCCCAACACGCTCCCCGAGATCGTCGTGGTCTCGAACGGGAGCATCCGCGTCCAGGATCTCCGCGGAAACCTCATCTATGGCCCGCGCGCGCCCTACTCGAGTCCAGGCGTGCCGTCGGGCAACGGGGGCGCGCCGACCGCGAGTGACTTCGACGGGGACGGCCAGGTGGAGTTCGCGGCCGCCGCGAACGAGTTCTACACGGTCTACGATCTCGACTGTGACGCGGACCCGGACGTCAGCCGCCCCGAGCGGCCGGGCGGCCGGTGTGAGCGCGCGGCGGCTCTGCCCGAGGGGATCCTGTGGGCCCAGCCTTCCCTCGACTTCTCGTCGAGCCGCACGGGATCGAGCATCTTCGACTTCAACGGCGACGGCCGCGCCGAGGCCGTGTACAGCGACGAGTGCTACGCGCGGGTCTACGACGGCGCGACGGGAGAAGTGCTCTTCAGCTACCCGACCTCGCACGGGACCGGCACCGAGCTCCCGGTGATCGCCGACGTCGACGGCGACTTCGCGACCGAGATCGTCGTGACGCGCACCGACCGCGTCGGAGACTGCGCGATGAGCGACCCGCTCTTCCCGTCGACCACGTTCGAGCGCGCCGATGGCTTCGTCGTCCTACAAGACCCCGAAGACCGCTGGGCGAACTCGCGCATGATCTGGAACCAGCACGCCTACTCGGTGACGCACGTCACGGAAGACGGTCAGGTGGTCCGCACCCGCGACTGGGAGATGAACTGGACGACCCCCGGCCTGAACAACTTCCGCCAGAACGTGCAGGGCAACCTCGGCTTGCTCGACATCGCAGATCTGACCGTCGTCTTCCACGGGATCAGCGCGATCTGCGAGGCGACCTTGCCCGCCGAGCTCCCCCTCTCGGCGCGGGTCTGCAATCGCGGCACGAACCCCGTCGAGGACGGCGTGCTCGTTCACTTCGTCGAGGGCGACACGCTCGTCTGCGACGTCCGCACGACCCGCTTCCTCGTGCCCGGAGAGTGCGAGGAGGTGACCTGCGAGGGCGTCGTGACCTCGGTCGATGAGCTCCTCGTCCGCGTGGACCCCGACGACGCGGTCGCCGACTGTCGCCCCGGCAACGACGAGGGCTACCCCGCCGCGCAGGCTTGCCTGATCTGACGCGGCCCCGACGACGCGAGTCCTCGAACCGACCGCGCGCTCGGTGTGGTGGCCGAGCGCGACGGCGTCGGCTCATTGCGGCGAGTTCGAGCAGCGGCTGTTCCGACAGCGGCCGCCGTTGCAGTCCGAGTCCGAGCCGCACGAACCACACGCGCCGTTGCGGCAGCGGCCGATGCGGCAGTCCGAGTCCGAGCCGCACGAACCGCACGCCCCGTTGCGGCAACGCCCGAAGCCGTTGCAGTCGGAGTCCGAGCCGCAGGCGTTGCACGAGCCGTTGCGGCAGCGGCCGATGCGGCAGTCCGAGTCCGAGCCGCACGAGCCACAGCGCCCGCTCCGGCACCGCCCGTGCCCGCCGCAGTCGGAGTCGCTCCCGCAATGCCCACACGAGCCGCTGCGGCAGCGGCCGTAGCCGGCGCAGTCGGAGTCGCTCCCGCAGAGGAGCTCGGCGTCCTCGAGGCCGCCGAAGAGGACGTCTGCTTCGTCGGCCGAGGCCTCGGCATCGTCGACGCCGTGGGTCGCGACGAGCTCGCTCGGGAGGCTCGCGACGGCGTCGGCGACGTCGCGACCCTCCGCCGCGTTGGGACCGACGCTCAACCACGCCATGAGACAGAGCGAGGTCACGATGAAGGTTCGTCGTGCGATCATGGGCTCAGGGTACGCCAGTTCTCCCCAGACCTACCCCCCGGCCCTCGCCGCTCGCAGACCGCGGACCGAATCGCTCGCGATCGTCGGCTACGACGTCGATCTCGGCGGTGGCGAGGCGAGCCAGCGTCTTCGCGAGGCTCGCGATCGTCGCCTCGCGGTCGTCGCCTCGCGGCGTCGCCGTCGTCAGCTCAGGTCGACGTCTCAGTCTCGGCGGCGGCGAGGCGAGCCAGCGTCTTCGCGAGGCTCGCGATCGTGGCGAGATGTGCGCCCGCCGCGTCGCCTGCGCTCGCCCCGCGAGGCAGCCGGATGGTCAGGCGGGCGTCTCCTCGCTCGTCGACCTCGACGCACTCCGCGAGGCTCGCGCCGATCTCCCGCTCGAGCCGCGTCGTAGCCTCGGTGCGCGGCGCGTCGGGGACGAGCTCGCCGAGGAGCGCGAGCGCCCCCGCGAGGAGGTCACCCGCCGCCGCCGCGACGCGATCCTTGCGCGCCAGCGCGCGCGCCTCGTCGTCCACACGCTGCGCTTCGCTCACGTCGAGCGGCGCCTCGGGCTGGGCGCCGAGGAGGATCTCGAGCCGGCTCCGGAGCTCCTCCATCCCGCTCGAGAGCTCGACCACGTCGACCTCGGACTCCGGATCGAGCGCGGCCAGCGCCAGCTCGTGCTTACCGGAGAGCGTCGCCAGCAGCCTCTCCTCGATCGTCCCCTCCGTGATGAGCACGAGCACTTGGACGGGGCGCGTCTGCCCCATCCGGTGCGCGCGCGCGATCCGCTGCTCGAGGACCGCGGGGTTCCACGGCAGGTCGACGTTGATGATCGTGTCGGCCACCTGCAGGTTGAGCCCCGTCGACCCGGCGTTGGTGGTCAGGAAGAACATGCACTTCGGATCGCGCTCGAAGGCGCGCACGATGTCCGCGCGCTTCTTCTGCGGCACCGACCCGTCCAACCGAACGAAGCCGATGCCGCGCGCCTCGAGGAGCGGCTCGATCAGCCCGAGCATCGTCGTCCACTCGGAGAAGAGCACGACCTTGCGCCCATCCTCCGCAGCGAGCCGATCGACGATGCGGGCCAGCTCTTCGAGCTTGGTGGAGTATCCCGGCGCGCATTTCTCGACGAGGAAGGTGCTGTTGGCGACCATCCGGCACATCAGCAGCGCCTTCTGCAAGCGAAGCAGGTCCATCTCGGTGATGTAGGACTTGCGCACGATCGTGCTGACGACGCGCATGTACGCGTCGTGGAGATCGCGCTGCTCCTCGGTCGGTGGCACGCGCACCATCTTCGTCGTCCGCGGCGGGAGCTCCTTCAGCACGTCGGCTCGCGTTCGTCTCAACAGCACCCCCGCGAGGCGCTCCCGCAGCTCGCCGAGGTTCTTGTAGCCGAGCACCTTCCCGCGCTCGTCGGTCATGCGGTGCCGGTTCAGGAAGCGGAAGGCCGGCCCGAGGCGCCGATCGTCGACGACCTCGATCACCGAATAGAGGTCGTCGAGGCGGTTCTCGAGCGGGGTGCCGGTGAGGACGAGCGCGAAGCGCGAACGCAGGCTCTTGACGACGCGGCTCGTCTTCGCCTCCCAGTTCTTCACGCGCTGGCCCTCGTCGAGGATCAGGAGATCCCACTCCACCCGCTCGATCGCGAGGTAGTCGCGCAGCACCTGCTCGTAGTTGCAGATGGTGAAGAACGGGGCTCCCGCGTACTGCGTGGCGCGCGAGGCCGCTCCGCCCGTGACGAGCTGGGCGTCGCGGTCCGAGAAGCGCGCGATCTCTCGGTGCCACTGCGACTTGAGCGACGTCGGGCAGATCACCAGCACGCGACGGATCCCCGCCTCTCGCGCGAGGAGCTCGGCGACGCCGATCCCCTGGATGGTCTTCCCGAGCCCCATGTCGTCGGCGAGGATCGCCCGACCCGCGCCGACGGCGAACGCGATGCCGTCGACCTGGTAGGGCAGGAGCTCCGTCTTCAGGAGCGAGCGCCTGAGCGGGTGACCGGCCGGGTCTGCGCGGAGCTCCGCGGCGCGCGCTTCGAGGCGCTCCGCGAGGAGCTTCTCGTCGAGGTACGCCTCGGCGTCGGGGTAGACACGCACGTCGTGCCCGAGCGCCGCGAGCCGCTTCATGCGGCGCACGAGGTCGTGCAGGTCGGAGATCGCGACGTCGAGGAGAGGGCGCACCACCGTGGCCGTCGCGCGATCCATCGTCTCGGGCACGCCGAGGCGCAGCTCGAGCACCTCGCCGTACCGGAGATAGACGCTGAAGTCGGCGCGGCGATAAGGCTCGGACAAGGCGCTCGCGGGGAAGCGGCGCTTCACACGACCGAGCGCGTAGAGGATGTGCTTGCAGGTGCCGAGCGTGTTCTTCCGGAAGTCCGGGCACGAGCAGTACGACACGCCCCGCTCGGTGCCGCGCAGGGCCACGCGGTACGTCTTGCCGGAGGCGGCGCTCGTGAGCGTGTAGTCGGTCCAGGGCGTCTCGGCGTCCGCGGCGCGCATCCGCATGCGCTCCGTGCGGGCGCGCTCGGCGCGGTCGGCCAGCGCGCGCTCGACGAGCTCCGCCTCGGTCAAGCTCTCGATGGGGATGCGCTCGAACGGAGGCGCGGAGAGACCGAGGGCCATCTTCTCCTCGAGGACGAGCGAGAGCGCGGCGCCGCCATGCGCGCAGGGGCCCGCACAACCCGCCGAGCACCGGATCGCGAGCCGACTGACGGCTGCGGTCGACCGCGTGATGGTCACGGTCGCGTCGGGGGTTCGTACGACGAGCGCCTCGCCCGACAGCGTGGCGTCGTTGCCTGGGTCGAGGTCGACCTTCCCGCCCTCCTGGAGCAACGAGGCGCCTTCGCTTCCAAGCAGCCGGCACGCCGTCGCGTGGCTGAGGCGGGAGAGCAGATCCAGGAGGCTGAGCGAGCGGGCTTTCTTCGTACGGGTCGCCATGGTGCCGGCACCTATCACGTTCGAGTCGAGGACTTCCACGACGCTCATGACATCCTGGTCCACGCCATCCTGGTCCACGCCATCCTGGCCTGCGATGTTCTGGTCCACGCCATCCTGGCCCACGTCCGCGCCCGGGCCCAGCCCGTCGCCTTCCTCACGACCGCGCCGGCTCCACGGGGCCGTCGACGAGCCGGACCCGGCGGCCTCGAGATGAGCGGCCCGCGGCGGGGTCGCCGACGCCCGTCGCGCGCTCACCGTGCACCGAGGGGGGCGAAGAGCGACTCGAAGAGCGCCGAGACGGGCCGCTCGGGGGCCGGGAGGCGATGGCCGAGCGCCTCGCGGGCGCGGTCGCGCGCGAGCGCGGAGGGGGTCTCGAGCGGCCAGATCACCGAGGGCTCGGCGTCGGGGCTCGTGAGCGCGGCGAGGAACCAGGGCGAGGGCGCGGCGAGCGAGACGAGCAGGCGGCGGGGCGCGCGGCCGCCGGTCCACGCGAAGAGCGCGGGGCGGCCGTGCGCGCGGCGGATGAGCTCGAGCCAGTGGAAGGCGTCGTCACGCTCGTCGCCCTCGGCGAGCGGACAGACCAGCACGCGCGGGTGTCGCCCCATCGGGCTGAGCAGCGCCTGGTAGGCGTACGCCGCGCCGTCCTCGCCCCCGAGCAGGCGCTCATGGACCTCTCCGAGACGCGCGGCGTCGAGCCGGTGCGAGGCCGCCGACCAGGTCGCGAAGAGCGGCGCCGGGTCGGGGATCGGCGCGACGGAGCTGCGACCCTCCCGGCGCGCCTCGACCGCGTCACGGAGGCCGACGAGCGGCGCCTGCCACGCCTCGGGGATCGCCGCGAAGGCCTGGCCGACCTCGCGCTCGGGGAGCGAGCGCGTGGCCGCGAGCGGGAAGCGGCGCCCGACCGCGTCATGGCTCGGCACCATGACCCCGACCACCCAGCGCGCGCCCTCGCCCTCGCCGTGGTGGAAGGCGAAGCCCAGCGTGCGCTCGAGGGGCTGGCCCTTGCTCGAGGCGAGGCCGTGGGCCTCGACGAGCCACCGGAAGAAGATCATCTCGGCTTCGTCGTGGATCCCCTCGCGGTGGAAGTCAGCCTCGAGCGAGAGCTTGCCGAGGAGGGCGAAGTCTTGGACCAGCATCGTGCGTTCTTTCGAGCGTCGTGGGCTTGGAGGACGGGGCTTGGAGGACGGGGCTTGGAGGACGGGGCTTGGAGGGCTTGTGAAGGGTCGTGTGCTCAGCCGCGGACTCGGCAGGGGCTCGGGCTCGCGGGCCGGATCTCGCGGGGGAACCGGATCCCCCGCAGCGGCGCGAGCGCTCGGCGGCCGCCCGCCTCGACGAAGGGAGAGCGCGAGCGGACGGCGCGGAGCTCGACCACGATCTCGACGCCATGCCCAGGCAGCGTCCAGCGGGCGCGGAGCTGACGCTCGGTGAGCACCTCGACCCGCGCGTCCTCGAGCAGGCGGAAGAGCCCCCACTCCCCCTCGCGGCGGAGCCGCTCGTTGCGCCCGTGCGCGCCGCGGATCTCGAGGGTGGCGCCCGCCGCGGGGTTGTCACCCGGCCAGCGCACGCGGGACCACTGCTCGGGACCGTTGAAGTACTCGAGGCTGCTGCCGCCGACCGAGAGGCGCACTGAAGCCACCTCGGGGCTCGGGCGGATGCGGACGTCGAAGTCCACCGCCGGCTCCCCCGCGCCGGCCGCGAAGAACGCGGTCGACACGGCCTGCGCCTGCTCGAGGAAGCGCGGCAAGGCGGGCACGAAGTCGGCGCTTCCGTCGCGGCCGAGGCGCGACGCGAAAGTGAAGCGCTCGCCCTCGCGCGGCACGGCGCTCGCGAGCGACTCGTCGTAGAACGACCAGAGCACGCCGCCGGGCTTGAAGAAGGCCGTGAAGTCCGAGAGCGCCATGTCCTCGCCGCGCGGGTCGAAGGGGTAGCGCCCGTCGACGCTCTGCACGTAGGGCACGACGACCTCGCCGCACCAGCCGCGCGACGCGCCGGCCGCGAGGCTCTGCGAGGACGAGAGCGACGCGCCCTCGAGCGGCGGCCAGAGCCACGCCTCGAAACGCGGGCGCCACCCGACGGGCTGCTCCTCGATGAGCGCGCGCACGCGCGTCCGGGCTTCTTGGAGGCGCGAGAGGAGCGCGGCGCCGTGCGTGGGATCGTCGCGATGCGTCTGCAGGGCGTCGCGCACGAAGGCGAGCTGCTCTTGGTAGACGGCGAGCGAGGTCGCGCCGCCAGACTCCTCCGAGCCGACCCCGAAGGCGAAGAGCGCCTCGAAGGGTCGTGCGACGTCGACGAGCTGCAGCAGGCCCTCCTCGGTCTGCCCCGTCGGGCGCAGCCGGTCGCGCATGGCAGCGGCCGCGGCGGGGGCGCGGGCAGCGGCACGCTCGGCGGCGGCGTCGAGCGCGCCCTCGAGCAGCGTGGGCTCGGGCGGCGGCGGGTCCTTGAGCTCGGTCTCTCGCTTGAGCGCCGTGAGGAGGCGGCCGAGCGGCGTCGGCTCTCCGCGCGAGAGATCTTGCAGGAGCGTGAGCGTCTCGACCTCTCCCGCGGGCTGGCTGACCTGCACGCTGCGCAAGAAGCCGCGCCACGCCTCGACGTAGGCCGCGAAGTACTCGCTCCGGAGACGCGCGAGCGTGCCCGCGGCGCGCTCCTCCTCGTCGTCGGTGGGCGCGCCGAGGATCCACGGCTCGCCGACGGCGCCGCGCGCGGCCTCTTCAAGGCGCTCGCGGACGACCTCCTCCCACGCGCGGCGCGTGAAGAGGCCGGGCACGAGCTCGCGGCTACGCAGCGCGCTGCCGGTGTTGCCGACGAGGCGCTGCAGGCTGAGCTCGTAGCCGCGCCCGTCGAGCTCGCGGCCGAGCTGCGCGAGGGCCACCGCCTCGGGGCGGAGGCGCCGCAGGCCGATGCGCGCGCCGTCGACCACCGCGGCGTCGCGGGCGAAGGGCTCGACGCCGTCGTTCAGCGCGCGCTCGAAGAGCCGCGTCGCCGCGTCGATCTCCTCCGCCGGCCATGCGCCGCGCTCCGCGCCGCCCTCGCCGGGCAGCGGGGCCTGCGCCGCGAGGGCGTGGGCGCTCTCCGCGGCGAGCTGCGCGCGCCGCGCCTCGTCGAGCGGCGGCTGGCTCGGCTCGGTCGGGCTCGTCCAGAGGAGGTAGCGCTCGAGGCGGGCCAGCGCGGCGGCGTGCTCGTCGGGCGTCGGCGCCGCGTCGGGGTCTTGACGGAAGCGGGTGGCGAAGCGCTCGAGCGCCGCCTGGTCGCCTTGGACGAGGGCGAAGGCGAGCGCGCGGCTCTCTTCGCGCAGCCGGTCGCGCAGCGGGACGCGGAGCGCCTCGTCGCGATCGAGCCCGAGGCCGAGGCTCGTCGCGGGCCGTCGCAGCGCGTCGAGCTGCTCGCCCCAGCGGGCGAGCTCGGTCGGCGGGTGGCCGAGCGCGCCGGCCGCGGCGCGGGTGCGCGCGAGGATCGCCTCCGTCTCGGAGAAGCGCGCGTGCTGCGCCGACCAGGACGCGAGCGCCAAGGTGCTGAGCATCGCGCTGAGCGCGAGCGTGACGCCGATGGCGCCGAGGCGCGCGAGCTGGAGGCGGCGCGTGCGCCGCTTGGTCGGCGAGGCGATGTCCTTGTCCGCGAAGACGACGCGCTGGAAGACGTCGCGCAAGAAGTAGCTCTTCGGCTCGAGCACCGGCGCCGCGGAGGCCGCGGCCGAGAGGCCGAGCGAAGCCGCGAGGCTGCGCGCGAGGCGGTCGATCGGGCGGCCCTCCTGGGTGCCGGAGGTGAGGTAGACGCCGCGCAGGGTCGGGGTCTCGGCGAAGAGGTTCTGCGCGAAGAGCTCGTCGACGAAGGCCGCGAGGGCGTTCTTGGCGCCGTCGAGCTGCCGGGGCAGGTCGAGCACCGCGGCGCGCGTGCGGACGGCGCGCGCCTCGGCGACGCGGGCGAGCGCGCGGCCCTCGAGCTCACCGACGAGCTCGTCCATGCCCGCGACGAAGGCGTCGCCTAGCTCGCGCTCGGCGGCGGCGCCGTAGGGCATCGTGAAGCCCCAGACCTGGCCGCGCTCGGAAGCGGGCAGATCCTCGAAGCTCTCGACGAAGCCAGGGAAACGATCGCATTTGGTGAAGACGAGGTAGACGGGCAGGGTCGTTCCGAGCCGCTGGATCACCTCGTCGATGCGCTCGCGGAGCCGGCGCGCGACGCGGGACGCGCCCTCGTCCCCGCCGTCGAGAACGTCGTCGACGCTCACGCCGACCAGGATCCCGTTGAGGGGCTGACGGGGCCGGTGTTTGCGGAGCAGGTCGAGGAAGGCGAGCCACTCCTCCCCCTCGCCCTCGGCCGTCCAGCGGCCGGCAGTGTCGAGGAGGACGGCCTCGTTCGTGAGCCACCAATCGCAGTTGCGCGTGCCGCCGATGCCCTGGACCGCGCCGCGGCGCGTGCGGCTCGAGAGGTAGGGGAAGTGCAGACCGGAGTTTCGGATGGCGGTGGTCTTGCCCGAGCCGGGCGGGCCGATGAGCACGTACCAGGGCAGCGCGTAGAGCGCCTTCTGGCCGCCGCCGCCGAGCTTGCTGGTCTTGAGGGCAGCGACCGCGCGCTCCAGCTCGGTCGCCATCTCGGCGATCTCGGCCGCGACGTCGGGGCGCAGGCCGTCGGCCGCGCTGCGGGCCTGGTGCGCGAGCGCGCTCTCGAACTGCTTCGAGGCGCGTCGGGCGCGCAGGTGGCGCACGCCGAGGTAGAGGCCGACGCCGACCAAGAGGAGCAGCGTGAGCGCGCCCGCGAGCCAGAGGGGCAGGTCGAGCAAGAAGGTGAGCGCCCAGAGCAGGGCGACACCGAGGGCGAGGAGGATCCACTTCCACATGACGAGCCTCGAGCAGTCTT
>JAHBWH010000104.1 GCA_019637115.1 Myxococcales bacterium | reverse complement strand
CCCCCCCCCGCCGTGAGCCACGCGGAGAGGTGATCCATCCTTCAACGGGCAAGGGCACGGGCAAGGGCACGGGCACGGGCAAGGGCACGGGCACGGGCAAGGGCACGGGCATGGGCATGGGCACGGGCATGCAGGGCACGGGCTCGGGCTCGGGCTCGGGCTCGGGCTCGGGCTCGGGCACAGGCATGGGCACGGGCTCGGGCCAAAGCCGTCAGCAAGACCGACCGCGAGACTCAGGCGGGCGGGGGCTGCTTCGATACGAGCGGGCTCACCGCTTCGCGGAAGCGATCGGACCACGAGCACGGTCGGTTGGTCGCGGGGTCGAGGCGGACGAGGCGCGTCTGCGAGCGCGCGTGGATGGTGTGCCCGTGGCGCCCCATCACGAGCGAGTCGAGCACGAGGCTCGAGCGGCCGAGGTGCGTCGGCCAGATCTCGACCGTGAGGTCGCCCTCGCCCGCGACCGGCGCGAGGTAGTCGATCTGATGAGCCGCGACGACGTGGTATTTGTCCTGGTTCTGCTCGACCGGATCCTGCCAGCGGAACCCGAGCGCCTGCAGCAGCTCGCCCCGCGCGCGCTCGATGAAGAGCAGGTAGCGCACGTTGTGCAGGATGTTCAGGGCGTCGAGGTCGTCGAAGTAGACGCGCTGGATGGAGCGGAAGGGCATCGGGAGCATGCCCGCGCGAGTCTGGCATGGACGCCCCGTCGCGCACCCCGACGTCCCAACGTCGCGCGAGGCAGCGGCGTCGTGGTCCGCGCGTGAGGTCATCCCGCGCGGCGTGACCGAAAGATGACGTAACGAGCCGCGTTGGCGCCTCGACCCCCCGCGTGTCCGCCAGCCTCGCCCGATCCCCCTCGCGTCCCCTCGCCGAGGACGACCCCGAGGTCACCTCAAAGGCGCACACGCACGGACGAAAGCCGGCCCCTCAGCCGAAAGACGTAAGCGAGCGCACGGCCCTCCCGAGCATCGGCCCCGAACGCGCCTTACTTGACGGAGCGCACCCGACTGGTCACACCCAAGCCCTGGAGCCCTCCGAGGGTCCCGTCCTTCCGTCGCGCATGCCCCCGATGTCCAGCGCCCACGTCATCCCGAGACGCTTGCCGAGCGGCGAGGCCGAGGTCGTCGTCCGCGAGGAGGTCGTCCCCGTCGTCAGAGCGCGCTGGCTCGCGCTCGACCTGCTGCGCTTCGCGGCCGTCGTCCTGATGGTGCAGGGCCACGTCTTCTACGAGGTCGTCGACGCGTCCGTCCGCAACGCGAGCTGGTATGGGTGGCACGGCTACATCCACGGCTTCACCGCGCCCATCTTCCTCTTCTCGTCGGGCATGGCCTTCGGCGTGACGACGCTCGGCAAATGGAAGGACCACACCCACTTCGGGCGCCCGGTCTTCAAGCGCTTCGAGCGCTACGCGATCCTCCTCGCGCTCGGCTACATGCTCCAGATGGGCGAGCTCGGGTTGCAATACCTCCTCGCCCTGCCCCCCGAGCGCTACCAACGCGTCACGGCGGTCAACGCGCTGCAGCTCATCGGCGTCACGCTCGCCGTGGCCGAGGGGCTCGTGCTGCTCTCGCGTCGCCAGAGGCCTTACCTGATCACGCTCGCGGTGTTGATGCTCGTCGTCGTCTTCGTCGCGCCGTGGACCTACGCGATGAGCCTCGAGGGCTGGCCCGTGAGCATCGCCGCCTACGTCACGGCGGCCACGCGCTCGCTCTTCCCGATCTTCCCGTGGGCGGGCTTCTTGCTCGCGGGTGTCCTCACGGCCCGCTTCGTCCGTTACCGACGCAGCTACGTCGCGTCGGGCCTGCGGCAGCTCGTCGTGCCGCTGACCGTCATCGCCGCGCTGCTGATCGGCGTCGGCAAGCTCGTCCCGCTCACCGGCTTCGACCCCTTCCCCGAGCACAACTTCTGGAAGGCGAGCCCTTGGTTCTTCTTCTTCCGCGTCGGCGTCGTCATCGCGCTGCTCGCCGTGCTCTGCGCGATCGATCTCTTGCTCGCGAAGGTTCGCGCCGCCGACGGCCGCGGTGTGCGTCTGCTCCAGAAGATCGGGGCCGAGACGCTCGTCATCTACGTCGCGCACCTCCTCGTCATCTACGGGGTGGTCGGGCTCCCGGGCCTGAAGGATCGCTTCCACCACGCGCTCAGCCTCGGCCCCGCGGTGGCGCTCGTGCTCGCCGTCTTCATCGCGATGGTGGCCCTCGGCTGGCTCTGGTACGAGACCAAGCGGCGACATCCGGTGTTCTTCGATCGCAGCCGCTACCTCGTCACCGCCGCGCTCATCGTCCTCTTCCTCGTCCGCTGAAGGCGACGTTTCGTCCGCAGAAGGCAACGTTCGAGGTCGCCCCCCTGGCGAAACGACAGGCGCGTCCGCGAACACCGCGACGCTTCGGGTCGCGATGCTTTGGACCGCGACACTTCCGGGTTCCTGGGAACGTGGGAAGCACTCCGCCACAGCCGTGGCAGAGCGCCACGCAGCCGCTCGCTCCGCACGCCGCGCGACCTGGTACGGACGGTGCTGAAAGAGCGGGCATGCGCACGATCACCACCCTATGCGGAGCGCTCGCGCTGCTCCTCTCCTCGCCCCCGATGATCGCGGACGCCCAAGTCGGCGGTCGCGTCTCCGGGTACTTCACGAGCGGCTTCGGCGGTCGCGTCGACGTCGCCACGAGCGCGCCGGACCTCGACATCGGGCGCCGGGACCTGTCGGCCAGCCTGGGCGGCGGTCTTCGGCTGGAGGCGCCCGTGCTGGGCCCGCTCATGCTCGGCGGGCAGATCGAGCACCGGCGCCTCGACGTCTCGCCCGCGAGCAGCAGCCTCGCGCCCGGGAACACCGACGGACGCGAGGGCGTGACGGACTTCGACCTCTGGATCGCCCTGAACGCCCGCCCGCTGCGCGGACCGGTGGGGCTCGATCTCTACGTCGGTCTGCCGGTCGGCCCCGCGCTCCTCACGGCCGACGGCTACCGCGCGCCGGGCTTCAACGTCGGCGCCGTGGCGGGCGCGCGCGTCTTCTTCGGACCGGTCGGGCTCTTCGCGGAGCTCGGCTACCAACGCCACCAGTTCTGGGTGAGCGACGGGACGCCCTCGTACCGCACGTATTGGCAGCAGATGCTCGTCGACGTCGGCGCGTCCGTCCGTTTCTGACCGACGGCGCGGAGGGCCGAGGCCGAGGGCGAATCGCGGGCTGGATCTCGACTCGATCGAGGTCCGTCCGCGCCGCACCTCGGCCGCTTCACACCTCAGCGGTCGCGGCTCTTCTCGACCCCGGACCGCACCTCTTCGGGGACCTCGTCGACGGCCGTGTCGACGTCCGAATCGAGCGTCTCGTCGTCCCAGCCGCGATACGAGCCGGACGAGTCGCCCCAGCCGTCGTCGTCCTCGTCGCGCTCATCATCCGCGTCCTCGACGCTGCGCGAGGGCTCGCCGCGGGCTCGCCGCGCCGCGCGCTCGGCCTCGATCTCCGCCCGCAGCTCCGCCTCCTCGCGCTCGATCGCCTCCCAGTCGGGCTTCGGATCGTAGGGCGCGTCGAGCAACGCCAGCAGCGCCGCGCGCATCTCGGCGACGCTCGCGAAGCGCTCCTCCTTCTTCTTCTTCAGCGCCCGCGCGACGAACGCCTCGGCCGCCGGCTTCCAATCTTCGATGAGCCGGCGCATCGCGAAGGGCTCGCTCTCGAGGACACGCGCGAAGGTGTCCTGCACCGTGCCCTTCAACCGCGGGAACGCGCGGATCCCGGTGAGGATCTCGTAGAAGAGCGTCCCTGCGCCCCAGATGTCGGTCCGCGCGTCGACCTCGTCGGCGAGGATCTGCTCGGGCGCCATGTAGCTCGGCGTCCCGAGCGCCTCTCCGGGCCCCGTGAGCACGGTGCCGGCGCTCACGCTGCCGAGATCCTTCGAGAGGCCGAAGTCGATCAGCTTCACCTGCCCGTCCGAGGTCATGAAGACGTTCGAGGGCTTGAGATCACGGTGAATGATCCCGCGCGCGTGGGCCGCCTCGACCGCGTCCAAGACGGCCGCGAGGATTGGCACGCCGCGCTCGATCGAGATCCATCCTTCGCGTTGGATGACCTCGAAGAGCGTCTCTCCCTCGAGGAGCTCCATCACCAGGAAGGGCGTGCCGCCTTCGAGCACACCGCCGCCATAGGTCACGACGAGGTTCGGGTGGCGGACCTGCATCGCCATCCGCACTTCGCGCTCGAAGCGCGCCGCGAGGCGTTCGGTCCGCATCTGGTGAGGGAGCACCTTGATCGCGACCCGTTGCCCGGTCTGCTCGTCGACGCCCGCATAAAGCATCGACATGCCCCCCTCGGCGAGCTGGCGCTCGACCCGGTAGCGGTCGAGCAGGAGGGCGCCGATCGCGAGCTCGGTCTCTGGGGCGGGCGGCACTTCTTCCATGGATCTCATCCGAGCAGGCCCTGCATCGTGACGCTTCCGCGCCGCAGGGTCGACCCCCCAAAGGGGGTTCATGGGGCGCTCTCTCCGCGCAGCGTCGCACGAGATGACGTTACGTCACCTTTGCATTGATCCAGCGGCCGCTCCGCCGCCGTCTCCAGTCTTTCCGCGGACGGCGCCACGCTCTGACGCAGCAGCCCCCTCCGCGCGCAGTCTCTCTTCCAGCAGGCGACGCCCGGCGTCGTGACGCTCAGCTCGAGCGCACGTCGAGCTCGACCTTCCAGACCTCGTCGCCCTGGCGGGGCAGCGCCTCGAGCAGGAGCGTCCCGAGCTCGCTGACCCGGGCTCGGAGGCGGACGGGGACGACCTCGCCCGCGCCTCGCCCCTGGGTCGGGAGGTCCGCCTCGATGGCGCCCAGCTCGACGAGCTCGTCGTCGCGCCAGCGCTCGAGCAGCGTCCCCGGGGTGTCGTCGCGCCGCACCGAGCTGCCGAAGAAGCGGAAGCGGACGGGCTCGCCGACCACGAGGCCCAGCTCTTGGGGCGGCGCGGGCGCGGCGGTGCCCTCCTCGAGGCCGAACGGAGCGACGCAGAGCGCGTGCACCGGCGGCTCGATGCCGGGCACCGCGGGCATCGCGGTCTCGACCCCGACGTAGAACGCCTGCGCCATGCCGCCGCGGATGCGCACGCCGCCGCCGAGGCGCGCGTAGCCGTAGTACGCCGCCCCACGCGCGACGGCGCGCGAGAGATCGGCGCCCTCGAGCACCCGCGCCGGGGGGGCGCCGTCCGCCTCGAGCCACGAGGCGAGGACACGCTCGATGCGCTCCGCGACGGCGCGCGCGGCGAGCACGCCGCCGTTGAAGAGGATCGCCGTGGGGTGCAGGAAGCGCGCGCCCTCGGGGGACTCGAAGCCGAGCTCCGCGGTCGCGCCGAGCTGCTTCGTCAAGAAGGCCGCGAGGTGCCGCGTGACCGCCGCGTCCTGCGCGTAGGGTAGGCCGAGCTGCGTGAGCGCCCCGCGGGCGCGCGCGGCGGGCTTCGCGAGCACGTCGACCTCGGGGAAGAACCCGTCGAGCAACGTCCGGTGCACCTCGTCGCGCGTGAGCTCGGTCCGGAGCGAGCCGCCGATGAGCTTGCTGCCGCGGCTCGGCACCACGATGGGCACGGCGTCGACGCCCTCGCCCGCGAGGAGCTGCTCCTTCGCGGCGCGGCACCCGTGGGTGAGCGCGCGGAGCTGCCAGGGATCGAGCTTCTTGCCCTGAGCGTCGAGCTTCGCGGCCACGCCGTAGGCGAGCGCGAGGTCCATGTTGTCGCCGCCGAGGAGGATGTGCTCACCGACCGCGACGCGCTCGAGCGCGAGCGTGCCATCCTGCTCGTGCACCGCGATGAGCGAGAGGTCGGTCGTGCCGCCGCCCACGTCGACCACGAGGATCACGTCGCCGACCTTCACCTGATCGCGCCACCCACCCTGGGTCTGCGCGATCCAGGAGTAGAGCGCCGCCTGGGGCTCCTCGAGGAGCGTGAGGCGGTGATAGCCCGCCATCTTGGCGGCCTCGGCCGTGAGCTCGCGCGCGGCCGGGTCGAAGCTCGCGGGCACGGTCAGGATGACGTCCTGCTCCGCGAAGGGCGCCTCGGGGTGGGCGTGGTTCCACGCCTCGCGCAGGTGCGCGAGGTACTGCACGCTCGCGGCGAAGGGCGAGAGGCGCGAGACCTCCTCCGGCGCGTCCGTTGGGAGGATCGCGCCCTTGCGGTCGACGCCCGGGTGGCAGAGCCAGCTCTTCGCGCTCGACACGAGCCGCAGCGGCGTCTGGGCGCCGAGCCGGCGCGCGATCTCGCCGACCACGTACGCCGGCGTCTCGTTCCACGGCAGCGCGGCGGCGCCCGGCGGGAGCTCTTGCGGGTGGGGCAGGTAGAGGAAGCTCGGCAGAAGCTCGCGGGTCTCGAGCTCGCCGGGCGCCACGACCTGCGGCAGCCCCATCACCTCGTGCGCGACCTCTTCGCCCTCGCTCAGGTCGAGGTCGACGAAGGAGAGCGCGCAGTGGGTGGTCCCGAGATCGACGCCGATGGCGTATTGCGCAGTCTTCTCGCTCACGAGCGCCGCTCCTCTCGCGCGATGAACCGAAGGCTCCCCGCGATCACAGCTCTACCTCGGCAGGAGCGAGGACGGTGACGTCGTGATCCGCCGTCAGCTTCGGCAGCTCGGCCCGCGTCGCGCGCCAGCCCCGGTGCTGCAGCGTGCCGCGGAACGGGGGCTCACCGACCACGTTGCCCGTCAGACGCAGGGCGTGGGCGTCGAAGCCCGCGGGGACCTCGAGGCGCGCCCCCTCGTCCTCGGTGCGGACCGGCGCGAGGTCGAAGTGCTCGCGCAGGGCCTTGCGGCAGCCCTCGTGGACGACCCGCGCCGCGGCGCCGATCTCGTCATCGGAGAACGACGCGACGTCCTCTTGCAGGAAGTCGATGAAGCGGCCCTCGCGCTGGAAGAGCGAGAGGAGCTGGAGCGCGGCGTCGACGGGCGCGCGCTCGACCTTCGGCGGCGGGGGCGCGGGCTCGGGCTCGGGCGCGGGCTCGGGGGCCGGGAGGGACGCGGGCTCGGGGAGCGCCGGGCGGCCGCTGAGGAGGCGCTCGACGCCGCCGCCGATCTCGGCCGAGAAGAGGATGCGCCACGGCGCCACGAACGCGAGCCACAGGCGAGAGAAGAAGGAAGGATTCGAATCGGGCACTCGTATCTCCTCGGACGCTCGCCGGCGCGACGCCGGGAAGGTCTCCGACCGGGGACTGACCACATCAGCCCCTCATTCGGCAAGGCCACTTAGCAGCCCCCCCCGCGACCCGCCACGGCCACGAAAAGGCGTCCGACCACCCGCCGATCCTCGGACCAACGGGCGCACCGAGCCCGGCCCGCGCCCGAGATCGAGCACGCTTCACCCCATCGACCCAGCGCTCACGCTGGTGGTATACCCGCCCGGCCCGGGAAGGACCGGCACAAGGAGAACCTCATGAAGAACAGCTTCCTCGCCCTCACGCTCCTCCTCGGCCTCGGCTGCGGTGGAGGCAACGAGCAAGAAGCCCAGCAGCAGGCCCAGGCCCTCGCCGACCAGCTCGGCGCATCCCTCACCATGGCGGCGGAGCAGGCCGCCGAGCAGGCCCAGCAGCAGGCCGGCCAGGCTGCGCAGGCCGCCCAGGCCGCGCAGCCCGCGGGAGGCTCGAACTTCGGCACCGTCGAGCTCACCTCGGGCTTCATGCCGGACCCGCACGTCGTCACGGGCACGAGCGGCGGCAGCATCGACGCGAGCACCTGGGACGCGAGCTGCAACGGCAACGTCAGCCAGCAGCCCGACCACCTCTTCACCACCCAGTCGAACTTCTCGACGCTGCGCATCATCGCGCACGCCCAGGGCGACACGACGCTCGTCGTCCAGAAGCCCGACGGCACCTACGTCTGCAACGACGACGCCGAGGACCTCAACCCGATCGTCGAGGGGGCCTTCGGTCCCGGCACCTACAAGATCTGGGTCGGCAGCTACGAGCCGGGCGCGAACCTCGCGTACCGCCTCGGCTTCACCGAGCTGAGCTCGGTGACGGCGGCGCAGGTCGGCGGCGGCAGCTGAGCCCACGACGGCGATGACGCGCGAGGCGGCGAGCTCGGCTCGCCGCCTCGTTGCGTGTTGGGGCGCCGAGACGAGGCCCCCAGAAGGGGGTGGGGGCCTGTTCCCCCATCTGGCGGCCGCCACGCCATCCGCCAGAAATCTCCGCCAATCCGCCACCCCCACGCGGCCCAAGTCCTCGAAATTGCTCGATCGCGTGGGTTGGTACGCTTCCGGCAAAACGAGGCCGCATGACGCACGTCGTTCAAGCAGGCTGCCTCGTCGGCATCGACGCTCATCCCGTCTCGGTCGAGGCGCGGGTCGTCGCCGGGATCCCCTCCTTCGAGCTCGTCGGGCTCCCCGAGCGCGGCGTGCGCGAGAGCCGCGTGCGGGTGCGTTCGGCGCTCGCCGCGCAAGGCTACGAGCTGCCGCGGCGCGCGTACGTGCTCAACCTCGCGCCGGGGGATCTGCCGAAGACTGGCGCGGGCTTCGACCTGGCGATCGCGCTCGCGCTCTTGGGCACGCTGGACATCGTCGAGTCACAGGCGCTCGAGGGCACGCTCGTGATCGGAGAGCTCTCGCTCCGCGGCGAGCTGCGCGCCGTGCGCGGCGTGCTGCCGCAGCTCTGCGCGGCGCGGGACCGTGGCCTGCGCGCCGCGATCGTGCCCCGCGGGAACGCGGCGGAGGCGTCCCTCGCGCGTGGGATCGACGTCTTCGTCGCGGATGACCTGCGGAGCGTCGTCGATCACCTCGCGGGCGTCGCGCTCCTCGAGCGGCCGCTCGAGCTCTCGCCCGCGCTCGACACGCTCGGGCCCGATCTGGCCGACGTGCGCGGCCAGGCCACGCTGCGGCGGGCGCTCGAGATCGCGGCGGCCGGACCGCACCACCTGCTCCTCGTCGGCTCGCCCGGCGCAGGCAAGACGATGGTCGCGCGGCGCCTGCCTGGGCTCCTCCCCGAGCCGTCGCCCGACGAGGCGCTCGAGATCGCGACGATCGCGAGCGCGGCGGGGCTCACGCCGCCGACGCACCTCTCGCTCGCCCATCGCCCCTTCCGCGCGCCTCACCACACGGCGAGCGCGCCGGCGCTCATCGGCGGCGGCGATCCCGTGCGGCCCGGCGAGGTCACGCTCGCCCACCACGGGGTGCTCTTCCTCGACGAGCTGCCCGAGTTCCGGCGCGACGTGATCGAGACGCTGCGCACGACGATGGAGTCGGGTCAGGTGAGCATCGCGCGCGCGCGGCACCGCGTGGTGATGCCGGCGGCGCCCCTCGTGGTCGCGGCGATGAACCCGTGCCCCTGCGGCTTCGCGGGGGACCCCGAGCGCTTCTGCCCATGCGCGCCCGAGCGTGTGGAGCGCTACGTGTCACGCATCAGCGGGCCGCTCCTCGACCGCTTCGATCTGCACGCCATCGCGACGCGCGTGCCGACGCGGGATCTCCGCCGCGCCCCGCGGAGCGAGGACACCGCGAGCGTCCGGGTGCGGGTCGCCGAGGCCCGCGCGTTCCGGGCGGCCCGCCCCCTCGGACCGAAGCTCGAGGACGCCCTCGCCGTGGTCGACGAGGACGCGCTCGCGCTGCTCGATCGCGCGGTGGACGCGCTCGGGCTGAGCGCGCGCGCGTACGTGAAGATCCTCCGCGTCGCGCGCACCATCGCGGACCTCGCCGCGGACGAGCGGGTCCGGAGCGCGCACGTCGCGGAGGCGGTGCAATACCGCCGCCTCGACCGGCGGCCGTCGACCTGAGCCGGCGCGACACGCACCAGGCCGAGGCGCAGGACGACCTTCGCTGGTTCCAAGAGGCGCGTCAGCGCGTCGGGGCCGAGAGCTCGGCGGCGACGCGGAGCAGCCCCCGACGGCCCTCGTCGTCGCTCCGCTCGGCGAGCACGACGACGATGATCCAATCGCCTCCGCGCCGGAGCGCGCCCGTGGTCGCGCGCACCTCGCCGAGCTCCTCGATCTGCGCGTCCCACGCGAGCGCGGCCGTCTGCTCGCCCGCGATCATCATCAGGCCCCGCCCGACGATCTCGGGCTCGGCGCCGAGCAAGCCGCTCGATCGGAAGAACTCGTCGGCGTTGGTGCGGAGGAGGTCGGCGCCCTCGGCGTCGGTCGCGAGGCTCGCGATCGAGAGCGAGCGCACCGCGTGAGTCGACTCGTCGACGTACATGCAGCCGTCGGGAGCGACCGCGAGCGCGTGCTCGGGCCCGATGGGGAGCTCGAAGACGATCCGGCCATCGGCGAGCGTGCAGCGCTCGGCGCGCGACTGCGGCGTGGTCGTCCGTCCGTCACCGCGAGAGCACGCGGAGCCGAGGAGGAGCGCGAGAGCGAGGAGGCGGGTCATCCTCGCACTCTATCGCCGACCCGCGCGGGCCGCGAACCGAGCACCGCACGGGCCGAGCGACGAGGAGCGGCGTCCGGGCGCCCGGGCGCGTCACGTGGTGAGGAGGAGCGCGTCCGCGCACGCCCGCAGCGTCTCGGTGACCGCGGGCTCGAGGCCGGGCGGCCACCGGCGGCCCGTCCAGAGCGCCTGGTTCAGCTCGAGCTCGAAGCCGACGTAGCGGTCGCCGAGCGCGCGCCGCAGGGCGGTCGGCAGCCCGTCCGTCACCCCACGGTAGGGTTGGTTCCGCCGGACGCGGAGGCCCGCCCGCTCGACCAGGGCGCCCTGCCAGCGCTCCGCGAGCGCACGCTCGACGGGCCGCGCGGGATCGTAGAGCAGGCCGACGTCGAGGGCGCGCACCTCGCCGTCGAGGACGGGCGTGAAGGAGTGCACCGCGACGTGCACCATCGGCCCGCGCCCGAGCGCGCGCTCGCAGGCCGCCGCGACCTCCGCGCGGTGGGGCGCGTGGAAACGCGCGAGCAGCGCGGCGCGCTCCTCGTCCGGGAGCGCCCGCGTCCACTCGCTGAAGACCGCGGGTCGACGCGCGCTCCGGTTGGCGTCGACCAGCAGCCGCGTGACCGCCGTGGCGTGCAGCTCGGTCCCGAGCCGGCGCGCCATCGCGCGCGCGAAGGCGAGCGAGCCGAGGTCCAAGCCGCGGTGCGTCTCGAGCGGAGCGCCCCGCAGCAGCGCCCGATGACGGGCCGGGACCGTCGCCCGCGCGTGCTCGCAGCTCACGACGAAGGAGACGGCGCGCGCCCTCACGGGACGAAGAGCTCCCCACGCGCGAGGCAGCCCGCGAGCTCGTCGCAGAGCGCCCGCAGCGACGTCGCGTCGGGGGTCGGAGCGCGCCGCAGCATCCGCCGCGCGAGCGGCCCTTGGTCGAGCATCACCCCGAGGGCGGCGGCGTGCTCGTCATCTGGTGGGTAGGCGGCGAGCAGCTCGCGCCAGAGCGCACCGAGCGTCGGCGCACGGTGACCGAGCCCCGCGAGCGCGCGATGGTCCGCGTCGTCGAGCGACGTCGCCTCGGCGTCGCGGAGCGCACGCACGAAGAGCGCTCGGAGAGGCTCCGTCGGGGCGTCGAGGTCGCGATCCGCCTCGACGAGACCGCGGACGAGCGCGCTCGCCGCCGCGACGATCGCGACGTCGGCGTAGGGCGTCTCCTGCGCGTCGATCACCCGGATCTCCACCGCCATGCGGTCGAAGCGCGCGATCGCGCCGCGGCTGTTCAACCACTCCTCCTGGAGGATTCCCTCGGGATCGTGCGGCGCGATCGCGACGTACATCGGCGCGAGGATGCGCTCCTCGTAGTCGGCGCGGCCGCGCACGCGCTCGGGGACGACGCCCCCCGCGACCTCGGGCACCTTCGCCTGGTTGTGCCGATAGACCTCGAGGCGCGTGTCGAGCAGCCCGCTCGCGCGCCCCTCGCAGAAGGGCGACGCGGCGGCGAGCGCGGGCAGGAGGGGCAGCACGAGCCGGATCGCGTCGTGGAGCCGCGCGAGCTCGTCGTCGCTCGCGAAGGGCAGGTTCAGGTGGACGCTCTGGAGGTTCACCCATCCATGCCCCTTCGAGCCGAAGACGCGGTCGTAGGCGCGGTAGATGTCGTTCTGCTCGTGCGGCCAGAGCTCCGCGTCCGCGGGCGCGAAGAAGGGGTGCATCCCGCCACCGAGCACACGCGCGCCGTGGGGCGCGAGGGCGGCGTTCATCGCCCTGGCCTCTTCGGTGAAGAGCCCGGCGAGGCCCGCGAGGCTCGGCGCCGGCCCGTTGGTCTTCACCTCGATCACGTGGCGGGCGAGCTCGTTCGACCAGCGCGCCGCCCCTCGCTCGCGCTCGAGCACCACCTCGCCCTCGGGCGTGGTGAGCAAGACGTCCGCGATGGGCCGAGGCGACGCCGTGGCGACGTCGACGATCATCCACTCGATCTCGACGCCGAAGCCCTCGAACAGATGCAGCGGTTCGCTCATTCGTCCTTCTCGTCGTGCGCGCTCGGCGTGATGCAGAGGAGGTTACCGTCGTAGGTCGAGACCCCGAGGTAGATGGCCCCGACGAGGCGCGAGAAGGGCACGTGGTAGTGGGCCCGCTGCGCGTAGGGGTTCTCCGGGTAGGGGTCGGCCACCCCGACGGTCTTGGTCGCGCGATCCTCCTCGGCGAGCACCACGAAGTGTCCGGCGCTCTCGCCGCGCAGGTCGTCGAGCTGCGTGGTGTCGGGGACCTCGCGCGCCGAGCGGTAGAGGTAGGTCGCGCTGAGTCCACAGAGGAGCGGCGTACCGGCGCGGAGGTGGCGGCGGATGAGGTGCGTCGAGATGTCTTCGAGGCGGAGCTGCCCGCCCAGCTCCACGAACCGGTCGAACGCGCGGCAGGCGAGGTGGAGCTTCGCGTCGCGCTTGTGCTCGAGCTGCGCCGAGAGCCGCGCGCGCAGGACCGCGGTGGGGCGCCCCTCGTCGTCGAACCAGGTGGGGTCGAAGACCTGGAGGTTGTAGGTGTAGAGCGTGACGCGATAGCCGCGCTCGAGCGCGTGGTTCGCGAGGCTGACCCCCAACGTGCCGCCACCGTCGAGCTCGTGGATGTCCTCGACGACCCGCAGGAGCGGGAGCTCGTCGCCCCAGAAGCGATAGATCGCGTGGAGCGCGGTCGGCCCGCAGGTGGTCTCGGTGGGTTGGCGCTCGACCTCGATCACGGCGCGCCTCCTGTGGCGTCGGGCTCGGAATCTACCACCGAGGGCTCCCCCGCGCCGGCCGCCCACGAGGGCCGCCGCCGACACCTCCCACCCCCAGGATGACGTCCGCACGCGGCCACGTTGGCGCGGAGCGGCGCGCCGCGCGATCGGACGTCGGATCGGCGGGGCACCCTCAACGGTCCACGCTCGCGGTCCGCGTGACCCCGCGGCGGCGCTCGAGCCGCCGCAAGAAGGTCGACAAGATCACGTCGTAGAGCGCGTCCCCGAGCCGCGCGTCCTCGACCTTTGCCTCGATGCTGGGGTTGTCGTTCACCTCGACGACGACGAGCTCGCCGCTCGGCAGCTCCTTGATGTCGACGCCGTAGAGTCCGTCCCCGATCGTGGCAGCCGCGCGAAGCCCGATGTCGACGACGGCGGGCGGGGCGTCCTCGACGAGGAAGGTGTCCGACGTGCCCTCCTCGAGGAGGTTCCCCTCGGCGTCGCGGGTCACGACCTGCCAATGCCCTTCGGCCATGTAGTAGCGGCAGACGTAGAGCGCGCGGCCGTCGAGCACGCCGACCCGCCAGTCGAAGCGGCTCTCGACGAAGCCCTGCGCGACGATCAGGTCGGAGCGCTCCAGGAGCCGCCGGGCGATCACCTCGATCTCCCGCTCGGAGTCGGCCTTGAACACGCCCTTCGAGAAGGCGCTGTCGGGCGCCTTGAGGACCACCGGCAACCCGAGGGTCGCGGCGACGCGGTCGAGCCGTCCGCGGTCGACGAGCAGCGTCGGCGGCGTCGCGATGCGCGCCCGCCGGAGCGCCTCGGCGAGGTAGACCTTGTTGCAGCAGCGAAAGATCGACTGCGGGTCGTCGATCACGACGAGCCCGTCGGCCTCCGCGCGCCGCGCGAAGCGGTAGGTGTGGTGGTTGACCCCCGTCGTCTCGCGGATGAAGAGCGCGTCGAACTGCGAGAGGCGCGCGTAGTCGTCCTTCGTGATGAACGTGGTCCGGAAGCCATGGCGGCTGGCAGCCGCGACGATGCGATCGAGCGCGTTCTTGTCCGAGGGCGGCTCGGGGTCGGCGGGGTTGACGAGGATGGCGAGCTCGAAGCTCGCGCTCTCACCGTGGCCGTTGACCGCGTCGGGGGCGCGAAAGAACGCGCGGGCGGCGCGCTCGGCGTTCTGCCGCTGCGGGTCCGAGAGCTCCCCGATCGCGCGCGCCGAGATCTCCTCGAAGCGCCAGCCCTCACCGTCACGCGCGACCACCGCCTCGAGACATGGCGCCGGCACGCGCTCGAAGAGCTCGGCCGCCGTCTCGCGCCAGCGGGCATCGACGCAGCGACCGAGGAAGGCGACGAGCTCGCACCGGCTCTGCCCCGACGCGCTGAGCTCGGCCTCCGCCTTCGGACCGAGGCGCGCGCCGAGCAGGCGGAGCACGCTGCGGTTCTTGAGGTCCTGGATGGTGGTCACGTCCGGCCACGCGCGGTGACCGCGCGCGTCGGCGAGGAGCGAGACGTAGTAGCCGATCTTCTGATAGCCGAGGCGGCGCGAGAGGTTCAGCACGATCGTCCCCGCCGGACGCTCGCTCGCCGCGCGACCGCTCGTCGCGACCTCGCGGTGGGGCGCCGCGAGGTAATCGCGGGCCAGCACGACCTCGACGCCCGCGAGCGACCACGGCCAATCCTCGGGTCTCTCGACCACCACCAGACGCCCACGCGCCATCAGCCAGCCTCCCTCATGGATGGCCCGAGCGTAGCAGGCCACGCGTGCGGTGGCTGGCGACCATCCGCCTCCGCCGTTGATGCCCGGGCGTGGCGCCGCCTAATCTGGGTGCGTGCACACCCGCGCGCGACCGCTGCTCGAGCACCTGCCCTCGCTCGCCGCGCGCCTTCCCTTCGTCGCGCTCGGTGATTACCCGACCCCCGTCCAGCCGCTCGACGCGCTCACGGCGGCGCTCGGCGTCCAGGGCGAGGCCTGGGTCAAGCGCGACGACCTCAGCTCCGCCGTCTACGGCGGGAACAAGGTGCGCACGCTCGAGGTGCTCTTCGCCGACGCGATCGCCAAGGGAGCGCGGCGGATCATCGCGACGGGCGCCTTCGGCACCAACCACGGCGTCGCGACGCTCCTGCACGCGCCCCGCGTCGGTCTCGAGCCGAGCTGCCTGCTCTTTCCTCAGCCACCGAGCGAGGCCGCGCTCGAGAACTTCCGGGTGCTCGCGAGCCACGAGCTGCACGCGCTCCCGCATTGGAGCGCCCTCCCGCTCGGGATGCTCCGCGAGCGCCGCGCGTCGACGTACGTGATGGCCCCGGGCGGCGCGACGCCGATTGGCGCCTTGGGCTATGTGAGCGCCGCGCTCGAGCTCGCCGAGCAGGTCGCCTCGGGCGCCCTCCCCCCGCCGCGCGCGGTCGTGGTCGGCGTCGGCTCGACGTGCACCACCGCAGGTCTGCTCGTCGGCCTCCACCTCGCGACGCGCCTCGGGCTCGGCCTCCACGAGCCCCCGATGGTCGTGGCGGTGCGGGTCACCCCGTGGCCGGTCACCTCGCGCCTCCGCATCCTCGAGCTCGCCAGCCGCGCGAGCGCGCTCCTCGTCGAGCTCTCGGGCGACCCGCGCGCGCGCATCGGGCGCGCCGCGCTCGGCGCCACCCTCGAGGTCGACGGCGCGCAGCTCGGGGCGGGGTACGGCGAGCCGACCTCGCGCGGCCACGAGGCGATCGCCCTCTTCCAGCGGACGGCCGGCTTCGCCCTCGACACGACCTACTCCGGGAAGGCGGCGGCCTCCCTCCTCGCGCGACTGCGTCGCGGGGCGCCTGGCCCCACGGTCTTCTGGAGCACCAAGAGCACCGCGCCGCTCCCGCCCGGAATCGACGCCCCCCGCGGCTGGCTCGCGCGCACGTGGATGCGCCGAGCCCAGCGGGCGCGTTGAGCCGACGACGCCAACCACCAACGCCAACCACCAACGCCAACCACCAACGCCAACCACCAACGCCGACCGCCAAACGCGACCACCGACCCCTGCCGTCAGCGCGGCGAGCGCGGCGGACCTCCGGCTCGAATTTCCAGACGGGTGTATTAGCCTCCGCCCCGTGACGACGAACTCCCGCAGGCTCTCCCTCGCGCTCTCGCTGCTCGCGCTCTCGTGCACCCCTCAGGGCGACCCGGGCATCGGCCCCGAGGGCTTCCGCGACGACTTCGAGCGCGAGCAGATCGGCGACGACTACAACAACACGGGCGGGCCCTACGAGATCCGCGACGGCTGGCTCCACGTGCGCGGCGCGCGCAACCGCCCGCTCTGGCTCCGCCGCGTCCTGCCACGCGACGTCCGCGTCGAGTTCGACGTCAAGAGCATGTCGCCCGAGGGCGACATCAAGGTCGAGATCTTCGGCGACGGCTCGAGCCGCGCGACGACCGACAGCTACACGGCGACGAGCTACGTCCTGAATTTCGGCGGTTGGGGCAACACGAAGAACCAGATCGCGCGCATGGACGAGCACGGCGCCGACGCCGCGGTCGGCCCCCGCTTCCCGGTCGAGCCCGGCCGCGTCTACCGAATCAAGATCGAGCGTCGCGGCAACACGATCACCGCGTGGGCCGACGACCACCAGCTCGCGCAGCTGGTCGACCCCGAGCCCCTCGAGGGCCGCGGTCACGACCACTTCGCGTTCAACAACTGGCAGAGCGATCTCTACTTCGACAACCTCGTGATCACGCCCCTCTGACGCGGCGGTCAGCCATCGGCAGGGCGCCGAGTCGAGGCGGACGACGCGTGGTACGGTGCGCGGCCCGTGCTCGTCGAATGCAAGAAATGCGGCGCCCCGCTCGACGTGAAGGAGAACGACTGGATCGTCCGATGCGGCTATTGCGGCTCCACGACCCGCGTGGCGCGCACCCGCACGCTCGCCGCCGTGACGCCCGAGGATTGGAGCCCTCCGAAGTCCTGGAAGCCCCCCGCGCAGACGGGCCTGCCGACGCAGGCGCTGAAGAAGCGCACCCTCCGCGCGGGCGCGGGGGCGTTCTTCGGGACCTTCTTCACCCTCGCCACCGTGGCGGTGGGGGTGCTGGTCCCGCTCTTCGCCGAAGGCGTCCTCACGTGGCCCTTCTCGGACGCCGAGCCCCCGAAGGCGGTGACGCGCGGGCTCGACGAGCCGCCGAAGGGGGCCGCCCTGGCCGAGCTCGAAGAGAAGCACGAGCCCGAGCCGGCGACGCCGATGCAGCGTGAGACGCGCGCGCACCGCGCTGGGACCCGCGCACTCGCGCGGGGCAGCGCGGCGCTCTCCGCCGGTGATCTCGACGCCGCCATCGAGGCGCTCGACGAAGCGCAACGCGCGCTCGGGCGACGGGAGCAGGGCGTCCACCGCCTGCGCGCGCAGGTCGCCTCGCGTGGGGCGCGCGAGGTCGGACTGAAGGTGGTCAACCGCTGCGCCGACGCGCAGGCGCTCTACCGGAGCCTCCGACGCGTCGGCGCCGAACGCGCGGCAGGAGAGCAATTCGTGGACGGCTGTCCGCGACCCTGACTCTCTACCCGCTCGATCCGCCCGGGATCATCGGGGCCCGGCGCTTGGGCGACCTCTCGGATGCGCTTCTTGGTCCGTGTCCTGTCCGTGTCTGTGTCCTGTCCGTGTCCGTGTCTGTGTCTGTGTCCGTGTCCGGGTCCGGGTCCGGGTCCGGGTCCGTGTCCGGGTCCGTGTCCGTGTCCGTGTCCGTGTCCGGGTCCGTGTCCGTGTCCGTGTCCGGGTCCGTGTCCGTGTCCGTGTCCGTGTCCGGGTCCGGGTCCGGGTCCGTGTCCGTGTCCGTGTCCGTGTCCGTGTCCGGGTCCGGGTCCGGGTCCGGGTCCGTGTCTGCGCGCAGCATTGGTGGCCTCGCCGTGCCTCAGGCTGCGCGGACGCGGCGCTGCGAGCGCTAGCCGATGAATCACGCGGGACTGAGCGGGAGCCGATCGACGCCGAGCGGGATCACGAGGATCCGCTCGGCGCCGCCCACGCGGCCTTCCGCGCAGCGCGCGCGCAGCGGCGGCACCCAGGCCCGATACGCCGGCAGGAATCGGCGAATGTAGTCCTCCGCGTCCGCGTCCGAGAGCGCCTCTTCGCCCGCCGCGCGGCGCCCACGCTCGGCGTCGACGCGGAAGCGGACGATGGCTTCCGGGTCGGCCACGTCGAGCAGCACGAAGGCGTCGAGTCGCGCGTGCCACGCTGCGTAGCGCGCGAGCGCGGCGTTCGGCGCCTCGAGCGCGCCGAGGGCGTCGGACGGGCGCACGGGCTCGAAGCCCAGCATCCACCCCTCGAGCACGACGAGATCGAGCGGCCCCTCCACCTCCGGCCACTCGGCCGCGGCGCGCCGGTCGCCGCGACCCGCGAACGCGCCCTTGTCGTACGACGGCACCCGCACGCGCTCACCCGCGCGCAGGCCCGTCAGCGCGTCGAGCGTCCGCGCGCCGAGCGCGACGTCGTGCGTCCCCGGATAGCCTCGATGCTCGAGCTCCCGTGACCCCGGGTGCGCCGCGGCGAGCGCGCGCTGCTCGTCGCGCGTGAGGTAGAAGTCGTCGATGGAGACGGAGACGGCGCGCCGGCCCAGGAGCGAGAGCCCCTCGACGATCTGCGCCGCGAGCGTCGACTTCCCCGATCCCTGTGGCCCGCTGAGCCCGAGCACCCCCGGCGCCGCCGAGCTCGCCCCAGAGCTCCGCGACCCCCGACGCGCAGCTCGCGCGCCGACCTCCTCGAGGGGTGGGCGCTCGGCGGGCTCGGGGTCCGCGCCGCGCGCGATTTCGTGCGCGAAGCGGAGCGTCGGCAAGAGGAGGTCGTCGACCCGCCGCGACGGCAGCGGCTCCCCCAACCTCTCGGCGAAGTGACGCCGCAACCGCGCTTCGTCCCAAGCGTCCATGGGCGCAGCGTGACACTTCGCGCACCTCGCGCATCTCGCGCCTCTCGCGCCTCTCGCGCCTCTGCCGCGTCTCGCGCATCTCGCGCGTTTCCCGACCGCCGAGTGCCCGAGCGCACATCAAGGCACGACGCGCACCCTCGCCCGCCGCTCCAGCCCCGCGTAGCGCGCGACGAGCGTGGTCGTCCCCGGCCGCCGCGCCCGCGCGCGGACGACGCCGTCGGCGCTCACGCCGACCAGCGCGTCGCCGTGCACCACGTACGAGGCCCGCTGGCTCGGCGCGGTCATCCGCACGCCCGCGTCGAGCTCGAGCTCGAGCGAGACGAGCGTCCGATCCTGGGGCCGCAGCACCGGCGCGAGCAGCCAGAGGCGTGCGTGGGCCGGTCTTTCGAGGTCGAAGCGCCGGTCCGAGAGCAAGAAAGCGAGGATGCTCTCCGCGCGATCGCCGAGCGCCTCGGGCACGTGGCCCGCGGTCGGCGCCTCGTAGTAGCCGAGCGCCTCGCCGAGCCTCATCCCACGCTCGATCACCACGTCACGGAGCGCGCGCGCGTCCGCGAGCATGTAGGGCACCTCCTCGCCCTCCCAGCCTTCGAGCGTGCCGACGTCGACGTAGAGCCGCGTCGGCAGCCGCGGCGCGACGCGCACGGTGTCCAGCATGCGTCGATGGCCCCACCACAGGCTCCCGGAGAGGCAGGCGACTCGCCCCACCCGCTCGGGGTGGCGCAGCGCGAGGTGGAGCGCCGACAGCCCACCCAGGCTGAACCCCACGACGGCGGTGCGCTCGGGCCGCGGATCGATCGGCGCGAGGGTGGCCAACACGCGGAAGAGCTCGCCGACGAGGCAGTCGAGGTACGCGCGGTCGGGCGTTCGGCCGCCGCCGTCGCGCCCCTCGAGCGCCTCGAAGGACGCCCGATCGGGCGCGTACTCGGCCTCACGGTCCACGGTGCTCTCCACCCCGACGAGCACGTGGGGAACGATCACCCCCTCCCGCACCAACCGATCGTGCGCGTGAACGAAACGAAACGCACCGAGCATCTCCTCGCCGTCGTTGACGATGAGGATGGGGTGGCCGATCGGCGGCGGCGGCGACTCGGGCAGCACGACGTGCACGCGGCGCGCGTGCACGTCGTCGCAGAGGAGCATCCGGCGGACCACCCGCGCAGGGTCCACGGGCCCATCCACCGGCCGAGCTGGCGCGCGCGTCCGGGGCGTCACGGCCTCGTCTCGCGATCCGGGCGCGTCAGTCGTCCCCGCCCACCCCCACCCCGCGAGGGCCGCGACCAAGACCGCCGACACCAACACGAGCCGCCGCGCCACGAACCTCAGACCTCCGTCCGCCCTCGATGTTCCGCCTTCGGCCCCGGCGGCGCAACGGACCCCGGCGCCACGGGCCCCTTGACCACCCCGCGCTCGATGGCGCACACGCGGAGCATGAGTGTCGCGTTCAAGCTGACGGCAGCCCTCGTCTTCAGCGTCGTCGGGGTCCACGCCGTCAGCGGCGCGCTCCGCTACCAGCGCGAGTCCGCCCGCTTCGAGCGCGAGCTCCAGGACAACGCCGAGGTCTTCGGGCGCACGCTCGGCGCGCTCGTCCGCGTCGCGTGGCTCGAAGGCGGCGAGGAGCAGGTCGAGAGCCTCCTCGCAACGGCGGGCGCGACCGAGCTGGGCCTCTCGGTGCGCTGGCGCGAGGACGACCCCGGCCCGACGCGCGTCTACGAGTCGGAGGACGGCCTCCACGTGGCGGTGGACGTCGCCCTCCCCGACGGCAGCGCCGGCACGATCGAGATCGTGGACGCGCAGGTCGACGAGCGCGCCTACCTCGCCGAGAGCGTGCGCGACGTCGTCCTCACGGCGGGCCTCGTCGCGCTCTTCTGCGCGCTCGTCGCGTGGGGCCTCGGCCTCTCCCTCATCGGCCGCCCCGTGCGCGCGCTCGTCGCGCAGGCGCGCCGCGTCGCCTCCGGCGATCTCGAGCGCCGCCTCGACGTCCGCGGACGCGACGAGCTCGCGCAGCTCGCCGAAGAGATGAACCGCATGACCGACGCGCTCCGCGAAGCGCGCGCGCGGCTCGAGGCCGAGGCGAGTGCGCGCGTCGACGCGCTCGAGCAGCTCCGGCACGCCGATCGTCTCCGCACCGTCGGCACGCTCTCGTCGGGCATCGCGCACGAGCTCGGCACGCCCCTCAACGTCATCCTCGGCCACGCGCAGCTCCTCGAAGAGCATGGCGAGCCCGAGGTCGGCCGCGCGGCCGCCGCGATCGTGAAGCAATGCCGACGCATGACCGAGATCGTGCAGAAGCTCCTGACCTTCGCGCGCAAGGGCAGCGTCGCCGCCTCCCGCTGCGACGCGGTCGAGGTCGCCCGGGAGACGCTCGGCATGCTGGAGATGCTCGCGTCGCGCCGCGGCGTGACGCTCGCGCTCGACGGCCCCTCAACCGCGGCGATCGACCTCGCGCCCGGCTTCCTCCAGCAGGTGCTGACGAACCTGGTCGTGAACGCCGTGCACGCGAGCCCCGACGCGGCGCGCGTGCACGTCGACATCCGCGGAACGGCCGAGTCGGTCACGATCGCCGTGCGCGACGAGGGCCACGGGATGGACGAGGCGACCCGCGCCCGCGTCTTCGATCCCTTCTTCACCACCAAGGACGTCGGCGAGGGCACGGGCCTCGGGCTCTCGGTCGCCTTCGGCATCGTGAAGGACGCCGGCGGCGCGCTCGACGTCGAGAGCACGCCGGGTCACGGGGCGACGTTCACCGTCCGCCTGCCGGCGGCGCGAGACGCCGTCCGTTGAAGCGCTCCCCTGGCGAAGACCTCGTCCTCACGACGACGTCGCGCAGCGCGCGAGGCGTGGCATGCTCCCCCCATGTCACGCGAGGGAGACGAGCCGGACGCCCGCGGCGCGCGGGTGCGCCTGCGCTTCGAGGGGCAGGAGCTCGAGGCGCGCACGGACGCCTCTCTCGTGCAGGCGTGGCTCGACGCCGGGCTGCCCTTGGTCGAGAACGTCGGCTGCATGGGACAGGGCGTATGCGGCGCCTGTCGCGTGCTCGTGCGTCGCGAGGGTGAGCACGCGCCAGGCGAGAGCGTCCAGACCGCGCTCGCGTGCGAGACACGCTGCGAGCACGGCATGGAGGTCACGTTCGTCGACCCGATCTCGGCGCGCCGACCTCGCCCCTACGATCTCCGCGCGCTGGGAGACTCGTGGACCGCGTTCGATCGCATCCCCGAGATCTTCCCCGAGGCGCCACACTGTCGCCATTGCGGCGGCTGCGACCGCGCGTGCCCGAAAGGCATCGAGGTCGAGCGCATGGTCGGGCTGGCTTCCGTCGGCCGCGCCTTCGACGCGGCGCCCCTCTTCGACGAGTGCGTGATGTGCAACCTCTGCATCGCGGCCTGCCCCGAGCACATCGACCCGGCACACCTCGGGCAGCTCGTCCGCCGCCTCGTCGCCTCCCTCGCGCTCCGCCCCGCCGATCTGATGGCACGCCTGCGCGAGATCGAGGCCGGCACCCAGACCGTCGACGTCGAGGCCGAGATCCCCGAGGAGGCGCCATGAGCGCAGGCGTCCCTCGAGAGGTGGCACTCGACGCCTGGCGCGCGCGTCGCCCGGCGTCGCCCACCACCGCGCCGCTCGATCGCGACGCGCTCGTGCGCCGCTTCCACCCCGACCACGACGCCAACGCGATGGTGACGCTGCGCGTCGGATCGGCGGCGGGCGCGAGGTGCCCCGCCGAGCTCGCGGCGCTGCTGCAGGCCGGCTCCCCGGTTCGCGACGTCGACATCGCGGGCGCGCCCCATCGCGAGACCGACGTGCTCGTGATCGGCGGCGGCGGCGCGGGCTGCGTCGCGGCGCTCGAGGCCGCCCGCGCGGGAGCGCGCGTGCTCGTCGCCAGCAAGCTGCGCCTCGGCGACGGCAACACGGTCATGGCGGAGGGCGGCATCCAGGCCGCGGTGGGCGAGGACGACAGCCTGCAGCGCCACTTCGAGGACACCGTGCGCGCCGGTCGTTTCGCGGCCGATCGCGTGCTCGCGGCGGCCCTCGTCAGCGATGGGCCCGCGGCGATCCGATGGCTGATCGGCGAGGGCATGAGCTTCGACGTGGAGCCCGGCACGCACCGCATGGGCGGCCGCCTGCGGCGCGCGCGCGTCGGCGGCGCCAGCGCCGCGCGCCTGCTCTCCCTCCGCGACCAGACGGGCCTCGAGATGATGCGCGTGCTGCGCGAGGCGGTGCGCCTTCAGCCGGGCGTCGAGGCGCTCGACGGCCACCCGGCCCTCGAGCTGCTCACCGACGCCCGGGGCGCGTGCGCCGGCGCCGTCCTCTTCGACCGCGAGCGACGCCGCTTGGCGCTCGTGCACGCGGGCGCGACGATCGTGGCGACCGGCGGCGCGGGGCGGCTGCATTTGCGTGGCTTCCCGACCTCGAACCACTACGGCGCGACCGCCGACGGCCTCGCGCTCGCGTACCGGCTCGGCGCCGCGCTGCGCGAGCTCGACAGCTTCCAATACCACCCGACCGGCCTCGCCGCGCCGGCGGGCCTCGCGGGGCTGCTCGTGAGCGAGGCCGCGCGCGCGGCGGGCGCGCGCCTCGTGAACGGATGCGGCGAGCGCTTCGTCGACGAGCTCGCGCCGCGCGACGTCGTCGCGGCCGCGATCCTGCGCGAGCTCGAGGAGGGCCGCGGCGTCGCGACGCGCGATGGAGCGCTCGGCGTCTTCCTCGACACTCCGTCGCTCGAAGCGGAGACGCCCGGCGTGCTCCGCGACCGCCTCGTGACGCTCTGCCACCTGGCCGACCGCGCGGGCGTCGACCCCGCGCGCGAGCCGCTGCTCGTGCGGCCGACGCTGCACTACCAGAACGGCGGCGTCGCCATCGACCCCACCGGCCGCACCTCGGTCTCGCGCCTCTTCGCGTGCGGCGAGGTGGCGGGCGGCATCCACGGCCGCAACCGCCTGATGGGCAACGCCCTCCTCGAGCTCGTCGCGTTCGGCCGTCGGGCGGGGGTCGCGGCGGCCCACGAGGCGCGCGCGCCGCGCTCGGGACCGATCGGCGTCGCGCACCTCTCGGATTGGCAGCGCGCGATGATCGCCGCGGGACTCCCGCTCGACGCCTGCTCGCCGCAACTCTTCCCGAGCTACGGCAACTTCGATCTCGCCGCTGCGCTGACGGAGGGCGTCGCGTGATCTCGGCTCGACCGCTCACGACGCGCCGCCCGCGCCGCGCAGGCGAGCGCGCCGATCCGCACACGGAGGTCGCATGAAGCTGCTCACACGAGCGGAAGCGCAGGTCGGGCCCGATCTGGCGGCCTGGCGCGCGGTCGGCGGCGGCGAGGGGCTGCGCCGCGCGCTCGCGGCGCCCGACGCGATCCTGACCGAGATCCGCGACGCCGGGCTCCGCGGCATGGGCGGCGCGGGCTTCTCCACCTACCAAAAATGGGCCGCGGTCGCGGCCGCAGAGGGCGCGGAGAAGTGGGTCGTCTGCAACGGCAACGAGGACGAGCCCGGCACCTTCAAGGATCGCTTCCTGCTCGCGCGCACGCCGCACCAGGTCATCGAGGGCGCGCTCGTCGCCGCGCTCGCCGTCGGCGCGCGGCACGTCGTCCTCTACGTCAACCCGCGCGAGACCGAGGCGCTCGAGGTGCTGACCGCGGCGACCGCCGCGTGGCGCGAAGACGCGAGCTTCGCGGCGCTCGGCGCGGCGCTCGGCGGCGAGCTTCACCTCGACGTCGTCGAGAGCAGCGGCCTCTACGTCGGCGGCGAGGAGACCGCCGCCATCGCCTCGGTCGAGGGCCGCTTCCCCTTCCCGCGCCCCAAGCCGCCGTGGCCGGCGGCGAGCGGCGTCCACGGCGCACCCACCCTCGTGAACAACGTCGAGACCCTCGCGCACGCGGTCCACGTGATGGCGCGCGGCGCGGCGTTCTACCGCGGGCTCGGGCGGACCGCGCCCGGCACCAAGCTCTACTCGCTCTCGGGCGACGTGCTGCGACCCGGCCTGCACGAGCTCCCGATGGGCACCACGCTCCGCGAGCTCATCACCGACCACGGCGGGGGCATGCTCGCGGGACGCGCCTTCAAGGCGGTCTTCACCGGGGGCCCCTCCAATACCCTCCTGACGGCGGAGGATCTCGACGTCCCGCTCGACTTCGACAGCGTCCGGGCGCGGGGCGCCCGCCTCGGCACGGGCGCGATGATCGTCATCAGCGAGGGGACGAGCATCGTGCGCAAGACGGCCGAGTACGTGACCTTCTTCGCCGAGAGCTCGTGCGGTCAGTGCCCACCGTGCAAGGTCGGCACCGCGCAGCTCGCGCGGACGCTCGAGCGCATCGCCCGCGGGGAAGGTCGCCCCGGCGACCTGGCGTCGCTCGAGAGCTTCGCGCGCCTCTTGCCAGGGAGCGGACGGTGTGGCCTCGTCGACGGCGCCGCGACGGTCCTGCAGAGCTCGCTCGAGCGCTTCCGCGACGAGTACGCAGCCGCCTCGGGCTCGTCGGCGACGCCTCGCGTCAGCCTCCCCCCGATCGAGTGATGCCCGCGGAAGGCGTGGACCTCGGGGAGTCAGGCGCCTCTGCGGACCCGTGGACGTCGACCCGGCGTGCGGACCCGAGCCTGGCGTCGGTCGCCTCATCGGCCCGTACGGAGCCGTCGTCAGGCGAGCGGATCGAGGTAGAGCGCGTCGATGTCGATCGACACGCCGATCGAGCGCAGCTCGAGCATCATCCCGGCCACGAAGACCTCGTACGACCAACCTCGCTCGGCCCGCCGGTAGAGCTCGACGCGCGGCTCGCGCTGCGAAACCAACACGTACTCGGCGAGCGAGTCGAGGCGTTGGTAATGAGCCCATTTGTCCCCTCGGTCGGAGGCCTCGGTGGTCTCGGAGAGCACCTCGACGAGGACGCACGGGTTGACGATCGCGTCCGGGTCGTCGCTCGCCCGCTCGAGCGTCCCGCAGACCACGGAGAGGTCGGGGTACGTCGAACGCGAGGTCCGCTCGACGCGGACGCGAGCGTCGGACGAGAAGACCGCGCACGGACGGCCGCCGAGCGCCACGGTGATCAGGGCCCCGAGCCTCATCGCGAGCCGCGCGTGCTCGGGCGATCCGCCCGCCATGGCGTAGACCTCGCCGTTCACGTACTCGTGCTTCGTAGCGCTCGCGCGCTCGAGCTCGAGGTACTCGGGGTACGTCATTCGCCGCAGCTCGGGTGCCTGCGCCATGACGTCAGCCTACCAAAGAAACCGACTGGCGCGCGGCCGGGCGAGCGGAGCGCCCCCGACCGCGCGACCGATCACTCCACGCCCTTGAGGTAGGTGTACCCGCGCAGCGCCTTCTCGTAGTGGCGCATGAAGGTCCGAAGCTGCTCGAGGTCCATCCGCCCCGCCTGCAGCGCGCGCTCCGCTTGTTTGCGGACGCGCTCGACCATCTCCTCTGGGTCGTACTGCAGGTAGCGCAGCACCTCGTCGATCGCGTCGCCCTTGATGACGTTCGAGACGCTGTAGCCGTACTCCTCGAGCCGCACGTGCACTGCGTTCGTGTCGCCGAAGAGGTTGTGCAGATCGCCGAGGATCTCCTGGTAGGCGCCGCCGAGGAACATCGCGAGCAAGTAACGCTCGCCCGAGCGGACGACGTGGACGTCCAAGCTGCTCCGGACGTCCTCGACGTCGATGAACGACTCGATGATGCCGTCGCTGTCGCACGTCAGATCCGCCAGACGCGCCTTGAGCGTGGGGCGCTCGTCGAGCCGGTGGATCGGGATGATCGGGAAGAGCTGATCCATCGCCCAGATGTCGGGCGCGCTCTGGAAGATCGAGAAGTTGCAGTAGTAGATGGTGCCGAGCAGCTCATCGAGCTTCTGGAGCTCCTCGGGGATCTGCGCGCGCCCCTTGAGCTTCTGCTGGATGCGCTCGCAGCCCGCCCAGAAGATGCGCTCGGCCCGGCTGAGGTCGCGCAGCGGGAGGTAGCCGAACTTGAAGAGGCTGCGGGCCTCCTCGAGCGAAGACTGCAGATCGTGCCACGACTCCTGCACGTTCTTCGGCTGGATCCCCTCGTAGGTCTCCCACATCTCGGTGAGCACGCGGTGCACGCCCGGCTCGGGCTTGGCCGCGCGGCCGCGATCCTCGTGCGACTCGCCGACCGCGTCGAAGACCAGCACCGACTGGTACGCCGCGACCGCCCGCCCGCTCTCGCTGACGATGGTCGGGACCGACATGCCCGCCTTCTCGCAGGCGTCCTGGATGCCAGCGACGATGTCGTAGGCGTACTCCTGCACGCCGTAGTTCATCGACGCACGGAAGTCGGTCTTCGAGCCGTCGTAATCGACCGCGAGGCCGCCGCCGACGTCGAGGTAGCCCATCTTGCATCCCATCTTGCCGAGCTCGACGTAGAGGTGGGCCGCCTCTCGGATCGCGTTCTTCCATGGGATGATCGACGAGACCTGGCTGCCGATGTGGAAGTGCAGGAGCTGCAGGCAGTCGAGCATGTCGCGCGCCGCGAGCTTGTCGACGACGTCGACGATCTGCGAGGTCGTCAGGCCGAACTTCGCGCGATCGCCCGCCGACTCGGCCCAGCGCCCCATGCCCTTGGACGCGAGCTTGCCGCGGACCCCGAGCACCGGTCGGATGCCGAGCGCCTCGCTCGCGCGCAGGACGATGTCGACCTCGTCGGGGCGCTCGAGGACGATGATGACGGTGTTGTCGAAGCGCTGCGCGATGAGCGCGGTCTCGATGTAGTGCCGGTCCTTGTAGCCGTTGCAGACGATGAAGCCGTCCTCGCTCTCCATCGCGGCGAGCGCGATGAGCAGCTCGGGCTTGCTGCCGGCCTCGAGACCGTATTGCCAGGGGCGGCCGGCCTTGACGATCTCCTCGACGAGGTGGCGCTGCTGGTTGACCTTGATCGGGAAGACGCCCCGGTAGCGGCCCGGGTACTCGTACTCCTCGATGGCCTTCTGGAAGCACTCGTTGATGAGCCGGATTCGGTGCTGGAGGATGTTCGGGAAGCGAATCAGCAGCGGGAGGTCGAGCCCGCGCATCCCGAGCTGCTCCGTGAGCTCGTAGAGGTCGATGCCGCGATCGAGCGCCGGGTCGGGGCGCACCTCGACGTGGCCCTTGTCGTTGATGCGGAAGTAGGGCTCGCCCCAGCCGCGGATCTGGTACAGCTCGGCGCTCTTCTCGAGGGACCAATCGGCGGTGCCCGCCTCGGTCTCCGGCTGATCCACGCTTCCGTCCATCGACACCTCCAGCCCCCGACGGGCGCAGGGAGCGCTCGGGGGGCGTAGGGGTAGCACATTCGCGAGGCCACAGCCGGGCCGGGACGCTCGAAGGATGGGCCGCGGACCGAGCGTCCTGGCCGAGCGGGGCCACGGGGCGTCTCGCCACACCCGGCGCCAGCGCGTCCGCGCTGGACAAGACGACGTTTTCGAGGTGCTTCCGGTGCATCCTCGCGGCGCGGACGCCGCGTTTGGGTCGAAGGGGGACGACGAAACGAACCGGCGACGAAACGAACCCACCTCACTTGTAACGTTCTGGTGACGAGCGTTACAATTCGCGCGTGCGGATGCTTCGGGTGCTTTGGGTCGCGGTCCTCGTCCTCGGCGTGGGTTGCAAGAAGGATGATCCCGGCGTGGACGACGCCGGCGACGGCGACGGCGGCGTCGACGCGGGGCCGGTCTGCGAGACCCCACCGACGGTCGAGCCTCCGACCGGCGCCCCCCACGCCGAGCCCCTCCGCGCGGGCGCGGGCGAGGCGCGCGCGGGTGTCCTCCGCGCCGCGGACCTCCCACCCGACCCCGAGGACCTCCTGACCTGGCGCGAGGGCGACTTCGTGCTGGCGAACGAGCACATCGCGCTCGTGATCGAGTCCGCGCGCGCCTCGGACGGCTACGACCCCTTCGGCGGCAAGATCGCGGGCCTCGCCTCGGTCGAGGGCGGCCGCCTCGTCGCGCACGCCGACTTCAACGAGATCATCCCCGGCGTCGGCCGCTACACCGTCGTGCCCGACGTCGTCGGCGTCCAGGCGGACGGCAGCGACGGCGGCGCTGCCATCGTGCGCGTCGTCGGGCCGCTCCGCGCCATCCCCTTCATCGCGGAGCTCGGTCGCGCGCTCGCCCCCGGCGACTACGACGACATCTCGGTCGCCGTCGACTACGTGCTCGAGCCCGGCGCCCGCCACGTCGACATCGTCTACCACCTCGCGAGCCCCCGCGCGGGCACCTCGCAGGCGCAGCTCTACGTGCTCGGCTTCCAGACCTACCGGATGCCCGCCTTCGTTCAGGAGCGCGGCTTCGACATCGAGGCGGGAATGCCGATCCCTTGGGTCGGCTACGAACGCGGCGACCTCACGAGCTACGCGGTCGAGGCCAGCGCCGGCACGCTCTCGCTCTTCTTCGATCAGAGCGGCGCGACCATCTTCACCGGGCCGCGCTACCTGATCCCCGGCTGCGCCGTGACCGAGCAGCCGATGCTGCGCGTGCACGTCGGCGGTCCGGGCGCCGATGGTCTCCAGGCGTCGATGCGCGCCGAGGCCGGCGTCGCGCAGCGCACGCTCGAGGGCGTCATCCGCGACGGAACGGGCGCGCCGGCCGCTGGCGTCCGCGTTCACGCCGAGTCGGCCGATGGGATGCGCTGGCTTACGCGCGCGATGACCGATGACGAGGGTCGTTACCGCGTCCGGGTCCCAGAGAGCGAAGAGGTCCGGCTTCGCGCGTTCCGTCCGGGCGAGGGCATCGTCTCGTTCCCCGCGGGGGCGAGCGACCTCGATCTGCCCGCGGTCGGCTTCGTCGAGATCGAGGCGACGGACGCAGAGGGCCCGCTCCCCGTTCGGGTCCAGACCGAGCCGACCTCGGGCGCGGAGCCCTCCGTGCCGCGCCGTTGGGGCGAGCCGTCGCGCATCGCGCGTCGCACCCACGTCGTCTTCCCCCTCGATGGCCGCGTGCGGCTGCCGTTGATCCCCGGCAACCACCGCGTCTACGTCTCGCGCGGCTTCGAGTACGAACTCTTCGAGACCGACGTGACCATCACGGCGGGCGCGACCGAGACGCTGCCGATCGTGCTCGAG
>JAHBWH010000103.1 GCA_019637115.1 Myxococcales bacterium | reverse complement strand
GTGCGGCTGCGCGCGGTGGCGCGGTGATGCGGTGGTGCGGCTGCGCTGGGTAATGCGTTGGTGCGGGCGCGCGGTGATGCGGTGGTGCGGGCGCGCGGTGGCACGGGTGCACGCGTCTGGTGCGCGTGTCGGGCGTTCGTGCGTGCAGAGCACGCGCGTGCCGGGCGAACGAGACCGAGACGTCGACGGAATCGGCCGACGCTCCATACTCTGGCGCATGGACCGAGAGCGACTCGATCGTTGGCTCGCAGGCCCGCGGCGCACGTGGCGGTGGAACCGCGGGGACGCGACGCGCTATACCGCCGTGGAGGCGACGGGCCGAGGCCTGCGGTGGTTCCGCTGGTCGCACGAGGTCGAGGGGGGCGGGATGAGCGACGAGATCCACCAGGCGCACGCGACGTTTCTCGCGAGCGGTCCGCCCGAGACGATGGCGGACGCGCCGCCGACCGTGCAGCGCGAGCTGCGGGCTTGGATCGAGGCGCTGCCGCGATGAGCGACGCTCGACGCAGGCTGCACGCCTCGGAGGCCGACCACGCGCCCCAGTCCGGCGCGTTCGAGCGGCGCGCCGCGGGGTCCACGTCGGACGCCGAGGCCGACCTCGTCGCGCTGCCAGCGGACGTCTTCCTCACCGAGCGCCGCCGCGCGCTGCTCGCCCGCCACGGCGCCACCGAGCGCGCTCGCGAGGTGCACTTCGTCCGCACGCGCGACGGCTGGCATCTCGCGCTCTCGCGCTATGGCGAGCGCCCGACGCGGCGCCACCCGGTCCTGCTCGTCCCGGGGCTCGCCGCGAACCGCTTCTCGTGGGATCTCGACGCCGAGCGCTCGGTGGCGGCGCACCTCGCGGGGCTCGGCTTCGACGTCTTCGTGCTCGAGCTGCGCGGGCACGGACGCAGCGAGCACCCGCGACGCCGCGTCACGCTGCCCGCGGAGCTCGAGCGCCGCGGTCGCGCACAGAGCCGCGGCGCGGCGCGCAGCTGGGACTGGGGCTTCCACGACTACGTGCGCGAGGACGTGGACGCGGCCCTCGGGGCGGTGCGTGTCCTGAGCGGCGCCGCGGCGGTGCACGGCGTCGGCCACAGCATGGGCGGGATGTCGCTCGCGATGCGCGCCGCCGCGCGCGACCCGCGCCTGAAGAGCCTCGCGACGATCGCGTCGGCGCTCGACTACTCCGGGACGAAGAGCATCTTTCACGTCGCCAAGCGCTTCACGTGGGCCGCGCGGATCCTGCCCCACGTGCCGCTCGGACCGATCGCGTCCAAGCTCTCGCCGGTGGCGCTCTCGATGAAGAACCCCATCGACGCGGTGAACGTCTGGTACGCGAACATCGAGGTCGAGCGCTACCGCCGGCTCGTCGCGCTGGGCTTCCACGTCATCCCCTCGCCCGTGCTGACCGACCTCGCGGCCGCTTTCGACGCGCCTGGGCTCGCCGACGAGGCGGGGCCGAGCGTGCCGCGGCTCCCGGGGACCTACCCGGTGCTGTCGATCGCCGGCACGCGCGACGTGCAGTGCGCGCCCGACGCGGCGGCGCGCCACGCGGGCGGCGAGGCGGTCGCCTTTGGGCGCGCGCACGGACACCGCGAGGAGTACGGGCACTTCGACTTGCTCGTGGGCACGCACGCGCCGGCCGAGGTGTGGCCGGTGTTGGCGGAGTGGCTGACGTCAAACGATTGAAAAAGTCCCCTGCCCGTGCCCTTGCCCTTGCCCCTGCCCATGACGAGCAGGCGGACGCGATGGGGGCGCGAGGAAGGGGCCGCGAGGAAGGGGCGCGAGGAAGGGGCGCGAGGAAGGGGCGCGAGGAAGGGGCGCGAGGAAGGGGCGCGAGGAAGGGGCGCGAGGAAGGGGCGCGAGGAGGTGGGGGGGCGAGAGGGGTGCGAATGAGCTCCTCAAACTACGACGAGGGGCAGGGGCACGGGCAGGGGCAGGGGCAGGGGACTTTGGGGCTGCTTCAACCCGGCGCAGCGTCCGTCAACGCCTCGGCATCTTCCGCACGACCTAGCGCGCGGTAGCAGGCCGCGATCGTGTTCAGCGCCGCCGTCTCGCCGCGCGGATCCTTGAGCCGCCGCACGATGGCCAGGGCCTCGAGCCCGGCGCGGACCGCGTCGGTCGCTTGGCCCTCGTGGAGCTGGATCCACGCGAGGGTCAGCGCCGCGCGGGCGCGGGCGCGGGGCTCGCGCGTCGTCGACTGGCTCAGCCGCCGGAACGCCTCCATCGCGCGCGAGGGGTCGCCCTTGGCCAGATACGCCATCGCCCGCACGCGATCCGCTGCGGCGAGGTCGCGCCCCTCCGCGATGGCGGCGTCGACCGTGCGCTCCACCGTCGGCAGGTCGCCCGCCAAGAGCGCGTTCACGGCGGCCTGCGCGACGCTCTCCACCGGCATCCCGGGGCGCTCGCTGCCGAGCGATCGTGAGAGCGTCGCCGCCGCGGAGCGGGTCTCCGGGCGCGGGTCCACGCTCGCTGCGGCGACCGCCAGCCGCCGCGCCGCGCTCGTCCAGCGCGCGACCGCCAGCGCCTGCCCCGCCGCGAGGAAGAGCCCCGCAGCGGCCGGGCCGTCGCCGCCCTCGGAGAGCGCGACGCCGCGGCTGACCGCCGCGAGAGGACCAGGTGGTCCGTGCGCCTCCAGCGCCGTCGCGATGAAGCGCTCGAGCTCGGCGCGCCGCGCCGGCGGCATCGCCTGGATCACCGCGCGGCGCAGGTGCTCGGAGGTCGGCGCGCCGCGGTCGCGGTGCGCGAACGCTTCCGTCTCGAGGCGCTCGCGCGCCTCCTCGAGCGCCGCCTCGTCGAGCCCGTCGAGGCGCGCGATGGCGGAGAGCACCTCGGGCCCCGTCCCGAGCGGCAAGAGCGCACAGGCCTCGAGGAGCGCGCGCGCCGGCCCCTCGAGCGAGTCCACGCGCTCGTCGACCAGGTCGTCCAGCGGGATCGCGCGCACGCCCGCGCGCGGCGTCGTGCGCCAGACGAAGGCCTGGCCATCGAAGACGATGTCGCCCCCTGCCACGAGCGCGCGCGCGGCCTCGATCACGCCGAGCGGGGTGTCGCCCCCGAGCACGGCGATTCGGCGCGCCAGATCGGGATCGGTGCGCTCGCCGAGGATCGCGGCGGCGACCTCCTTCGCGTCGTCGAGGCGGAGCGACGGGAGCACGTGCTCGTCCCAAGGCAGGCCGTCGAGCCCACGGGGGAGGGGCGCGTCGACCGGCGCGCGTGCGACGACGAAGGCCGGGTGCGCGGCCGCGTAGGCCGCGACGACCTCGAGCGAGCTGGGATCGAGGTTGGTGAGGGGATCGAGCACGAACCACGGGCGCTTCGGGAGCAGGTCCGCGAGGCGCGCGAGCAGGACGTCGCGCGCGAGCGGCTCGCCGCGTCGAACCTCGTCGAGCGAGCTCGCGTCCAGATCGCGCAGCGCGAGCCGGAGGCTCCCGAGCGGCTCGAGCCCGCTGGGGACCCCCGCGAGCTGGAGGACGAGGGCGGGGCGTGCGCGCGCTGCGAGGTCGTGCAGATAGCGGCTCGACCCGGCGCCGCTCGGGCCGCGCAACAGCACGTAGCGGGTCTCGGGCGCGATGGCTGCGGCGGCGACGTCGCTGAGCGCCTCCCGGATCACCGTCGGGACGGGCGCTGGCCCGAGGTGTCGCACCGCGGCGCGGCAGCTGCTCCGGCGTGGCGTGCGGCGGTCGAGCGTGGTGCCGCGGAGCGCGGCGGCGCCGGTGCCTACCGCGCGGTCGAAGAGGAACTCGCCCCCAGCGAGGTCGCGGGTGACGGCGTCGACGACGACCTCGCCGCGCCGCGCGCGGTTCGCGAGCAGCTGCGCGCGGTCGAGGACGGCGCCCGCGAACCCGCGCGGCCCCTCGTCGAGCTCGCCCGTCGCGAGGCCGATCGACACGCTCGGCCGCACGCCACCCCAACCGCTGTCGTCGGCTTCGGGCGGATCGCCGTCGCGCTCGGGGCGCTCGACGTCGTCGAGGAGCGCGAGCGCGAGGTCGATGCCTGCCGCCAGCTCGGTGAGCTCGAAGGCGCCGACCACGGTGCCGCCGACGCGCGCGACGAGCGCGCCGCCGGTCGCGCGGATGCGCGCGGCGGCCTGGTCGATCCAGCGGCCGAGCGCGTCGGCGTCGTCGCGCTCGAGCCGCGTCGGGGGCAACGCCCGGTGCCAGAGGACGAGTCGCTCCATCGGATCGGAGCGGATCAGCCGCGCAGCTTGGACTTCAGCGACGCGAGCTCGTCGTCGACCGCGATGTCGCCGCTGGTCCGCTCGAGCGCGCGGAAGCGCGCGTCGAGGTCGGCGCGCGAGGGCCCGTCGTCGAGGACGGAGTGCACCTCGACCTCGGCGTCGAGCTGATCGATGCGGCCCGCCATGCGCTCGAGCTCGTCGAAGCTGTCGGAGCCGTAGCGGCTGCCGCCGCTCCCGCCGGGGGTGCTGCGCGCCTTGCGCACTTGCGACGCGAGCGAGACCTTGCGGGCCTCGAGGTCGTCGATCTTCGCCTCGAGGCGCTCGAGCGCGTCCTTCATCTCGTCGGCGAGCGTCGCCTGCTGCGCGGCGCGACCGCGGAGCTCGTCGAGGCGCCGCGAGACGCGCTGCTTCTGACGGAGCGCCTCGCGCGCGAGCGCGTCGTCGCCGGCCTTCAGCGCGAGGACGGCCTTGCGCTCCCAGCTCTCGATCTCCTGGGCGACGTCCGCGGCCTCTTTGTCGAGGCGCTTGGCGGTGCCGAGGGTGGAGACGAGATCGCGCTTGGCCCGCTTCACCTCTGCCTTCATGTCGATGACGGTCTGCGAGATGAGCTTCTCGGGATCCTCGGCTTTGTCCACGAGCGAGTTCAGGTTCGATTTGATGACGCTGTTCAAGCGGCTGAAGATGCCCATCGCTTCCTCCGACCCACGCAACGCGCGCGCCGTCCGAATGGTTCCACGGTCGGCCCCCTCGGCACAAGCGATGCCAACCCGGCGGTCCTTCGAATACGCTCCCGGTACGGCGGCCGCGCGCCTTCGCGCGGGACCGGCGGATGTGTCAGCTTCCGCGGAGGGGCTGTCGCCAGCCCCTCCCCCCGCCGGGTCATGAAGCCCCGCGGGGCCCCCTCTCACGAGCCTACGCTCGCTCCGCTCGCTGCGCGCCGTCCAGCAGGGCAGCTTGCGAAATCGGCTGAGCTTCTTTTCAGGTAAGGCAGCGATGATCGAAGGCAAGACGGTGTGCATCACGGGGGGCGCGGGGTTCATCGGAACCGCGCTCACGCGGCGACTCGCGGATACGAACCGAGTCCGCATCCTCGACATCCTGCGCCGGAACGCGCTCGCCGAGGCCGGGCTCGACCGGCACCCGAACGTGGAGCTCGTGGTCGGAGACGTCCGCGACCCGGAGGCGGTCGCTCGCGCGGTGAGCGGGGCGGACTACGTGGTCCACATGGCGTCCATCGCCGGCGTCGACACGGTCATCGGCAACCCGGTGCTCACGATGGAGATCTCGCTCGAGGGCACCATCAACGTGCTCCGCGCGGCGCACGCCGCGGGCGGCGTCGCGCGCGTGATCGACTTCTCGACCAGCGAGGTCTTCGGCAGCTACGCCTTCCGCGTCCGCGAGGCCGACGTCACGAGCCTCGGCGCGGTGGGCGAGGCGCGCTGGACCTACGCGGTCTCGAAGCTCGCCACCGAGCACCTCGCGCACAACTACTGGAAGCAGCACGGCCTGCCCACGGTCGCGATCCGCCCGTTCAACATCTTCGGGCCCGGGCAGGTCGGCGAAGGCGCCATCCACGCCTTCGTCGTGCGCGCGCTCCGCGGTGAGCCCATCACCATCCACAACGAGGGCGATCAGATCCGGAGCTGGTGCTACATCGACGACATCGTCGAGGCGATCGAGCTCGCGCTCGAGCGTGACGGCGCCGTGGGCGAGACCTTCAACATCGGCAACCCCCGCAGCACCGTCACCATCTACCAGCTCGCGCGTCTCATCGTCCGGCTCGCGGAGAGCCCGTCGGAGATCACCTTCGTGCCGTGGGACTTCGCCGACGTCGAGCTGCGCATCCCAGACGTCAAGAAGGCCGAGCGGCTGCTCGGCTTCCGGGCGAAGGTCGACCTCGAGGACGGCATCCTCCGGACGCTCGCCTGGTACCGCGAGAAGCTCGGCATCCGCTGAGCTCGCTCAGCGGCGGCGGGCGGTGTTCTCCCGCGCGAGGGCGCGCTCGTCGGCCTCCTCGGCGCTCGACTCCGACGCGCCAGGGCGCAAGAAGCGCGCGGTCGCGGCGCCGACGACGACGAGCCCGAGCGCGACGAGGCCGAGCTCGGGGAAGTCGCGCAGGCAGAGGGCGCCGAAGAGCAGCGCGAAGACGCCGAGCGGTGGCAGGAGCACGTCGAGCAGGTTGCGGGGGGGCTCGGTCATCGCGCGATGCTCTCGAAGAGGGGCGCGAGGGCCCGGTCGTCTCGTTCGTGATGGGCGATCCGCGCGTGCTCGCGGATCACTTCGGTGAGGGGGCGGGTCACGTCGACGTCGTCCGCGTCGTCGGCGAGCGCGCTCGCGCGGAGGGCCCGCTCGAGAGAGGGGCGCGCGCCGCAGAAGACCAGGCGCCGGTCTTCGGTGTGCAGCCGCTCCACGAGCTGGTGCAGCGCGTCGATCGCCGAGACGTCGAGCGTGGGGACCAAGGCCAGATCGACGAGCACCGTCCGCGCGTCGGCCGCCTCGAGCGCGTCCGCCGTAACGCGCGCGTTGCCGAAGTGCAGCGGGCCCTCGAGCCGGAACGCGGCGACGCTCCCGCCGGCCTCGAGCGGGACGCGCCGCACGCTGACCTTGGCGTGGATGGCGGCGAGCCGGACGAGCGCGGCGCTCACGCCGAGGACGACTCCGATCACGACGCCGAAGGCGAGGATGCCGAGCGTGGTCGCGACGACGACGGCGAAGTCCCCCGGCGACCCGCGCCGCAGCCGGAGGAGCGCGCGTGGCTGGATGAGCGAGGCGGCGACCCCGACGAGGAGCGCCGCGAGCACCGCGAGCGGGATCTGGTCGAGGTGAGGGCCGAGCAGCAGGAGCGCCACGCCGAGGACGGCGGCTTGCGTCAGCGGGGCGACGCGGCTCGTGCCGCCTGCGTCCGCAGCGGCGGTCGACGCCACGAACGAGCCCGCGACCGGCATGCCGCCGACCAGGCCACAGGTCATGTTCGCGAGCCCGTGGGCGACGAGCTCCTGGTCGCTGCGGTGCTGACCGCCCACGCGCGTGTCCATCCCCGCGGCCGACAGCAACGAGCTGAGCGAAGCGAGCAGGCAGAGCGCGAGGGCCGTGGGGAGCAGGGTGAGGACACCCGCGAGCTCCGCGTCGGGCAGCCCGAGCGCTGGACCCGAGCTCGCGGCCGACGGGACACGCGGCGCGTCCACGCCGAGCGCGGCGGCGAGCGCGACCGCGGCCCCCACGGCGAGCAGCGCGGCGGGTGCGCGCGGGCTCAGCCGCGGGATCGCCCAGAAGAGGACGACCACCACGGCGCCGAGCGCGACGGGGCCAACCCCGACCTCACCGAGCCAGCGTGCGTCGCGGAGCTCGTGCGCGAAGCCGTAGGTCTCGGACAGCCCGAGCACCCGCGGGGCCTGGCTGTCGAGGACCAAGAGCCCGATCGCCACCAGGAAACCGACGATGACGGGCAGGGGGATCTGGTGGACGAGGCGGCCGACGCGCAGCAGCCCGAGGCCGACCTGCATCGCGCCCGCCAAGAACGTGCACCAGAGCAGCCCGGTGAGGCCGTGCTCCACCACGATCGCCATCGTGAGCGGGGCGAGCGCGATCTCCGGGCCCGTCACCTGCAGCTTCGAGCTGCCGAAGACCGCGCCGAGGAGGCCCGCGACGGCGCCCGTCCAGAGGCCGACGCTGGCCGGGAGCTGGCAGGCGAGGGCGAGCGCCACGTTCAGCGGGATCGCGACCAGCGCGGTGGAGATGCCGGCCGTGACGTTGCGCAGCGCGTGGCCCCCGAAGAGCGCCTCGTGCCACGCGAGGCGCGTGTCTCGGGCGGCTTCGAGCCACGGCGTGAGCGAGGACATCGCCTCAGGCTGTGCGAGAGCCGTGCCGCGCCAGAATCCCGCGTATGTACGACGGCTTGGGCTCGATTGTCGGTGTCGTCAGACAGCTCGCACCGACAGCGTCGGTGAAATCAGACAGGCGCCGAGAGAGGCACGGATGTACGCTCCTTCCGCCGCCCGCGACCGACGACGATGCACTTCCTCCCCCGTCTCTTGCTCACGCTGGGCGTCCCGCTCCTGCTCATGACCGGCGCGGTCGCGGTCGTCTTCGCGGGGACGGCCCAGCTGACCAACATCCTCACCGACATCCGCGACGGGGAGCTCAAGCAGCTCCGCGACGAAGCCGCGCTCCATCGGGTCGGTTGGGCGGTCGACGTCGCGATGCGCCGCGCCGCCGACGCCTGCGTCGCGGTGGGGCCCGATGGCGTGCTCTCCGAGCCCTGGGCGCAGCAGATCGCCGAGGCGTCGGCGGAGCTCGCCGCGTCGCTGGACGAGGAAGGCGGCGGCGAGCACGACCGACGCCTGCGGGAGGTGGCGCGCGACTACGTCGCGCTGGCCAGCGAGATCGACGTGGCCCACCCGTGTCGCGCGCTCGGCCGACGCGAGTACGAGCGCCGCCGCGAGGTGCTCGACGAAGAGCTCACCAACGCCTGGGTCGCGCGGATGTCCCGGCTGCACGACGACGTCATCGAGCGCGAAGAGGAGGCGCGGCGCGTCGGCCGGGCTTCGCTCAGTCGCGGCGTGGGCCTCATCGCGCTCGGCTTGGTGCTCGCGCTGGTGGTGAGCTGGCAGCTCGCGCGCACCGTGGCGGCGTCGATGGCGGCGCTGACCGAGACCGCGCGCGGGCTCGGGCGGGGGAACTTCGCGGCGCCCGCCCGCCCCGTGAAGGGTCCCGCCGAGCTCGTCGAGTTCGCGGCCGAGCTCGAGGTGATGCGGCAGCGCCTCGCGGAGCTGGACTCGCTCAAGCAGGGTTTCGTCGCGAGCGTCTCTCACGAGATGCGCACGCCGCTCTCGAAGATGCGCGAGGCCCTCGCGCTCTTGGCGGACGGCGCGGCGGGCGAGCTCGACGCGCGCCAAGCGCGCATCGTCCGCATCGCGCGCGACGCCTGCGAGCGGCAGATCCGCACCGTGACCACGCTCCTCGATCTGTCGCGCCTGCGCGCGGGATCGGCGCTCCAACAGAAGAAGCGCACCGCGCTCGATCCGATCGTGCAGATGGCGGTCGACGACGAGGGCCCCGAGGCGACCAGCCGCGGCGTCGAGATCGCGCTCGTCCTCTCCGAGGGCGCGCCGCTGGGCTCGTTCGACGTCCCGCTCCTGGCGACCGCGATCTCGAACCTCGTCCGCAACGCCGTCTCGGTGTCCAAGGAAGGGCAGCGCGTCGACGTGACGCGCACGATCGAGCGGGCGGGGCCCAGGGGCGAGCAGGGGGGCTGGGCTACGATCACTGTCCGCGATCAGGGGCCGGGCGTGCCCGATGAGCTCCGGGACACGATCTTCCGGCCCTTCGTCTCGAGCCCCGTACCGAAGTCGCCCAAGGCGCTCGGGATCGGCCTCGGCCTCGCGTTGGCGCGCGAGGTCGCAGAAGCGCACCGCGGGCACCTCGAGTTGCTCGACGGGACACCTGGGGCTGCGCTACGCCTCTGGGTGCCCCTCGAGTCGACGGCCCGAGCCTCGGGGGTGACGTCGTGACCGGCTCCAAGATGACGAAATCGCAACCAAAAGACGGAGCTACCACGGCACCCAGAGTGCTCGTCGTCGACGACGAAGAGGATCTCTGCGAGCTCATCGCGATGCGCCTCGAGCACCACGGCTTCGAGGTCGTGACCGAGACCTCGTACGCGGGCGCCAAGGCGCGCATCCACGCCGAGATCCTGGACGCGGTCGTGCTCGACCTGCGCCTCGAGGACGGAGACGGGCTCGACCTGCTCGAGGAGGTCCGCCGGACCGAGCCGGATCTGCCAATCCTGATCCTGACGGCGCATGGCAGCATCGAGACCGCGGTCGAGGCGGTGAAGAAGGGCGCGCAGGCCTTCTTGACGAAGCCCTTCCACGACCACGAGCTGCTGCGGAAGCTCGACGACGCGCTCGTGGGCGCGGAGCTGCGCCGGGAGCTCGCGGAGTTCCGCCGCATGGTGGGCGGAAACCCCTCGCAGCAGCTCATCGGCAAGAGCGAGCCCATCAAGCAGGTGCGCGAGCTCATCGCGCGCGTCGCGTCCACCGACTCGACCGTGCTCATCACGGGGGAGTCGGGGACGGGCAAGGAGCTGGCGGCGCGTAAGCTCCACACGCTCAGCCCGCGCCGCGAGGGGCCCTTCGTGGCGCTGAACTGCGCGGCGTTGCCGGCTGATCTGCTCGAGAGCGAGCTCTTCGGGCACGCCAAGGGGGCGTTCACCGGCGCGCACCAGGACAAGACGGGGCTGCTCTCGGCCGCGGACGGCGGCACGGTCTTCCTCGACGAGATCGGCGACGCCCCGATGTCGATCCAAGCGAAGCTGCTGCGCGTGCTGCAAGAGCGCACGTACGTGCCCGTCGGGTCGACGCGCGAGCGATCGACCGATGTACGGATCGTCGCCGCCACCAACCGCGACCTGCAGGCGGACATCGCGGACGGACGTTTCCGCGAGGACCTCTTCTACCGGCTTCACGTGGTGCCCATCCGGATGCCGCCGCTGCGCGAGCGCCGCGAGGACATCCTCCCGCTGGCGGAGCACTTCCTGCGGAAGGCGGCGACCAAGCACGACCTCGGCCGCGTGCGGCTCACGCCGAGCGCGCTCGGCCTGCTGCGCGACCACGACTGGCCGGGCAACGTCCGCGAGCTCGCGAACGTGGTCGAGGCGGCCGCGGTGTTGGCCTCGGGGGGGCTCGTCGACGCCGACGCGCTCGAGGTGGCCTTCCCGCGCTCGTCCCAGGAGGCGAATGCGATCGTGCGCGACGAGTCCGAGGAGAGCGAGCTGAGCCTGCCGCCGATGAGCGACGCGCGGCAGCGCTTCGACCGGGCGTACCTCGTGGAGGTCTTGCGACGAACGCAGGGGAACGTCTCGGCGGCGGCGCGCTTGGCCGGGCGCAACCGCACGGACTTCCACGACCTGCTCCGGCGCCACGGCATCGATCCGAACGACTTCCGCTCTTGAGCCCGCGCTCGAGCCCGCGGGTCGAGGCCCTGGGTCGAGGCCCTGGGTCGAGGCCCTGCGAGGCGTGGGTCGAGCCTTGGGTCGAGGCCTCGGTCGGGCTGGCGTCCGACTTTGCGGTCGGGCGCGGGTGGCCTTACCGTGGTGGCCATGAGCGAGCCCTCCTCCACCGACCCCTTGGCGCCCCGAGGCTTCGCGAGCTTCGTCGAAGCGCGGCAGCGAGCCGTCGTCGGTGGCGGCACCGAGGAGGGCAGCCGCTACGCCTTCGGCGCGGACCTCGCGATGCTGCGCACCATGCGCAAGATGAAGCCGCTCGAGCTCTTCGTGGCGACCTTCGTGCGCGCGAACAAGGAGCTGCTCCGCAACCAATACCTCGGCACCACCGTCCGGGTCGGGCCGACGCAGCTGCCGCGCATCCACCGCATCGCCAAGGAGTGCGCCGAGGCGCTCGGGGTGCCCGTGCCGACGGTCTACGTCGCCAACAGCCCCGTGATGAACGCCTACACGTTCGGGACCGACGAGGACTCGTTCATCGTCGTGCACGCGAAGCTCGTCGACGACTTCACGGACGAGGAGCTGAAGTTCGTCATCGGCCACGAGATGGGCCACATCCAGAACCGTCACGTCGTCTACGGCACGGCGCTGCAGCTCTTGAAGGGCAACCTGACGCTCTTGCTCCGCTGGGCCGTCGAGCCAGCGCTGCTCGCTTGGGTGCGGCGCGCCGAGATCACCTGCGACCGCGCGGGCCTGCTCTGCTGCGGCGACCTCGAGGTCGCGTCGAAGACCTTCCTCAAGCTCGCCTGCGGCGCGACGCGCCTCTACGACGAGCTCGACGTGACGACCTACCTCGAGCAGCTCGAAGAGGGCCGAGAAGGCCTCGGGCGCTTCGTCGAGCTCTTCGCCTCGCATCCGTACCTCCCCAAGCGCCTGCGGGCGCTGCAGCTCTTCGCCGAGAGCGAGCTCTACCGGCGCACGCTCGGGCTCGACGGCGGGCTGTCGATGAAGGAGGTCGACGAGCGGACCCTCGCGATCGTGCAGGTCCTCAAGGGCAAGGACGCCGCCGCGGCGCCTGCGCTGCCGGAGGGTTGATTCGCGCGAGGGTCGCGCGACGCGGTGACATCGCTCCCGTTCGTCTTGCGTAGGGAACGACGCGGCCTCGGGCGATGTTGGCTCGTGGACTGCGGCATTGCATCGCGTAGCGCAGCGTCGCTACGCTCGCCCGCTGGAGGCCACGTGATCGACTACGGTGATCTGAAGACCCAGGTGCTGAGCAGCCTACGCGACGTCGCGCGCCTCGCCGAAGAGAGCGGCGCGCGGACCCTCGCGCGGGCGCTCCGCGAAGACCGCATCGCGCGGCTCGAGGACGAGCGCTTCCACCTCGTGGTGCTCGGCGAGTTCAACCACGGCAAGACGACCTTCGTGAACGCCCTCCTCGGCGCGGCGGTGCTGCCGATGGGGGTGACGCCCACAACGGCCGTGATCCATCGCATCCAGCATGGCGAGCAGGGCACCGCGAAGGCCTTCGGCGAGGACGGCCTCGTCAAGTCCGTGCCGATGGACGCCCTCGTCGACTACGAGGTCGACGGCAAGGCGCTGCAGGACGCGGTGCAGCACCTCGACGTCTTCTACCCCTCGGACTTCCTCGCCGATGGCGTGGTGCTCGTCGACACCCCCGGCGTCAACGACCTCAACGAGGCGCGCGCCGAGATCACCTACGGCTACATCCCGCGCTCGGACGCCATCCTCTTCCTCTTGGACGCGGGGCAGATCCTCAAAGAGAGCGAGCGGCAGTTCGTCGCCAACAAGCTCCTCGCGCAGTCCCGCGACAAGGTCATCTTCGTCGTCAACAAGATGGACCTGCTCGACGACGAGGAGCGTGAGGAGGCCCTCGCGTACGCGCGGACCAACCTCGGCAAGCTGATCGAGGACCCGAAGGTCTTCGGCATCAGCGCCGAGCGCGCGCTCGAAGGGCAGCGCGACGGCTCGGGCCTCGACACGCTCCTCGGCGAGCTCGACCGCTTCCTCAAGGACGAGCGAGGTCGCGTGCTGCTCGACAACGCGCTCGACTCCGGCCTGCGCACCGTGGGCACGCTGCGCACCGGCATCGAGATCCAGAAGCGCGCGCTCGCGATGGAGCAGGGCGACCTGGAGCGTCGCCTCGGGGCGCTCGAGGCAGACCTCGAGACGAGCGCCGAGCGGATGGCCGAGCGCAAGGCGCGCATCCGCGAGTCCATCTCCGCGGTGAAGGCCCTCGTGCGCGCCGACGTCGAGGGCTTCGCGCGCCGCTTCGCGCAGCAGCTCCCCGAGGAGATCGACTCCGCGGACGCCAAGGACCTGCGCAAATACCTCGGCGGGTTCATCGAGGAGCGCTTCAAGACCTTCTCGGAGCAAGAGGCCGAGGAGATCGCGCGTCGCCTCGAGAAGGTGGCGGAGGAGGCCATCGCCTTCGTGACCGAGGACGCGGCGGCGCGGGCCGAGCACCTGCGCGAGCTGATGGGCGACGACGCCCCGGCGCTCGACCTGCAGGTCAACACCTTCGCGTACGACGTCGGCGTCTTCGCGATCGGCGCCTTCGGCGTGACGCTGATGGTGCTCTCGAACGTGCTCGTGGGCGGCGCGCTCGCGCTCGCGGCGCCCGTGCTCGCTTACGTCTTCCGCGGCCGCGCCGACAAGCAGGTCAAGGAGAAGGCCAAGGAGGAGGCGCCCAAGGCCGTGATCGCGGCGGCGGCGAAGATGGCGGACGCCTTCGACGCGCGCATCGATGAGGTGGGCGACAAGCTCCTGCACTTCGTGAGCGCGGCGAACGCGGAGGTCACGCGCAGCATCGCCGAGCTCGTGCGCACCGCGCGCGAGGCTGGCCAGCGCGGCGACGTGGCGCGCGAGGAGCTCTCGAGCGCCACGGGGATGAACCTGGCGCGCCTCGGCGAGGTCGAGAGCAAGATGAGCCAGGTGCGCAAGACGCTGTGGGCGAACGGCAGCGCCGCGGAGTAGCCGCGCGGGCGAGCTGAGTCGTCGGATTCGGTCGTCGGATTCGGTCGTCGGATTCGGTCGTCGGATTCGGTCGTCGGATTCGGTCGTCGGATTCGGTCGTCGGATTCGGTCGTCGGATTCGGTCGTCGGATTCGATGATTCCGTCGCGGGCGTGTCAGTTCGATTCGGGCGGCGGCGTCTCGTGGGGTGATGGAACACTTCCCCCTGCCGAGCCCGCACCAGACCTACATCGTCGGCACCCCCTGGGTGAGCGGCGCGTTACACCTCTTCCCGATCCTGGCGCGCGAGCAGGCGACGCCCAGCGTCGTCGCCTTCGTCGACGCGCCGCCGGGCGCTCTCGCGCGCGAGCTCCCCGACGTCGCCGACGTCAACCAGATCGAGATCGTCAACGACAGCGACCGGGTGCTCGTGCTCTTCGACGGCGACGCGATCCTCGGGTGCAAGCAGGACCGGATCGCGGACGGCACGTGGATCATCCCCGCCAAGAGCGTCGAGCGCGTCCGGGTCTGCTGCATCGAGCGAGGGCGCTGGGCCGAGAAGAGCACGCGCTTCGCCGCGGCCGACTTCCGCGCGCCCGTGTCGCTGCGCCGCAACAAGGCGACCTCCCGTGGGCGCGGCGTCAACGTGCAGCAGCGGGTCTGGCGGGACGTCGACGCGACCCTCGAGCGCACGGGCGTGTTCTCCATCACCAGCACCTTGACGGCAGCGTTCGAGGCCAGCGCGCCGCCGGACGTCGCGGGCTGTGCGCCGCACCCCGCGCAGGTGGGGGTGGTCGTGGCCATCGGGGCGCGCCTCGAGGGCATCGATCTCTACGACGCGCCGGAGACCTACGCGGCGCAGCATCGGCGCCTCGTCCGCAGCTACGCGCTCGACGCCCAGGGCGCCCGGCTAGGCCGCGTCAGCGTGCGCGAGGTCGAGCGCTTCCTCTCGACGCTCTTCTCCGCCCCACGTCGCGTCGACCCGAGCGCGAGCGGCGCCACCCATGGCGCGCGCTACACGCTGCACGCGCCACGCGAGGTCGAGGGCCACGCGCTCATCGTCGACGGGCGCCTCGCCCACCTCAGCGCGTGCACGCCGACGCACGAGACGCTCGTCGAGGCGGAGGGCGAGCGCGCGCCGCGGACCTCCGTCACCGACCCGCTCACCGTCTCGTGGGTCGCCGCGGAGGTCCCTGGGTTGCTCGGCCTCACCTTCGCGCCGGGCAAGTCGGGCGACAGCCTCCGCGGCCCTCGCTGGCTCCGCGACCTCGACGCCGATCTCGTCCGGCTGCGGAGCACGTACGCGGTCGACACCCTCGTCTGCCTGCTGAGCGATCGGGAGCTGCGGGCGCTCGGGATCGAGCGATACGAGGAGGCCGTCCATGCCCACGGCCTCGAGCTCCTCCGCCTCCCGATCGAGGACGGGAGTGTCCCGAACGACCGTCGTGCGCTGGATCGTGCGCTCGGGGAGGCGCTCACCCAGCTGCGCGACGGCCGACACGTCGTCGTGCACTGTCGCGGCGGGCTCGGCCGCGCGGGCACGTTCGGCGCGTGCCTGCTCGCCGCCGCGGGGCTCTCCGGGAACGAGGCCCTGGCGAGGGTGCGTGCGGCGCGAGGGCCTCGGTGCCCCGAGAACGAGACGCAGCGCGCCTTCGTCCGTGCGTACGCCACTGGGGCGATGCGCAGCGCCTGAGCGGCTCGATGCGCGGTCGCAGTGCGCGTCGCGGTGCGCGCGGAGGGGCCATGCGGAGCGCGTCAGTGCAGCTGGCTCGATGTGTGGTCGCCAACGCCGTGCCCGTCGCGCGCGCCCCTGGTGCCGTCATCCGAGCTGGGACGCCGTCGCGCGAGACGCCGTCAGAACAGCCCCGCAGGGGCGCGCTCCACGCGAGGGGTCGCGCCTGGGTAGACGGTCAGGCGCAAGGCCCACGCGGGGGCCGGGGGTTCGGACACCGTGCCTGCTTGCTCGGCGAGCACCGACCGCAGGATCGACATCAAGTGGGCGACGAACCCGCTGACGCCTCGGTCGGCGAAGAGGGCGCCGCTCGGCTCCGCGGGGCGGAGGCGGAAGGGGCGGAGCCGGACGGTCGCGAGGGACGCTCGAACGCAGTCGCTGAGGGGGTGGGCAGCGCCGAGGCCGTTCAGACCGGCGAACCCAGGGACAGCGGCGAGCACTCCGAGCCCCGTGGCGCCGCGCTCGCCCGCAGCGCCGGACTCGTCGATGCGGACGTCCACCACCACCTCCGCGGTGTCGCCGGCGCAGGAAGAGATCGCGCGCGCGAGGTCGTCGACCGCGGCCTGCAGCTCGTCGGGCGCGGGCGCGCAGAAGAGGTCGTCGGTGAGCGTGCCCGTGCCACTCGCGGCGGCTTCGAGGCTTCGGACGTCGCTCTCGCTACAGACACGGAGCGCGGCCATCGGCGCCGTGTCTACCGGCACACCGAGGTGGCCTGCGTAGGACTGACCGCAGACGTCGGGGGGCGTGCCGACGAGCATCTGGGCGACCGCCACGGCGCGACCTTCGGGGTCTTGCTCGGAGGCGACGAGCTCCAGATGGCCCACCGCGCGAGCGACGCTCGACGCCACGTCGGTCAACGTCGTTCGTTGGGCTTCCGTAAGCCGCTCGAGGAGCGCGTAAGCTTCTCGATGACGCGAGGCAGCGTCGAGCGCGCGCAAATGGCAGCGACGGTCGCCCGTAAGCTCGGTCGCCGCGACCAGCGCGTCGGCGCGCGCGTAGAACTCGGCGTCGAAGACCACGTGGTCGCGGAGCGGGGGCAACGCCTCGAGGATCCGCGACGTCGCCTCGGTGATCTGCCAACCGTCGGGCGTGCGGCGGAGCGTCGCGCGCATCGCGTCGACGATGCCCGCCGGATTCGTGATTCGACGCAGACTCACCACCGCGTGATCGTCGTGGACCTCGATCGTGTCCACCTGGACCGTGACGCGCCGCCGCGCGAGGTCTCGAAACCGATCCGACGCCTCGCTTGGCGCGTTCCGGATGAGCGACGCGAGGTCCAGCGCTCGGCCCTCTGTCAGGCGGGCACCGAGGTCGTCGACCACGAGGCACTCGGGCTCGTTGTCACCATCCCGCGTCGGCGGGCTCCCTCCTGCACCGAGCCTCGCGCGGGCCTTGTCGCCGCGGAGCGAGACGACCGTCTCCGGCTCGTCGGGGAGCCGCTCGAAGCGGACCTCTGCGTTCCGGTCCCAGTACGAGAACCGGGCCTGATCGTCTTCAGCGGCGACCGCTTCGCACTCTGCCTGGTGCACGACCTCGAGGATCTCGGGCCGTGGGTCGGGCATGTGGGGGGCGGTCGTCGCGGTCGTCGCGGCGCTCTGGACGCCCGGACCTCCGCACGCCGTGAGCACGGATACGAGCGGGGCCATCCAGACGTGAACGGGGAGCCTGTTTCGCACGAAAGGAAGGGGAGAAGTCGACATGGGACCCACGTCGTAGTGCAATTGCGGCGGCTCGCCACCTTCGCGAGAGGACAGATTCTGCCCGTGTTGGCGTTCGTGTCGGCGTTCGTGTCGGCGTTCGTGTCGGCGTTCGTGTCGGAGGTCCACGGCTTGGGAGGCGAAGGCCTGGTTCGCTCGTGTAAGCTCGCGGGGTCTCGTGCGTTCGGAGGTCATGATGCGACGTTGTCCCCGATGTGAAGCCTTCGTCCCCCTTCGCGCGCGCCTCGTCGGCGAGCCCGACCTCTGCCCCGAGTGTGGCCTCCGGGTACCCTCTGCGACCCTGCGCGCCCTGCGCAACGTCGCGGCGGGCGCGGGCGCCGTCATCACGTTGATGGCGTGCTACGGCGCGGCCTACCCGATGTACGCCTCGCCGGGGGAGCCCGAGCCGTGCGGCGGAAATGACCGAGACGGCGACGGAGTCTGCGCCGACGTCGACTGCGACGACACCGACCCGCAGGTGGGGGCCTGCCAGCAGAGCGCGGGCGAAGAGTCCGAAGCGGACCTCGGCGAGGCGTCTCCGCAGGACGACCTCGAAGAGTGAGCACACGGAGGCCACGCCCCGAGGCGGTGGACGGCACGCTTCGAAGGGGCGCGCTCACCACGCGCACGCTGGCGCAGGGACGCGGCTCACGTCGCCTCGACGTGCTGCGCACGAGCCCGCACCCCGCGTACGTCGTGTGGGAGCTGACGCTCGCGTGCGACCACGCCTGCCGACACTGCGGCTCCCGCGCGGCGCAGGCACGCCCACACGAGCTGACCACGGCCGACGCGCTGGACGTCGTCAGGCAGCTCGGCGCGATGGGCACCCGCGAGGTCGTCCTGATCGGGGGCGAGGCCTACCTGCACGACGGCTTCCTCGACATCATCCGCGCGCTGCGCGCCGAGGGCATCCAACCCTCGATGACCACCGGGGGCTTCGGCGTAACGCGGGAGCTCGCCGAGGCGATGGCGGACGCCGGCTTGCAGCTCGCGAGCGTGAGCGTCGACGGACTCGAGGCCACGCACGACCGACAACGCGCGCGGGCCGGAAGCTACCGCGGCGCGCTCGCGGCGCTCGCGCACCTGCGCGACGTGGGGATCGCGACGGCCTCGAACATCAACGTCAACCGGCTGAACCTCGGCGAGCTCGAGCCACTCTACGACGTGCTCCGGGGCGCGGGCGTCCGCGCGTGGCAGGTGCAGATCACGGCGCCGCTCGGTCGCGCCGCGGATCGCCCGGAGATGCTGCTCCAGCCGTGGGATCTGCTCGAGCTCGTGCCACGCCTCGTCGCGCTCAAGCGGCGCGCGAAGGCGGACGGAATCGACGTGTGGCCCGGCAACAACCTCGGCTACTTCGGACCGGAAGAGGGCGCCCTACGCAGCGCGGATCCCGACGACGCGAGCGAACATTGGCGCGGGTGCCAAGCGGGGAAGTTCGTGCTCGGCATCGAGTCCGACGGCGCGGTGAAGGGCTGCCCTTCGCTGCTGACCGCGAGCTACGTGGGCGGGCACCTCGGCGAACGGACGCTCGCCTCCATCTGGGACGAGAGCCCCGAGCTTGCCTTCGCGCGCGGCCCGCGGAAGCTCTGGGGTTACTGCGCAGAGTGCGCGTACGCGGAGCCCTGCCAAGGCGGGTGCTCCTTCACGGCGCACGCGGTGCTCGGTCGCCCGGGGAACAACCCCCTCTGCTACCACCGCGCCCGGGTGTATCGCCGCCAGGGCCTGCGCGAGCGCCTCGTACCCACGGAAGCTGCGGAGGGGCGCCCCTTCGACCACGGCCTCTATCGCGTCGAGCTCGAGCCCTTCGACGCGCCCGATCCCGTCGCCCCACCGCGCGAGCTCGTCCGGATCGGGCGCAAGCCCAGGTTCCCCGAGCCAGGCAAGCGTTGAGACCCAGGCTCGCCCGAGATCCGCTTCCACATCCGATGCAGGCGATGCGCGCCGAGCTCGTGCGGCGAGGCCGTGTCAGAGCGGGGTCGTCGCGGGCGTCAGAGCGACATGACCCGCTACCTCGTGACCGTCGTCTACCAAGAGCCCACCCGAGCGCGCTGGCGCGGCGAGCCGCCTCGCGATTATCGCGCGTCGTTCTCGGTCGACGCGATCTCGGTAACCGCTTCTTGGTCCGGGGAGGCATGGAGCGGATCGAGGGGTCAGGCTCGGAGGGATGGCAGACACCGAGATCTGGACCCGACGGGTGGCGGCATGGCGGCGTAGTGGGCTGACGGCTGCGGAGTTCTGCCGGGGCAGCGACTTCGCAGCCTCGACGTTGCGATGGTACGCGAGCCGGCTGGGGCGGTCGGGCGAACTGCCGACGGCCGACACGTCGACCAGCGTCGCCATGGTGAAGGTCGGCGAGGTGCGCGCACGAGAGCGCATCGTCGTCGAGGTCGATGACGTTCGCGTGCATGTGCCCGATGGTGCCGATGCAGAGACGTTGCGGACCGTCCTCGCGGTGCTGCGGAAGGACGCGAGCGAATGATCCCGTGCGGCGTGGAGATCTTCGTTGGCCTCGAGCCCATCGACCTCCGATGGGGCTTCGACCGCCTCGCAGGTCTGGTCTCCGATCGGCTCGGACACGTGGCGCGGGGTGGTGCGCTCTTCGTGTTCTTCGGGAAGCGTCGGACGGCGATGAAGGTGCTGTTCTACGACGGGACGGGCCTGTGCCTCCTCTACAAGCGACTCGACCGCGGGACGTTCCGGGTGCCGGAAGCTCTGCTCGAGGGCGATGCGTGTCGAGAGCTCGTGCAGCGGGAGCTGGACGACCTCTTGAACGGGCTCTCGGTGGAGGTTCCGATGCGACGATCGCGTCGTCGTCTGCACTGAAGCGTCGTGTGTTGATCGAACGCACGGTGCGAGGATCGACGCGATGATCGCGCGCGACTACAAGAGCGTCGTGCCGTCGAAGGCTGCCGCCGCGGAGAACCGAGTCGCGAAGCTTCGAGCGCGTGTCGAGACGCTGCTGAAGGCTCAAGCGGAGTTGCAGTCGTCCTTCGATGCGCAGCGGGCGGCCCTGGCAGCCGAGCTCGAGCAGACCCATCAGCGAGCGCTGGCGGCCGAGCGCGAGCGCGACGCGCTCCGCCGTTCGTACGAGCGGCTGAAGCAAGAGCTCGAACTCCTGCGTCGCCGAATGATCGTCGCGACCGCCGAACGCGTCGACACGCAGCAGCTCGAACTCGAGTTCGCGGAGAAGATGCGCGAGTTCGAGCAAGCCGCGGCCACGCTCGGCCTGGCGATGTCCGAGAGCAACTCGACAGAGGTCACCGAGGCCGAGAGCGACCCCAAGAGCGAGACCGAAAGCGGCCCGGAGAAGAACTCGCGGTCGACGGGGCGCCGGAAGCTCTCCTCCCTCAACCTTCCGGTCGAGCGCATCGAGCTCCGCGACCCCGTGCTCGAAGCGCGCGTCGAAGCGGGCGAGGCGACGCTGAAGGAGTTCGAGACGAGCTACCGCCTGGCGTACCAACGCGGCGGATACAAGGTCATCGAGCTCGCGCGCGCGAAGTATCGGACCGCAGACGAGGAGACTGGTCAGACCCGCGTGAAGACGACCGCGCGACCGAAGGAGCTGCTCGAGGGGACGTTCTTCGCGCCCTCGCTCGCGGCCGACATCCTCTACAAGAAGAGCAGCCTCGGGTTGCCGTTCTACCGGCAAGAGCGGGATCTCCAGGGGGTCGGCGTCCCCATCGACCGCGCGACGATGTCGCGTCTCGCGAAGCGCGCCGGCGACCTGTTCGGCGACACCGTCGTGCAGGCGATGCGGCTGGACGCGAAGATGAACGCTTTCTGCATCGCGACCGACGCCACCGGGCTGAAGATCCAGCCCATCGCACACGCCGACAAGAAGCGACAGCCTTGCAAGCGCGGCCACGTCCTCGTGCAGATCGCCGACCGCGACCACGTCATCTTCGACTACCTCGAGCGCGAGACGGCCGCGGCGATCGCCGCGCTCTTCGAGGGCTACCAAGGCTACGTGCAGGCGGACGCAAAGAACGTCTTCGACATCTTGTACCGCGCCGGGCCAGGCGACCTTTTCGGCGCGGAGCCACGAGACCCGCGGGAACCCTGCGTCGAGGTCGGTTGTTGGGCACACGCGCGACGAAAGTTCTGGGAGGCCACCGTCGGAGAGCGCAGCGAGATCGCCCGCGAAGGGCTGTACCGCATCCGTCGAATCTACAAGCTCGATGAGAGCCTTGCGAGCATGTCCGCACGTCAGCGACAGGCGGCGCGCGATGCGCTCGTGCGCCCGCACGTCGAAGAGTTCTTCGCCTGGTGCGAGAAGCTCCGGCCGGAGTTCACCGAGCGCGGCCTGCTCGCGACGGCCTTCGGCTACGCCATCAACCAGAAGGGCGCGCTCTGTCGCTTCCTCGACGACGGCCGACTGCAGCTCGACAACAACCGCTCCGAGCGCGCGCTCCGCAACATCGCCATCGGTCGCAAGAACTGGCTCTTCGCCGGCAGCGACGACCACGCCGCGAGTCTCGTCAACATCTTCTCGCTCGAAGCGTCCGCGCGGCTCCATCGCCTCGACGTCGCCGGCTACTTCCGCGACCTCATCCGCGTCCTTCCCTACTGGCCGCGCGATCGCTTCCTCGAACTCTGCCCCCGAGAATTCCGTGAAGTCCTCGGTCACTTCGATCTCGGATCCTCACGCATTCGACCAGGAGAGGCCCACGAGAACGGCGTGGTCGAGAAGGGCCACGACGTCTTGAAGTCGGCGCTCGACCAGGCGCTGCGACTCCGCGGCAGCCGCGACTTCGCGGACGTCGACGCGTACCTCGGCTTCGTGAACCAGATCGTCGTGCGCGATCTCCACGCTGGACAAGAGGCCAGCTCGCGGAGGAGCGCGCGCGTCTTCGGCCGCTGCCGTCGACGAAGCTGTCGGAGTTCACGCGGCTCTTCGCGAAGGTCCGAAAGTGGTCGACGATCCAGGTCCTTGGCAAGACCTACTCCGTGCCCTCCCGCCTCATCGAGGTCGAGGTGCACCTCTACCCCGATCTCCTCGAGGTCCGCTACGCGGGAAAGGTCGTGGAGACCATCCCGCGGCTTCGGGGCGGCGACGCTCACCGCGTCGACTACCGGCACGTGATCTGGTCGCTCGTTCGCAAGCCCGGCGGCTTCGCGCACTACCGCTACCGCGAGGACCTCTTTCCCACGTTGACCTTTCGTCGCGCCTACGACTCGCTTCGCGAGCGTCGTGGCGATAGGGCCGACGTTGAGTATGTGCGCGTACTTCACCTCGCGGCGAGCACGAGCCAGGCGTTCGTCGAGAACTCGCTCGAGCGCCTCCTCGAAGGTGGCGGCGCGTGGGACTACGCCACCCTCAAAGCTTTCGCGCAGCCCGAAGCGCCGGTCATCCCGAGCGTGGGACGCGTCGCGTGCCACGCGGTGGGGTCGAGAAGCACGTCGTCAGCTCTTCGCCGTCGTGCATCCCGCGACAGCGAGAAACCCCAGCCGCTCGTCGAACGCGCGGACGATTCCGGCTTTCTTCGGGGTCGCGAGGACGTACCGGGGTCTGGATGGCGCTCAGATCAAGCAGGGTGGGCGCCGGCTCGATCGGCGCGGCGTAGGAGCGCTGTGTTGGGTCCGCGTGACCCTGGAGGGTCGTCGGTTGAGGAGACGGCCTTGTGGAGGCGAGGATGCCGGATGGATCGCGCTCAAGCCTTACGGCAGGCGGGTCGAGCTCGTTCGCTCCTGCTCCGAGCGCGATCCAGACCCACGTACCGAACGCGCGCGGCCATGGCGTCCTCATCGAGAATGGGCTGAGCGGTTTAGCTCAGAACGTGACCTTGGCGTTGAGTGCGGCGAGCGACGCGGCTTCCGCCAGAGCCCGCGCCATCTCACCCCGCACGTGCTGCAATGCTTCCGATGTCGACGGCTCAGAACTTCGCCGTTCCTCGACAGGCTCTGCGGGTATACTCTCGCCAACGTCGGGGTCCTCAGGTTGGTGGGGCTTCCAACCCCATGATGCCGCGAACTCCCCGCACTTCACTCTCCAAATCACCGTGCGCTGAATCTGAGCCCGGCTGCACCCGAATTCACCCGACGTGGGTTGGGGACAATCACTCTGCGCATCCACGACGCCGCACGGCCTTCCTCAAGCAATCAACCCAACGATGATGCAACTAATATCATGCCGTATCGAGGGCCTTCCTGGGTTCGCGAGCCTCGAACTCCTAGATCTGTCTTCGGTAACTGCGCTCATCGGTCCAAATGGCGCTGGCAAGAGTTCCCTACTCAGAGCCCTGCACCTCGCCCTTGCCATCCTCAGCGAGGCAACATTGTGCGACGAGATGCCCAAGCACGATGCGTGGGAAAGGTTCGTCCGCGGAACTCTACGATTTCGGCGCGCTGACGCCCAACCATTCCAGCGCTTCCGGGAGCACCTTGGCGAGACCTTTGAGGAACTCGAGGTCGACATCGAATGCGATCGCGGGAAGTTCGTCCTACGTCGAATCCGAAACGGCGAGCGGTCTTTGGAGTTCACGGGGACACCCGAAACACGCGCTAAATTAACCCAGGCAGAAGCCGCTGTCGCTCAAGTCCAGACGCGACTCAAAGACGCCCAGCAAGCTGCGAAAACCGTGCCGCCAAACCAGCGAGCCCAGGCGCAGGGCAAAGTGACGGAGCTAGCAACGTCACTCGAACAGCACGAGCAAGTACTCGTACGGGCACAGGTAGTCACTGCATCGGCATCTGGATCCCAGGAGCCCCTCACGCTGGACCGTGCGGATGTCGATGCGTTCTGGTCCGACTGCGCGTTCCCGATGCCAGTGTACATCCCACCGAGGCAGTCGCCTGAAATCGCCATTCCCGCGTTGATCAACGAACTAATGAACCTCAAGAAAGGGCGCAAACCAGCGCACTCTGATTACCTTGGTGCAACCGCACGTCTCAGCCATCTTCTGCAGTCTGATGTGGACGTGTCAGATGTCGGAGGAAAGGAGTCGCTTCACATTAATGGTGTGAACTACAAGCACGCCTCGTCAGGCACAGAGACCACGTTGGCGTTCTTTGCATTGACGCGCCTCGGACAACCTGATGCCTTGGTGCTCTGGGACGAGCCAGAAAACGGCCTCCACCCAACCCGACGATCAAGGCTTCTTGCGTTAATGTTCGCAGATCCTCGCCAGTACCTACTAGCGACCCATGCATCCGAGATGGCCCCAGTGTTCTCGCCACACGGAAGGGTATTCCGATGCAACTCGGTCTACGAGGAGTCGGACGCAGGCGTACGCCTTAGCGTGCACGCCGTTGCCGGCCGCCGCGACGCTTTTTCTGCGTTGGAGGCTCTCGGAGTGCATCCTGCGCGGACGCTATTTACCGCCAACGTCGCGATTTGGATCGAGGGTCCGACGGAACTCGTGTTCTACCGGCACTGGTTGGGACATCGCCTCACGGACCACGGACTGCAAGAGGGATTCCACTACACCTACATGCAATACGGCGGTGCGCTGATCTCGTACTTGGAGGCCGCCGACGAAGGATGCGTCGAGTCCACATTCGACCTTCTAAGCCTGTGTCGCCACCCGGTCATTCTACTCGATTCTGACCTAAGGTCTGATCCGGGCGAACATCCACCGAGTTCATTCTTGAAGCCTGGCGCAGTCCGCCTTCTTAGCCAGGTAGAAAAGCTAAATTCCGCTCGACCTTCCGCGGCACTGCTCGAATGGACTGCTGGGCGGGAGCTTGAGAACTACTTGCCGGCGAGGGCCCTCCTTCACGCCGTACGTTCGGTCTGGAGAGATGCCTCGAAGTATGCCGCCGTCCTAACGGAAGCCGCATGCACGGTATCTCAATACGGCAGCTTCTACGAACACTTCGGATCGCACTTGATCGCCGAGGAGGTTACAAGTGTCGACAAGAGGGACACGTCGAAGTCCCTCCCTAAAGGGCGAACCGTTTGGGGCCCACCAAACAAGGTCGAGATGATGCGCGCTGCACTAGCGACGCCGTCGTTGCAAGAGTCCGAACTACGCTGGGATTGCGTTGATCACTTGTCCCGACTTGAGTCCTTTGTGGTGGCGAAGTGTTCTCTTGAGTAGCGGAGCAATCGGGCCCTGCTCGTGAGAGCCGCTCACGAAGGCTATATGATCGACGTCAACTATTTTCGCCGCTCGGCGACAACTACTTCTGCCGGTCGCCGCCCGGTTGAATGCTCGTTGGGTCGGGGGCGCGAGTAATTGTCGCTCAGCCCCGACGGCGTGCCCTGACCGCGACCGAAGTCGCGATGTCAGTCCCGTTCATGCTCCTGACTCGTCGACGCGGCTTGGCTCGCCCGCGTTGTCTTCTTGGAGGATCGACCCGCGATCGATCTCTAGGATCGCCGCGTGATGGACGAGACGATCGACGCTGCTCGTCGCGGTGCTCCGCGCGGGGCTCGAGGTCGTCGAGCAGCAGAAGATCCCTCGAGGTGACGCTTCGCTCTACCGCTTTGTGGCGCGGGGCCACCCCTCCCGCGCCGCATCTTGGAAGCGTTTCAAACCCCGGCGGGGTGAAAGCGTACACGCGAGGAACTACGGGAAAGCGTCGAAGCCGAGCCGCGGTGGGTCGATCCGCGCCGGTGGGTCGAGACGCCATGCCTCGAGCGTCCACTCGGACACCGGCGACGGCTCGTCCGCGGGGCCCTCCGCCGTCCAAGAGATCACGTAGTCGCCCCACCACTCGGTCGTGACCGTCAGCACCGCTCGGTCCCAGTACATCTCACGAAGGAGGCGCTCGAACTTCGCACGCCACGCCTCGAAGGAGTCGAGGAGCTGGTTGGACGACCACGCGATCGCGATCGCGCGTCCGCGGTAGGCGAGACCCGGCGGGGCATCGTCGAGCGGGAAGAAGAAGGCGTCCCGCGACAAGGGCGGCCAAGCGTCCTCTCGCGGCAGGCGCGAGATCGCGGCTTCGTTCGTCGCGCGGATCGATGCGTCGGCCGGCCACCCGACGTAGGAGGGCTCGTGGAGGAAGCCGGCGATCGTGTTCACCTGACCCATCGGCGAGTCAGCGGCGGACAAGCTCGACCTCGAAGGCCCAGGGCCAGAGCTTGCCCGTCAGCAGGAAGCGCTCGCGGTCGGGGAGCCACGCGATGCCGTTGAGCACGTCCGTGCCGCGGCGCTCGTCGCGCGTGAGCAGGCCCGAGGCGTCGACGGTCGCCGTGATCACGCCGTTGCTCGGGTCGATGCGCACGATCTCGTCGCGCTGCCAGAGGTTGGCCCAGACGTTCCCGTCCACGCACTCGAGCTCGTTGAGGTTGCGGACGGGGCGCCCGACCTTCGTGACGCGGACGGTGCGCACGGCCTCGAAGGTGCGCGGATCGCGGAAGGTGAGCCGGTCGCTTCCGTCGCTCATCACGAGGTGCGTCCCGTCGAAGCACAGGCCCCACCCCTCACCCTCGTATTCGTGCTCGCCGACCTTCTCGAACGTGCGGAGGTCGTAGACGAAGACCTTCTCGTTCTGCCAGGTGAGCTGGAAGAGGCGGTCACCGACGCGCGCCAAGCCCTCGGCGAAGTAGGCCGCAGGGACGTCGACGCGCTGGCGGACCTCGCCGGTCTCGAGGTCCACGCGCCGCAGGCTGGAGCGGCCTTCGAGCCCCGTGCTCTCGTAGAGGGATCCGTCGTGCCAGAGCAGGCCCTGCGTGAACGCGTCCGGCGCGTGCGGGTGTCGCGCGACGACGCGCACGCGGTACGCCTCGGGGACGACCGCCGCTCCAGGCGACGGCGCCTCGGGCGACGGCGCGCCAGGCGTCACGACCTCGGTGTCCTCCGCTGCGGGTGCGCCTCGTTGCGCGACCACGACGACGCCGACGACGACGAAGAGCAGCGCGGCGCCTCCGAAGAGCCAGCGGCTCGTGCCGTCCCGCGGCGCCTCGGGGGCCTCGGCGCGCCTCACGCGCCCTTTCGGCGCCGCAGGCTTGGCGGCGGTCTTCGCTCCGGTCTTCGCTCGGCGGGTGGCCACGGCCGCAACCTACCACTTCTGCGCGGGCTCGCCGCGCGCGCGGCGCCTGGGCGGGCCCGCACAGGGTCGCTGGGGCACCCGCCGCGTCCGGGCCCGGAGGCCAACCTGGCGCAGGCCAGCGTCGCGGGGAGGGCGCCTCGCTGCTATGGTCGGCCCAGATGCCAGGCCTGCTCCGTCGCGTCGAGTCCCTCGCCCCGCGCCGCGCCACCGCCTTCGGAGGGAAAGCGCGGGGGCTCGCGGCCCTCGCGCGCGGTGGTTTCCCGGTCCCCGCCGCCTATGCGCTCTCGGGCCAGGCGTGCGAGGCGTTCTTCCGCGCGGAGCTCGAGCCCGACGAGCTCCCCTCGGCCCTGCTCGACGCCGAGGACGTGTCGGCCGATCGGCTCGCGTCGATCGCGGCCAAGGTGCGCGCCGCGCCGCTGCCGGTCGAGCTCGAGCGCCGGCTCCGGGACGCTTTCTGCTCGCTCCGCCGCGAAGGCGCCGTCGGCGTGGCCGTGCGCTCCTCCTCGACGCGCGAGGACCAGGACGAGGCCTCGGCCGCCGGGCTCCACGAGTCGTTCTTGAACGTGCGCACCGAAGAGGCGCTGCTCGACGCCGTGCGCGGGTGCTGGGCGAGCGTCTTCTCGCCGCGCGTGCTCACCTACCTTCGCCGCGTCGGGCGAGGCGACGCCGACACGCTCGTCGGGGTCATCGTGCAGGCGATGGTGCCGGCCGACGTCTCGGGCGTGCTCTTCACGGTGAACCCGCTCACGGGCGACGCGGGCGAGATCGTGATCGACGCGGCCTACGGGCTCGGGCGGAGCGTCGTCGACGGCCGCGTCTCGCCGGACACCTGGCGCATCGACAAGGCGAGCGGGGTGCCGCGCGACGGTGTCCTCGGGGAGAAGGCCACACGCTTCGTGCTCCTCGAGGACGGCGACGTGCGCGAGGAAGAGGTCCCTCCGGGCGAGCGCGAGCGCTCGGCGCTGAGCGAGGCGCTCGTCGATCGCCTGACCGAGCTCGGGCTGCGGATCGAGGAGCACTTCCACGGCCCGCGCGACGTCGAGTGGGCCGTCCAGGGCGACACCATCTACCTGTTGCAGGCGCGGCCGGTGACGGCGGCGCTGCAGCCGGGGACGCGGCGGTGGCAACGCCGGGCGTCCGATCCCAAGACACGCGCCCGCATCGTCTGGTCCAACGTGAACGTCGGCGAGGCGCTCCCGGGCGTCGCGACGCCGCTGACGTGGTCGATCCTCTCGAGCTTCAGCGAGCTCGGCTTCCGGCGCGCCTTCGGCTCGATCGGCTGCACGGTGCCCAAGGAGGCGGAGCTCGTCGGCGCGTTCCGCGGGCGGATCTACCTAAACCTGACCGAGTTCATGAGCATCCTGAGCCAGGTGCCGGGGCTACGTCCGAAGACGATCCTGCAGCTCGGAGGGGGCGGCGAGGTCGAGCGCCTCGAGGCGGAGGTCGAGCCGCGCGGCTCGTTCGGCTTCCTCGCGCGCTTGCCGTGGACGGCGGCGCGCTTCGCCCGTGAGAACTATGCGCTCACGGATCGCATCGACGCCTTCGAGGCGATGTTCGCGGCCGAGCGCAAGCGCCTGCGCTCGCTCGACCTGCGGGTGTTGCCGCCTGCCGCGCTCGACCGCGTGCTCACCGACGTCGAGCACCTCCTGGACGAGGCGGGCACTGTGATGCTCACCGTGTACGGCAACCTGCTCTCGAGCGTGGTGGTGTTGACGACCGCGCTGCGGATCGCCGTCAAGGAGCGCGCAGACGCGCTCGGGCGTGATCTGCTCACGGGGCTCGCCGATCTCGACAGCGCCGCGCCGGGCCTGCGCCTTTGGTACATCGCCGAGACCGCCCGCACCGACGAGCCCGCGCGCGAGGTGATCCGCGGGGGCGAGGCGTCGACCCTCACGCTCGACGCCTTGCCGCGCGGCCCGACCCGCAAGGCGCTGGAGGCCTTCCTCGAGGCGTACGGACACCGCGGCACGCGGGAGGCCGAGATCGCCGAGCCGCGGTGGCGCGAGGACATGACCCTGCTCTTCGCGACCTTGCAGGTCCACCTCAGCAGCGACGACCACACGGGCCCGCTCGTCGTCGAGGAGCGCCAGCGCGCGGTGCGGGCGGCGGCGGAGCGCGAGCTCAGCAAGAGCGTGCCCGCGCCGCTCCAGCCCGCCTTCCGGCACCTGCTCACGCTCGTGCAGCGCTTCTTGAGGCTCCGTGAGCGCCTGCGCGGCGACGTGACGGAGGTGCTCGGGCTCTTCCGCCTCGTGGCCCTCGACGCCTCGCGTCGATTGGCCATCGCCGAGCGGGCCGCGCTGCGCGACGCGCAGCCGGGGATCGCGCTCCCGCCGCTCCCCACGAGCTTCGACCACGCGTTCTTCCTCACGCTCGACGAGCTCCACCAGGCGCTTCGCCACCCGGGTAGCACGCAATACGAGAGCCGGATCCGCCAACGGCGGCAGCAGCTCGCCCGTGACCGCGCGCTCCCCGATCCCCCCGACACCTTCGTCGGGTACCCGCCCGCGGTGAGCGAGCGCGCGTCCGCCCAGCGCGGC